>CAZKYG010000253.1:0-17563 GCA_964556915.1 uncultured Gemmatimonas sp.
CGCTACGGACGCGCCGGCGCGGCGCGATCGCCGGCGGGGGCCGGCGGCGGTGCGGCGTAGCCGCGGTCGGCGATCTGCCCGGCCCGGTCCGCGTACACCTCGGCGTTCGGCGGCGTCACCGCCCGGAACCCGTCCACCATCCGGTTGTACATCGAAAACGCCGACGCGATCAGCACGGCGAGCTGGACGTCGCCGTCGCTCGCGCCGGCGGCCTGTGCCGCCATCACGTCCGCGCGCGTCAATGCGAGCGGCTGGGCACGCACCGTGCGCGCGATCGCCAGCAGTTCGCGCATCTTGGTGCCCAGTCCGCCCGACGCGCCGCATTTCACGCCGTCAATGATCGCGCGCACGTCCTGGGCGCCCTCGCGGCCGAGCAGCACGGCGGCGAACGCCCCGTGGGAGTCCATGCAGAAGAAACAGTCGTTGGCGGCCGACACCGCCGTCGCGAGCAGTTCCCGCTCGCCGCGCGTGATCGTCGCGCCGGGGTAGTCGTGGACGAGCAGTTCGTCGGCCAGGCCCCGCATGTGCGCGCCAAGGCCGGGCGTCAGCGCCATGGCCACGCCGATGCCGGGGACGTTCGGCAGCCCGCCCATGACCGGCGGGTCACTGGCGCGCGCGCGCCGTTCGTCGTCACGTACCATAGCGTCGCTCCGTCAGGCCTGGGTGTGTGCGGCGCTCGGCTCGAGCGCCGGCCGGCGCGCTCCTCCCACCGCGTACCGGTATCCCGCGTAGATCAGCGCGAGCCCGATGAACTCCGTCACGTACAGCACCTCCGTGTGCCCGAACCGGGTCGCCGTGCCGCCAATGCCCGGCAGCAGTGCACCGACCGCGATCAGCCCATTGCCAATGTAGCGGTCGCGCGTTTCGCGCGAATGCGAGAAGCGCCACGCCGACACGATCGCGCCACCGATCAGGAAGCCGGCGGCGTATGTGTTGATGAACGGGCTGAACGCGCGCACCCAGCTCCACGCCAGCACCTTGCCCGTCAGCCGGTACGGCTCCACGAGGTCGACGTGGATCGGGCTCGCCATGACGCACGCGGCCGCCACGAGGATCGCGACGACGAGCGCCGCCGACAGGCGGTCCGCCGTCCGGCGCGGGAGGTGCAGGTACACCGCGCCCTGCGCGAGCGGCGCGCCGCCCATCAGCGCGCCCGTGATGTACCACGCGCGGAAGACGGGCGCGTGCCACCCGGACAGCGTGGTCGTCGACTCGGTGATCGTGCCGGCGGCGTACGTCAGCGCGCCGATGAAGAACCACAGGTGGTGTCGGCCGCCCCGCGCCCGCCAGCGTCGCCAGAGTTCGGCGGCGAAGACGAGCGCGAGGACGGTGGTGGCGATCGGGATGTAGCCGACCGGCGACGGCATCAGAAGCTGGTGGTGAGGCCGATGACGAACGCGCGGCCCGGCTCGGGCCGGAAGAACGACGCGTTCGCGGCCTCCGCGTACAGCGCGTTCGTCAGGTTGTTCACGCCGATCGTGACGTCCTGGCGCACACGGCCCACGTCCCACCCGCGGATCCCCGCGCGCACCGACTGCACGGTGAACGCCGGCAGCACGTTGCCCACCGGGCTCGCGCCCACCGCGATGTCCTTCTGCTCCCCGTTCCGCCGCACCGTGTATTCGCCCCAGTACCGGCCGCCCGACGATCGCCACGTCAGCGATGCGTTGAGCTTGCTGGCATAGGAGTCGCCGATCGGCGAGTCGGCGTTCGACACGTTGGTGGACTTGAGCGTCGAGTAGTTCGCCGACGCCGCGAACCCGGCCGCGAGCTCCACCTCGGCGCCGCCCTCGATCCCGCGCGCGCGCAGCTTGCCGACGTTCACGTTCTGGTACACGGGCAGCGTGTTCAGCGTGTCACCCGTCGGCGCGATGACGATCGCGTCGCGGATGTCGTTCTGGTACGCCGAGAACTCGGCGGTCACGCGGCCGGCCCGATACTTGATGCCGCCGTCCACGTTCACGCTCTGCTCGGGGCGCAGGTCGGGCGTGGCCTTCTGGTAGGCCGAGCCTTCCGGCGTCGGGCCGTCGAAGTAGCGCTCGACGAGGTTCGGCGACCGGAATCCGCTGCCGACGGTCGCCACCACCGAGAGGTTGTCCGTGGCGCGCCACACCGCGTTTGCCGCGTACACGCCCGTGCTGTTCGTGTGGTCGGCGATCACGTCGGTGCGCCCCGCGGTGGCCCGCGGCGAGCTCTGCGTGTACTGCGCCCGCGTGCCGAGGATCACCGACAGCCGGTCCGTGAACCGCACGTCGCCCTGGACGAAGGCGCCCATGTTCGTCAGCGTCGCGTTCGGGATCTGCGGCCGGTTGCTCGCGTCGGGCGGCATCGGGCCGAACCCGAGCACGGCGGTCGTGCTCGTGTCCGTACCCTTCGCGTCGTCGCGATACAGGTCCGCGCCGTAGGTGAACGTCACGCCGCGCGTGACCTTCGTCAGCTCCGCCCGCAGTCCGAGCGAACCGATGTCCGTGAAGTTCGCCGTCTGGATGTCCACGCCCGCCCCCGGCGGCGTGCCCGGCCCGAACGGCGCGAAGATGTGCTGCGCCAGGTCGCGCTGGTTGCGCTGCGTGAACGCCGTCATGTCGAACCGGTCGGCCGCCGTCCACCCCAGGGTGCCCGAGCGGAACCCGAGCGTCAGCTTGTCGAACTCCTGGTGCGGATACGTGATCTGGATGACCGTGGGGTCGGCGCCGATCTTGTCCGGCGGGATGTACCCGAAGCCCGCGTTGTCCGCGACGTACTGCTCCGCCCGCGCCGTGAACTCGTGGCCGCCACTCACCTTCCACGCGAGCGCCCCGGCGAGATTGCGGTCGCGCACACCGCTGGACTGGAGCGGCGTCTGGTCCGCGAGCGTCACGTTGCCGTAGCGGCCGGCCGGTGCGTCGTAATCTCCCGCCACGCGGGCCGACCCGTCGAGCGAGAACGCGACATTGCCACGGCTGCCGCTGAAGCCCGCCAGTGTCTTGCTCATCGTGCCCTGGCTGTTGTACTGGTAGCCCAGGTGGCCCGACAGGGCGTCCGCGCCCCGCACGTGCGGTCCGGCCGTGATGAGGTTCACCACGCCACCGATCGCGTCCGTGCCGTACAGCACCGACGCCGGGCCGCGGACCACCTCGATGCGCGACAGCTGTTCCGGCGCCACCAGCGCAGGGAGCTCGCCGAAGTCCTGCTGGCGGCGCGAATTGTTGAGCCGCATGCCGTCCTCGAGCAGGAGGATGCGCTGACCGCGCTGCCCACGGATGGCCGGCCGCCCCTGGTTCACGCCCGTGCCGATCACGTCCACGCCCGCTTCCTCGCGCAGGATGTCGGCCGGGCTGTTGGGCATCGCCCGCGCGATGCGCGCCGAATCGACGACGCTCACCGGCGCCGCGACGCGCAGGACGTCCGTCTCCGTGCGCGTGGCCGTGACCGTCACGGCGCGCAGCGACGTCGACCGCAGCGTCGAGTCCGGCGTGACGACGGGGCCGCTCTGCGCGGCGGCAAGGATCGGGAATGCGGCGAGGGCGGCCGCGGCGACTGGGAATGTCCGTATCGAGCGCACGGAGGAAGCTCCGGTTGAAGGCTGCGCGCACGATACGATTCCACCCGCGGCGTAACCATTCGCGGGAGTACCAATGCCACCCGGGCGCCGTAGGTATTCCTACGGAAGCCCATCCCCGACGTCCGGTTAGGGGGTTTTTCCCGTGATCCCCTGCTCGATGGCGAGTCGCGTCAGGCCCGCGATCGTGCGCACGCCGAGCTTGCGCATCAGCGAGTTCCGGTGCGCCTCGACCGTGCGCGCGCTGATCCCGAGCTGCGCGCCGATCTCGCGGCTGGTGAGCCCATCGGCAATCAGCGCCAGGATCTCGATCTCCCGGCCCGTGAGCACGTCCACCGCGCGCGCGCCCAGGTTCGGCGAGCGCTCCGGCGGGTCGTTCCGGAGCGCGGTCGCCAGCGCCCCGGCCACCTGCGGCGAGTAGTACCGGCTGCCCTCGCGCAAGGTTGCCACCGCCTTGCGGAGCTCCGCCGGCGTCGAATCCTTGCGGAGGTATCCATGCGCGCCGGCATGCACGCTTTCCACGACGTACTCGGTGTCGTCGTGCACCGAGAGCATCAGCACCTTCGCGCTGGGCGCGCGCTCGAGCAGTTCCGGCACCGCCCCGAGGCCCGACCCGCCGGGCATCGAGATGTCGAGCACGATCACGTCGGGAGCCGCGTCGCGCACGCGCGCAATCGCCTCGGCGGCGCTCGCCGCCTCCGCCACCACGGAAAAGGTCGTGCCGTCGTCCAGTACGTGCCGGATGCCCTCGCGCACCACGGCGTGGTCGTCCACCACCATCACACGGATCGCGCTCATGACGCAGAACTTTCGGCGAATGGCACGACGATCGCAACGCGCACGCCGCCGCCCGGCCCTGGTCCCACCGACACCTCGCCGCCCAGCGCGCCGATCCGCTCGCGCATTCCCGTGATGCCAAGGTGGCCGGCCGCGTCGGCGCGCGCGAGCGTGTCGGGCGCCGGCAGGCCCGGCCCGTTGTCGGTGATCTCCACGTGGAGCGCGCCCCGGTCCGCCGCGATCCGCACCCGCGCCGCCGCGCCGCGCGCGTGGCGGCTCACGTTCGAGAGCGCCTCCTGCACGGCGCGGTACACGGCGAGCTCGGCGTCGTCGCTCGCCACCGGGAGCGAGTCCGGCGCCTCGATGCGCACCGGCACCGCGTGGCGATCCGTGAACTCGCCGGCGAGCGACCGGATCGCCGGCAACAGGCCCAGGTCGTCGAGCAGCGCGGGCCGCAGGTCATGCGTCACCCGCCGCACGCCCTGGATGCCGTCGTCGAAGAGCGAAATCGCGCGATCGAGCACCGCGGCTTGCGCGGGCGAGGCCTGCTCGCGTGCCACCCCGAGCTGCAGCTTCATCGCCGCGAACACCTGCGCCGTCTCGTCGTGCAGCGCGATCGAGAGCCTCCGCCGCTCCTCCTCGTGCTGGCGCACCATCCGGCGCGAGAGCCGCTCGAGCTCGTCCGTGCGCGCCGTCAGGCGCGCGGCGAGGTCGGCGTTCACCAGCAGCAGGATGCCCGCGCCAACGGCCAGCGTGAACAGGATGTCGAGGTAGTATCCCCAGGGCAGCCATGCGCCCTGCGCGCGCAGCATCGGATAGTCCAGGTGGTGCAGGCCCCATATCAGGAACGCCCAGCCGAGCAGGGTGCTCGGGCCGCGTGTCGCATCCACGCGGTTGCGCAGCAACACGACGCCCGTCCAGAGCGTGGCGCCGGAGATGAAGATCACGGCGGGCACCGCCGCGAGCGTGAAGTTGTCGAGCCGGTTCACCGCCACATAGCTCCACGCGAGCGGGAAGGCGAGCACCGCCCAGTACCAGCGGCGCCATGTGGAACGGTGCAGGAACACGATCGCCGCCCACAGCAGCGCGAGCGCCGTCCACCCCGTGATCACCTGGTGCCAGAACAGCCACTCGCGGCGTCCCGTGGCGAGGAACGCCGAGATCGCTCCCACCCGCAGGTCGTACACGCCGAACGCCACCGCCCACCATCCGAAGTGCGGCTCGCGCGTGCGCCGCCACACGCCGAAGCAGAGCAGCGCCAGCCCGGCCGTGATCGTCCCCTGCAGCGCGGCCGCGGCGAGCTCGGCCACCGAGGGGTCGGGCACGGAGAGCTGTACCTGCGCCATGCCGGTGGGGAACGCCATCATCGGGGCGGCCCGCCCGCCGGGAGCGCCACCTGCGCGTGAACCGCAGCCAGCGCGGCGGCCACGCGTGCCTCGCCCGTGCCCCGCACGACCGTCACCGCCGCGCCGAACTCGCGCAACACCGCGCCGAAGTGCGCGAACATCGCCTCACGATCCTCCGGGCGATCGCGCACGCCGTCCGCCGTCCACGGAATGTCGGGCGCGCAGAGCAGGTACAGGTCGGCCCGGCGCGCGCGCGCCTCAGCCTCGAGCCACGCGCTCGATGTCCCGTAGTAGTGTCGCGAATACGCGACCGTGCTGAGCAGGTCGGTGTCGTACACGACGAGCGCCGGCGCCCCGTGCGGCGTCGCCCCCCGGTTGCCGCCGCCGCTCGCCGCCGCGGGCCGGAGCAGCGCTTCCTCGGCCGCGATGTGGCGCATCGCGATGGGCTCCACGGTCGCAAGCGAAAGCGTCCGTCCCTGGCGTGCGGCGTCTTCGGCGTACGCGCGCGCCGCCTCGGGCAGCCACGGCGCGTCGAGCCGCGCGGCGAGCGCCGCAGCGAGCGTGGTCTTGCCCGTGCACTCGCCACCGGTCACGACGAGCCGCAGCGTCACGACCGGTCCGCCACGCGGGGCCCCGCCTCGCGCGCCGTCATGCCGCCGCGGCGCGCACGGCGCCCGTGGCGGCGAGCGACTTCCGCCACCCCGCGTACCCCAGCCACGCCAGCGCGAGGAACACCGCGTACTGCACCGACGTCCACGGCAGCCCGCGGGAAACGAACATCGGCACGTACACGAGGTCGAGCACGATCCAGACCACCCAGTTCTCGACCAGCTTGCGCGTCATCATCCACTGCGCGAGCAGGCTCACCGTCGTGAGCGTCGCGTCGAGGAATGGCACCGGCGAATCGGTGTAGCGCCGCAACACGAACCCCAGGCCGGCACCGGCGGCCAGCGCCATGGGCATGCCCACCGTCCACACCCGGCGACCGGCGTGGGCCACGTGCAGCTGGCGGTGCTGCGCCCCCCCGCGTAGCCACGCCCACCAGCCGTACACGGACAGCGAGAGGTAGAACAACTGGAGCACGGCGTCGGCGTACAGGCGCGCCTGCCAGAAGAGGACGAAGAAGATCCCCACGTTGATGATCGCCGTCGGCCAGTTCAGGATGTGTTCGCGCGCCGCGAGCCAGACGCTCACGAGGCCGAACGCCACGGCGATCATTTCCACCGGGTTCATGGTTGGCCCTCAACTCGCCGCACGCGCAACCCTCGGGTCTCAGACGGTCGTTGTGACTGGCTCGGGGTTCCGGGGGGTACTACAATTAAGCGTCGTTCCGGCGCGGCGCGCCGGCGGCTCCACCCCTCCACCGGGACTCCATGGCGAAGGAAGAAGCGATCGAACTCGAAGGCACGGTCACGGAAGTGCTCCCCAGCGCGACCTTCCGCGTGCAGCTCACCAATGGCCACGACGTGCTCGCCACGATGGCGGGCAAGATGCGGCGGTTCCGCATTCGCGTGCTGCAGGGTGACCGGGTTTCGGTCGAGGTGTCGCCCTACGATCTGAGTCGCGGCCGGATCACGTTCCGGCACAAGAACTAGCGCGCCGCCACGTCGCCGTCGGCCCGACCTACTTCGACGCTTCCGCTTTCGGCGCGTCCGGCTTCAGGTACGTGGCCTGGTGGATCATGTACGCCGTCACGTTCGCGAGGATGGCGAGGGCGATGATGAAGGCCGCGGCGCCCCAGCCCTTGTTGTTCGGATTGTAGCGTTCGGAAGACACGCGGTGCTCCATGGAAGATGGCGAATAATAGCGCGCCGGACCGTGCCGCTCCAGCGCGCACGCCGGGCGTGGCTGTCTCCGCCGGGCCGGTCGCGTTAAGCTCACCGCATGGCCACCATCGCCGCGCCCGCCGGATACGAGATCGGTCACTTCGAGGTCGGCCCCAGGTACGTCGTCGACCTCCGCGACCAGCCTCCTGATCAATTCGACGACTGGGGCGCCACGGACTGGTCCCGCCTGCGATGGCGCGACGTCGGCCGCCCGTACCGCGTGGAGACATGGTCGCGCGACAAGACGGCCTACGAGCGCACGCACGGCGAGCCGCTGCCCATCGTCGAGGGTTGGAAGAAGTTCAACGCGAACTTCCACCAGTACTTCGTCACCGACGTGCCCGCGGCGCAGGCCCGTGCGCGCGCCGACCTGAAGGCCGCGATCGCGACGTTCGACGTGCACGGCGCGCAGGAAGCCGTCGAGGAGATGCTGCACCTCCTCATCTGGAACAAGATCCACCGCGTCGAGGACGCCGTCTGGGATCCGCGCGGTAAACGCGCGCTCTTCGACGGCCTCGACGTGAAGCGCCCGCGCATCCTCTTCCTCGGTGCCGCCGACGGCTACGAGGCCATGCAACTCGCCGCGATGTACCCCGGCGGGCACACCGTGCTCGTGGACTATGACGAGTTCTGCAAGACGGACCGCTTCGGGAAGTTCCCCGCGGCATATCCCTTCCTGGGCGTGGATCCCGCCACGGGGCACAAGCGGGTCTGGTATCGCGAGCAGATGGACATCGACTTCGAGGTCGAGGACATTCGCAACCTGAAGTACGGGCGCGAGTTCGACATCGTCGTCTCCATCGGCCTCGTCGAGCATTTCCCGGACGAGCACAAGCCGCTCGCGTTCGAATTCCATCGCCGCTTCGTGAAGCCCGGCGGCTACGTCATCGTCACCACGCCGCGCGACCAGGTGCGCAGTCGCGCGTGGTACTGGGTCATGAGCGACCTGCTCAACTACGGCTATCGCGAGCTCATGACCGTCCAGCAACTCGGGCTCTACTCCCACGAGAACGGATTCGACGTCCTCCGCGCGGGCGTCATCAAGGCGCACAACGGCCTGATCCTGCGGGCCCGATAGCAGCGCAGGGGGTTCGGACGCCAGCGTGGCCGGGCCCTCGGGTAGATTCCGGCCGATGCCCGCCTCCTCCGACATGCGCACCGAGCCGCTCGAGGTCGGCCGCACGGCACTCGTTGCCTCGCTCGGTCCGGAGCCCGGCCCCGCCGTCCGCGAGCTGTGGTACGTGCTCCATGGTCAGGCCATGGGCGCCGCGCAGATCCTCGAGATGGCCAGGGC
The DNA here is from genome assembly GCA_964556915.1 of uncultured Gemmatimonas sp. Taxonomy (GTDB): domain Bacteria; phylum Gemmatimonadota; class Gemmatimonadetes; order Gemmatimonadales; family Gemmatimonadaceae; genus Fen-1231. Next base: position 8,782 of record CAZKYG010000253.1, read on the forward strand.
GCTCGACGACGGCACACGACTGCTCGTCGCGCCCGAGGCGCTGAACCGGCACTACATCGGGCCGGCCGTCGCGCGCGACGCGCCGATGGGCGCTACGTGGATGACGCGCGCGCAGCGTGCGTGGGACATCGCCGACAACGTCGCGTATCTGGACCGGCTCCATGACCGCCTGCGCGAGCGGTTCGACGGTCCCACCCCGCCGGTCACCGTGCTCGGCTTCTCCCAGGGCGGCGCGGCCGCCGTCCGCTGGGTGGCGATGGGGCATGTCCCCCCATCGCACCTCGTCGTGTGGGAATCGTCGCTGCCGCCCGACGTGGACTACCGCGCGATGATGGCACGCTGTCCCCGCATGCGGGTCACCTACGTGTGCGGCACGCGCGACCGGTTCATCACCCCGAAGGTGCTCGAGGCCCAGCACGCGATCCTGCGGGAGGCGGGCGTGCCCTTCGACGCCGTGGCGTTCGACGGCGGCCACCGTCTCGACGACGCCGCGCTCCGCGCGGTCAGCGCCCGCCGCTAGCGGCCACGCATGCGGTCCATGGTGCGCCGGTCCTTCTTCGTGGGACGGCCCTCGCCCGGCTCCATCACCGGGGCGGCGTACCTGAGCTGCCACGCGTGCCGCTCGCGTTCGGCGCGCGACGCCGCGGTCTCCTCGTACAGCGCGCGCGCCACGACCGCCGGGCCACGCCGCTCCGACAGGCCTCGCACCACCACGACGTGAACGTACGGCCCCAGCCTGACGCGCACTTCCTCGCCGGCGCGCAGCAGCCGCGCCGGCTTCACCCGCTCACCGCCGATCTCCACCTTGCCGCCCGCGATCGCTTCGGCGGCCTGGGCACGCGTCTTGAAGAAGCGCGCGGCCCAAAGCCACTTGTCGATCCGCACTGGCGTGCGCGCCTCCGGCGCGTCATCATGCGAATCCGATATGCGAGTCATCGCCCGGAATATGCGCGGCGCCGCGCTGCTGGCCATGGCCGCCCTCGCCGCGGTCGCATGTGAGGGCGCGGACGCGCGGAAGGCGCGCCTGGCAGCCGAGTCCAGGGCGCGGGTGGACGCCGCGACGGCCCAGGCGACGGCCGCTGCCAGCCGCCCGGTCAGCTACCTGTGGGATGCCGCGCAGCTCACCAAACATCTCGTGGATGCGGGGCTTGCCCCGCAGCGCATCGACACCGTGCACGCCCTTCCATGGATGGGTGTCCCCGTCGTCGCCTTCCGCCTCGGCGATGCGACCCTCCATGCATACGTGTTCCACGACTCCACCGCGCGAAAGGCCGTCGCCGCGCGGCTCGACCCCGCGACCCTCGCGCCCGCCGGCGTCACCCCTCCCTGGGGCCAGCCGCGCGAACTGGTCGAGAACGGGAACCTCCTCGGCGTCGTGATCGGCGGAACGGACCGCCAGCGCGACCGCATCACGACCGCGCTCGCCGCCGGAGCCGGCCCACCCTAGATTGCGCCGCATCCCCAACCTGAAGGATCCGTGCGTCTCCTCCTGAACGTCCGCCGCGGTGCTCGCCGCGCCGTCGCCGCGACGTTGTTCATGTCGGTGCTCCCTGTTCTTGCGGTCGCCCAGTCGCTTCCGGCGCCCAAGGAACTCATGGACAAGCACAACGCCGCCGCCGGCGGCCGTGCCGCGCTCGACCGCCACACATCCGTCCACATGACGGCGTCCATGACGATGGCCGCCATGGGCATGCAGGCCTCGATGGACGTGTACAAGGCCAAGCCGAACCGGTTCTTCCAGAAGGTCACCCTGCCGCAGCTCGGCGACATCCTCCAGGGCTATGACGGCACGGTCGGCTGGACCATGAACCCGATGACCGGCGCCCAGTTGCTCGACGGAGCGCTCGCCGACGGCATGAAGTCCAACGCCGACTTCTTCGGCAGCCTCCAGGATGACGCGAATTACTCCAAGGCCGAAACCGTCGAGCTCGCCGACTTCGAGGGCAAGTCCTGCTACAAGGTGCGCCTGGTGCGCGACGGCCGCGAAGGCTTCGAATACTTCGACAAGGCCACCGGCCTCATCGCCGGCGTCAGCGGCAGCACGCAGACCGCGCAGGGCCCGATCGAGAGCACGACGATCATGCGCGAGTGGATGGAGGTGGACGGCGTGAAGTTTCCCAAGGTCATCGAGCAGCGCACCGCCAACGGAACCGCGACGATCACCTTCTCGGCGGTCGAGTTCGACAAGGTCGACCCCGCCGTGTTCGACCTGCCCGCGCCGGTGAAGGCGCTCGTCAAGCCATAGCCCCGCCAGGCGGACGCCCGGGCGCACCCCGGGGCGCACGCGGGCTTCGCCGGTCCGGAAACTTTCGATCGCGCGGCGGAGTAAGGAGAGCGGGAAGCGGAACGTGCGCTTCCCGCTCTTGTATTCAGGACCCCAGCCGGATCCCCCCGTGCCAACCACCAGAGTCGTACGCGCCGCGCTTGCCGTCCTCGTGGCGACCGCCAGCGCTCACGCCCAGATCGTCGAGCGGCGGCCCCGCTCCACGGAGCCCGTCGAGCAGGATGCCATTCCCACCACGTACGTCGGCGGCTCGCTCACGTATGCCGAGCCGCAGGGCGTGTTCGGCGACTATGTGAACGCCGCGTTCGGCCTCACGGGCTACCTCGTCCATGCGTTCGACCCCGACGGCATCGTCGCGCTCCGTGCCGACCTCGGCTACCTCATCTACGGCCACACCACGCGGCGCCAGCCCTTGGGCGGCGGGGCGCTCGGGCTCATCAACGTGGACGTGACGACGTCGAACAACATCATGTTCGGTGGGCTCGGACTCCAGGTGATGGCGCCAACCGGACGCGTCCGCCCGTACGTGTCCGGCAGCCTCGGCTTCTCGTACTTCTTCACGACGTCCAGCGTCGAAGGCTCGCAGAATACGGAGCCGTTCGCCCAGTCCGACAACTACACCGACGGCGGGTTCACCACGATGTGGGGTGGCGGGCTGTACGTGCCCCTGCGCACCGGCGCGCGTCCCATCGTGCTCGACCTCGGCGCGCAGATGCACAAGAACAACGACATCCAGTACCTGAACAAGGACAGCATCCACATTCCGGATTCGCAGTCCACGCCGGTGATCACCCCCATCCGCAGCGCCGCGGACTTCATCACCTTCCGGCTCGGCCTCACGTTCGGCGTCCGCTGACGCGCGGCTTGGCGCCGCGGCCCGGTGCCGCGATTCAGCGCGGTGCGCGCGCCGCCGGAGTTCCGCCCGCGGGTGTTTCCCGCGCGACCGTCGGCGTGGCGAAGGCGGGCCGGGGCACTTCGGCCAGCCCCAGGTGGCGCCGCGCGCGGTTGAGCGCGTCGTCCAGGTTCCCGTAGACGTTCTCCTCGCCGATCTCCTGCAGCGCCGCCGAGCGACTGAGGGCCACGAATGGCTGCGTGTGCACGTCGGAGAGCAGCACCAGCGCGCCCTCCTTCCGTGCCGTGTGCACCACGTCGCGCAGGGCATGGATCCCCGTCGAATCCATCGCGGGCACGGCCCGCATGCGGATGATGAGCACCTTCGGCCGGCGCGCCACCTGTCGCAGCGTCTCCTTGAACATCTCCGCTGCGCCGAAGAAGAACGGCCCGTTCACCTCGTAGACTTCCACGTCGCCCGGCACGGCGCGCCGCTGCACGGCATTGGGGTCCGCGCCGAAATCGTCGTCGCCGCCGTCCTCCGGTACGAACGCCTTCACGTTCGTCACCTCGGCCATCCGCCGCATGAAGAGGAACGCCGACGCCACCATGCCGACCTCGATCGCCACGGTGAGGTCAACCAGGATCGTGAGCAGGAACGTCGTCAGCAGCACCGCCACGTCGCTGCGCGGCGCACTCAATTCCGCCCGAAAGGTGCGCCACTCGCTCATGTTGTATGCCACCACCACGAGGATGGCGGCCAGCACGGCGAGCGGGATCAGCGCGGCCCACCGGCCGAAGAACAGCGTCACGAGCAGGAGCGTGAGCGCGTGCGTCATGCCCGCCACGGGCGTCCGGCCGCCGCTCTTCACGTTCGTGGCCGTGCGCGCGATTGCGCCCGTGGCCGGGATCCCGCCGAACAGCGGCGACGCCAGGTTCGCCACGCCCTGCGCGAGCAGTTCCATGTTCGACCGGTGGCGCCCGCCGATCATGCCGTCCGACACCACGGCCGACAGCAACGACTCCACGGCGCCGAGCATGGCGATCGTGAACGCCGGGCCGGCCAGCTCGCGCATCTGCGCGAGGCTCATGTGCGGCAACGACGGCGCCGGCAGCGCTGCGCGCACCGCGCCGAACTTCGTGCCGATCGTTTCCACCGGCAGGGACAGTGCGTGCGCGAAGGCCGTCCCCACCACCAGCGCGACGAACGGCGCGGGCACGCGCCGCGTGAGCCGCGGGCCGAGCAGCATCACCGCGAGCGTCACGGCCGCGACGGCCGTCGCCGGCGCGGAAACGGTGCCCGCGTGCGCGCCGAACGCCGCCCACTTGCCGATGAAGTCCGGCGGCACCTCGCCCATGCGCAACCCGAGGAGATCCTTCACCTCACCCGAGAAGATGATCGCCGCAATGCCGCTGGTGAAACCGATCACCACCGGCTTCGGCACGAACTTGATCACCGATCCAAAGCCGAACGCGCCCATCGCGCACAGGATCGCGCCGGCCATCACCGTCGCCACGGCAAGGCCGTCCACACCGTGCTGCTGCACGATGCCGTAGACGATGACGACGAAGGCGCCCGTCGGACCGCCGATCTGCACGCGTGACCCGCCGAGCGCCGAGATGAGGAACCCGCCGACGATGGCCGTGATGAGGCCCCGCTCCGGCGTCACCCCGCTGGCGATCGCGAACGCGATCGCCAGCGGGATCGCCACGATGCCGACGATGACTCCGGCGACGACGTCCGCGCCGAACTGGCTGCGGTCGTACGTGCGGAGCGTGGTGACGAGCTTGGGGACGAGCGTGCGCGGCATGGAGGCGCATTCAAGCGCGGTTCCTGTCGCCGCGGAGTCGGGGATGTCCCTACGCGTCGCGCTCCGGGCGGCGACGGGCCGTCTTGCGTTCGGACTGCCGGTGCTTGTCCGTCAACCGCTGCTCGACCGCGGATCGGGATGGCTTCGTCTTGCGGCGCGGCCTCGGCACGGCCAACGCACGCGCCACGAGCCGGCCCAGGCGCTGGGCGGCCAGGACGCGATTCTGGCGCTGACTGCGGGTGTCGCTCGCCACGACCCGCAAGTTGCCGTCGGCGTCGAGGCGGCCGGCGAGTGTCCGCACGATGCGTTCGCGCTCCTCGTCCGTGATGACTCTCGACGTCGTGAGGCGCCAGGTCACCTCCACGCGGGTGGAGGACGTGTTCACATGCTGGCCGCCGGGGCCCCCGGATCGCGTGGCCCGCACCTCGAGCTCGTTCGCGGGGATCGACAGCCGCGGTCCGGCGTCGATCGCCTCCGTGGTGGTATCGCGCACCATGGCATAAGCTTACACGCGATTCGGTGCCTTCGCGTCGATCAGGTACTGTTGCAAAAGGCAACGCCGGGGCGTCATGTTCGCATCGGGTGAATTGCAATACCCCGGGGCGACCACCGTGATGTCCAAGACGACGCAAAGCGATCGCCGTTTCCAGGCGGTTCTCGAGCCGGCGCGGCTCATCCGCTGGGTGTACATGGCCCGGCTCTCGCTCGCGTGGGCGATCCTCATCGCAGCGATCGCGTCGTGGCTCACCACCGACAACGACAAGACGCTCATCGCGACGCTCGTCTTCATCGTTGCGCACGTCGCCACGATCGGGTCGTATGTGTGGACGGGACTCCGTCGCAAGCCGCTGACGGAAGCGTTCTTCTACCTGCAGCTGCTGGTGGACGTCCTGCTCGTCAGCGGCGTCGTGCACGTCACCGATGGGCAGTTCGCCGCGCTCTACATCCTCGTCAATGCGGTCGCGGCGATCGTCCTCTCCGTGGGCGGTGCGCTGCTGATCACGGCGCTCGGTCTGGTGATCTACGCGGCGGACGTCCTGCTCCTGCAGCATGTGCCGCAGGAGATCGTGCCGCTCATCCTCCAGCTCGTCGTGTTCTCGCTCGCGGGTGTGGGGACGAGCTATATCGCCGTGCAGCTGAAGGCGGCGGGCGCCGGCCGCGAGGCCCTGGCCGCCGAGCTGACGCGCGTGCGCCTGCGCGAGGCCGACATCCTCCGCAATATCCGCAGCGGCATCATGAGCGTGAGCCAGGCGGGAGAACTCCTGTTCGCCAACGCCAGCGCGATCGCCCTGCTTGGCATGGATCTCGAGGCGCGGATCGGCACGCCGATCCTCGACGACGTGGCGCTGGTGGCGCCGGGCCTCGCCTCGGCCCTGCGCCGCGCCGCGGACGACGGCAGTACGGGCGGCAGCCGCACCGAGGGCGTGCTGCGGCGCGGCGAGCTGGCGGTGCCGCTTGGCGTGACCACGACCACCACCGCGGACGGACCCGGCACGCGCACCATCACGGCGATCTTCCAGGACATTTCCGACCAGAAGCGCCTCGAGCAGCTCCACCTGCGCGCGCAGCGTCTCGAGGCGGTGACCGAACTGTCCGCATCGCTCGCGCACGAGATCAAGAATCCGCTGGCTTCCATCCGCAGCGCCGTCGAGCAGATGTCGGCCCGCCCGGCGGCCAGCGAGGACGAACGCACGCTGGGCCGGCTGATCGTCCGCGAGTCCGACCGCCTGTCGCGCCTCCTCTCGGAATTCCTCGACTTCGCCCGCGTCCGCGTGACGAAGCAGGAGCCCGTGGACATGGTCGCCGTGGTGCGCGGCGCCTGCCGACTCGCCGAGACCAACCCGACCAAGGCGGAGGGCGTCACCGTGCACGCGGACCTGCCGGCCGGCGCCCTCATCGTGGACGGCGACGAAGATTTGCTGCACCGGGCGGTCTTCAACCTCACGCTCAACGCCGTGCAGGCCACGAGGCCGCGCACGCGCGTGCGGGTCACCGTACGCGTGGCCGCGCGCGCGCAGGTGCCGGGCGGCGTGGCGTCGCTCGACGCCGGCGCGGCGCTCATCGAGGTCGCCGACCAGGGACACGGCATCGATCCCTCCGTTCGCGACCGGCTCTTCGAGCCGTTCACCACGACACGGCAAGGCGGCAGCGGGCTTGGCCTCGCCATCACGCACCGCGCCATCGAGGCGCACCGCGGCGTGGTCCTCGTCGATACGAACGAACGCGGCACCACGTTCTCGGTGCTGCTGCCCTTGCATGCCAACAGCGCAGGAGCCGGCGCATGACCACCCGATCGCCCACCAGTGCCACCGTCCGCCCCAGGGTCCTCGTCGTGGACGACGAGGCGGGAATCCTCGAGACCCTCCAGATCCTGCTCCGGAACGAGGGCTTCGACCCCGTCGTCGCCGATGGCGGCAAGGCCGCCCTGGCCCGGCTCGCCGAGGTCTCGCCCGACATCGTGCTGTCCGACGTTCGCATGCCGGGCGTTGGCGGCGTCGAGGTGCTGGCGGCCGCGCGCGCGTTCGATCCGAACACGCCGGTCATCCTGATGACGGCGCAGGCCACGCTGCAGACCGCGATGCAGGCGGTGAACGAGGGCGCGTTCTACTACATCCAGAAGCCGTTCCGCAACGACGAGCTTCTCGCCATCCTCCGCCGCGCGGCCGAGCACCGTTCGCTCCGCGTGGAGAACACGACGCTCAAGCAGGAGATCCGCCGCCGCGACCGCACGTCCAACCTCGCGCCCATCGGCACCAACCGGAAATGGCTCGAGGCCCTCCGCCTCGCCGAGGCCGTGGCGCCGACGGACTCCACGGTGCTCATCATGGGCGAGTCGGGCACCGGCAAGGAGATCGTCGCGCGCTTCGTGCATGAGCTGTCGCAGCGCGCCGAGAAGCCGTTCCTGTCGATCAACTGCGGCGCGCTCCCCGAGGGCCTGCTCGAGAGCGAGCTGTTCGGCCACGTGAAGGGTTCGTTCACCGGCGCGGTCAAGGACAAGTCCGGCCTGTTCACGGCGGCGGCCGGCGGCACGTTCTTTCTCGACGAGATCGGCGAAACGACACCCGCCACGCAGGTGAAGCTCCTGCGCGTGCTCCAGCACCGTGAGGTGATCCCGGTCGGCGCGACCGAGGCGATCCCCATCGACACGCGCATCGTCGCGGCCACGAATCGCGACCTCGAGGAGGAGATCAAGCGCGGCAACTTCCGGCGCGACCTGTTCTACCGGCTGAACGTGATCGCCATCCACCTGCCGCCCCTGCGCCAGCGCGCCGACGACATCCCCATGCTCGCCGACACCTTCCTCGTCCGGGCGTGCGAGCGGCACGGCGTGCCGCCCAAGCGGTTCAGCGACGGCGCGCTCGCGGCGCTCGTCGACTACCACTGGCCCGGCAACGTGCGCGAACTCGAGAATGCCGTCGAGCGCGCGGTCATCCTCACGACCGCCGACGTGATCGACCGCGACGCCCTCCCGGACCGCATCACCGAGCGGCGATCGGAGCCCCTCGTATCCGACCGCATGGCGCCGAATCCCACGCTCGACACCATCGAGCGCGCGTACATCCTCTGGGTGCTCCAGAGTGAAGGGGGCAACAAGACGCGCACCGCCGAAGTGCTGGGGATCGACCCCTCCACGCTGCACCGGAAGCTGTCGCGGTTCGGGGTCGAGTCGTGAACGACGAGGGGCGGGCCCCCGGCGCCCGGCGGCCCGCCCCCCCGGCACGCTCCGGCGCGGCGCGCGCCGCGCCGTTCGTCGCGTCGGCCGCCGTCCTTGCGTGCACGCTCGCCGTGCAGACGGCGCAGCCCGTCGGCACCTTCTGGGACGACGGGGTCTACCTGATCACGGCGCGCGCGCTCG
>CAZKYG010000254.1:0-3907 GCA_964556915.1 uncultured Gemmatimonas sp.
GGGGCCGCGGGGTGGGTTAGGGCCCGGTTCGGGGCGGGCGGGGCGCTGGTGCGCGTGGGGGCCGTGGGCGGGGGGGTGGTGGTGGGGGGGGGGGTTATCGGCGGGGCGGTGGCGCAGCGGCTCGGCGCGCTGGGGGCAACCGTCACGTCGGTCCGGCGCGATCCGTCCAAGGGACTGCCGGCGGGGAGCGCGCGCGTGGTGGGGCCGCAGGGGCTCGACGCCGTGCTGCCGGATGCCGACATCGTGGTGCTGGCGGCGCCGCTGACGGGCGAGACGCGCGAGCTCCTGACGGCGTCCCGAATCGCGACACTGTCGCGTGGCGCGATCGTGTGCAACGTCGCGCGCGGCGCGCTGGTGGACGAGCCGGCGCTCATCGCGGCGCTGCAGGACGGGCGCATTCGAGGCGCCGTGCTGGACGTGTTCGCGCGCGAACCGCTGGCGGCAGACAGCCCGTTGTGGCACCTTCCGAACGTCCTGCACACCCCCCATGTGGCCGGAGTCTCCCCCCGGTTGTTCTGGGTGCGGCTGCAGGAGCTGTTCCTCGACAACTGGGCCCGCTGGCGCGAGGGCGCGCCGCTGCGCAACACCGTGGACAAGCGGGCAGGGTACTGACGAACCGAGTGCGATGACGAATCCGGCAACGACGACGCAGACCGGCGGCTCCTCGATCGAGCGGATCATCAAGGCCGCCGTGGACCGGGGCGCGAGCGACCTGCACATCAAGGCGGGCGACGTGTTCCGGGCGCGCATCGACGGGCGCCTGGTGCCACTCACGAAGCAGGCGCTGACGCCGGAGCAGACGCGTTCGATCGCGCTGCGGCTGATCCCGAACGACGAGGACCGCGCGCGCATCGACAAGCTGCAGGACTACGACTGCTCGTGGGGCGCCCAGGGCGTCGGGCGCTTCCGGGTGAACATCCTGCGGCAGCGGTCGAGCTTCATGATCGTGATGCGCGTGATCCCGTTCGAGGTGCCGACGTTCGACAAGCTCAAGTTGCCGGCGGTCCTCAAGACGATCGCGGAAACCGAGCGCGGCATGATCCTCGTCACGGGCGTGACGGGGTCGGGCAAGTCGAGCACCATGGCGGCGCTGATCAACCACATCAACGCCACGACCCACAAGCACATCCTCTCGCTCGAGAACCCGATCGAGTTCCTGCATCGCGACATCCAGAGCTCGATCACGCAGCGTGAGATCGGCGTGGATACGGACAGCTTCAAGATGGGCCTGCGGGCCGCGCTGCGGCAGGATCCCGACGTGATCCTGATCGGGGAGATGCGTGACGCCGAGACGATCGACACGGCGATGAAGGCGGCGGAGACGGGGCACCTGCTGGTGTCGACGCTGCACACGCCGGACGCGCAGAGCACGGTGCTGCGCATCCTGGCGATGTTCCCGCCCGAGGAGCAGGAGGTGGTGCGCGTGCGACTCGCCGAGTCGCTGGCCGCGGTGGTATCGCAGCGCCTGCTGCCGAAGAAGACCGGCGGACGCGCGGCGGCCCTCGAGATCATGATCGTGACGCCGACGATCCGCGACCTGATCCTCGACAAGGACCGCACGGGCGAGATCCGCGACTTCATCGCCGAGGGGCGCGAGCAGTACGGCATGCAGACGTTCGACCAGCACCTGGCCGACCTGGTGACGAGCGGCGAGGTGGAGTTCGAGGTGGCGATCGCGGCGTCCACGCGGCCGAGCGACTTCGAGCTGAAGATGAAGACGTTTCGCCGCCGTTCGACGACGGCGAAGAAGGTGGTGGACGTGCCGGATCCGGCCGTGCCGCCCCCGGACCCGAACGCGCCGCCGGGCGGCATGCCGGGGATGAGCAGCGGGTTCGACTTCCTGCAGAGCTGACGGCCGGCGGCCTTTCCAACAGGTATTCCTCAATGCAACTGCGTGGCGTGCTGGGCCCGGTGATCTCGACATTCCAGCCGGGAAGCGAAAACCTCGACGTGGCGTCGTTCACGTCCAACCTCAACGCGCACCTCTCCGCGGGGCTCCACGGCGTTGTGGTGTGCGGATCCACGGGCGAGGCGGCGCTGCTCTCGGACGACGAGCGGCGTGTGCTGCTCGACGCGGCGCGCGGGGTGACGCCGAAGGACCGCGTGCTGATCATGGGCACGGGCGCGGAATCCACCCGCCAGACGATCAAGCGCTGCGCCGACGCCAAGGCGGGCGGGGCCGACGCGGTGCTCGTCGTGGCGCCGCACTATTACGCCTCGGCGATGACGCTCGAGGCGCTGCGAATCCACTACCGGGCCGTGGCCGACGCGAGCCCGGTGCCGGTGCTGCTCTACAACATCCCGAAGTACATGCATTTCGCGCTGCCGGCGGAGCTCGTGGCCGAGCTGGCGCAGCACCCGAACGTGGTGGGCATCAAGGACAGCTCCGGCAACCTCGACATGCTGAAGGGGTTCCTGCGCGCGCAGAGCGACTCGTTCACCGTCCTCACGGGGAACGCGAGCACGTTCGTGCCGGCGCTGGAAGCGGGGGCGCGCGGCGGCATCCTGGCGGTGGCGCTGTTCGCGCCGGCCCTGTGCCTGCAGATGTACGATGCGTTCCGCGCGGGGAACGGCGCGGCCGCGGCGGACGCCCAGGAGGTTGCCAAGCCCCTGGCGTCCGTGATCGTCGCCGAGCTGGGCGTGCCGGGCGTGAAGACGGCGTGCGACGTGGTGGGCCTCCGGGGCGGCGTGCCGCGCCGGCCGCTGGTGGAGCTGGACGAGGCCGGCGAGCAGCGCGTCCGCGAGGTGCTCGCGGGGGTCGTCGTCGCGGCCTGACCGGCCTCGGGCCGGGCCGGGGGGGCGCGAGCAACGCTCGCGCCCCCTTGTGTGTCTATGGGAAGGACGGCAGGTTCGTCCCATCACGACACGGAGGACGCCCGGTGCCCGGACGCTCGAACCTGGAAATGCTGCGCGGAACGCTCGACCTGCTGATCCTCAAGGCGGTGAGCCGCGGTCCGCGGCACGGTTACGACATTGCACGGTGGATTGAGGCCGCGGCGGACGACGTTCTCTCCGTCGAGGAGGGCACGCTGTACCCCGCGCTGCACCGGCTGGAGGCGCGGGGGGCGCTTGCGGCGACGTGGGGCGCCTCGGAGGCCAACCGGCGGGCGAAGTTCTACGCGATCACGCCGGCGGGGCGCGCGGAGCTCCGTACCGAGCAGCGCAACTGGGTGCGCTTCGCCCGCGCCGTGTTCGCGGCGCTCGACGTGCCGGCGCTGGGCACCTGACCGATGCACGGAAACCGGTGGTCCGCGGCGTGGCGGCGGCTGTTCGGCCTCCGTGGGCGGCGCATCGAGGCGGAGGTGGACGACGAACTGCGGTTCCACCTCGAGATGCGCGCGCGCGAGGCCGAGGCGCGGGGCGTCGACCCGCGCGAGGCGCGACGGCAGGCCCTCACGCGCTTCGGCGACCTCGCCGCGGCCAGCGCCGAGTGCGCGGACATCGACCGCATGCACCTGCAGGCGCAGCGCCGTCGCGAATGGCTCGGCGACCTCGCCCGTGACCTGCGGTTCGCCGTGCGGGTGCTCGGCCGCCAGCGATCTGCGGCCGTGGTGATCGTGGCGTGCCTGGCGCTCGGCATCGGGTCGGCCACGACCGTGTTCACCGTTGGCGACGCCCTGCTGCGCCGCCCGATGCCGTTTCCGGCGGGCGACCGACTCGTCGCCGTGGGCACGGACATGCGCGGCACCGGCGGCCTGTCGGTGAGTTCGTTCGAGGACTTCACCGACTGGAAGGAACGCCAGCACACGTTCGCCGCGATCGGCGCGGTGCAGCCGGTCGCGTTCGCGCTGGCCGGGCCGCAGGTGGTGCGTGTCAACGGCGCGCAGGTGACGTCCGGGGTGCTGGCGTCGCTCGGCGTGCGCGCCGAGCGCGGGCGTCTCATCGTGCCTGGCGATGACAGCGTGGG
>CAZKYG010000255.1:0-10405 GCA_964556915.1 uncultured Gemmatimonas sp.
GGCCCATGCCGCGGGGAGCGGGCGCGACCGGCTCGGCCGGAGCGGTGGCGGCCTTCGCGGCCTCCTCGCGCTCGACGAGCTGGTCGGCGACGCTCGCCGGCTCCGCCGAACGCGCCACCTCGAACCCATCGCCACGCCGCCGCACATCCACGATGTTCGAGTCGTGTGCGTCGCGCAGGATGCGCGAGAAGTTCCGGACGCTGAGGCTTTCGCTGTCGCGCCCCAGCAGGTCGAACACCTTTCGTCGTACCGTCTCGTCGGTCACCGCGTCATCGTCGCCGGCCAGGGACGCGACGGCCTCACGCACCAGCCCCATCGCCTCGTCGCGCGTCAGGCGTAGGCCCGAGACGCCGATCGACTCGTCCACATCCCGCCGCGCCGCGCGCGCGCGCGACGCACGGGCCGGGCGCGCCTGCTGCGCGGCCTCGGGTACAGCCTCGGGCGCGTCCTCCGCCATGCCACCGGGAACCGCACCGCCAGCGTCTTCGGCGACGGCGTCCGCATGGGCGACAGGCGCCGCAGGCGGCATATCGACGGCGGACTCGCCGACCACCTGCGCTCCGGCGTCGCCGGTTTCGGACGGCGACGCTCCCGCCTCACGACCCTCGGCGCGCTCGCCGCGCTTGCGACCACGACCGCCGCGGCGCCCACGGCGCGAGCGCCCCTCGCGCTCGGGCCGCGCCTCACCCTCGCCCGCATCGCCGCCGGCTGTCGCCCCGGCCGGCCCGGCGCCCTCGTCCGGCTCGCCGGCCTCGTCACGCGACGACGGCTCGTCGCGTGTCGTGCGCTCCTCGCGTGTCGTGCGCTCCTCGCGCGCGGGCCGCTCGTCACGCGGCGGCCGGTCACCGCGCGCCGGCTTCGCCGACGGCGGGGCAACCTCGAGCTGTCCATTCTCCAGCTTGGTCGTGCGGATGAGGCCGCGCTGGGCCGCCTCATGGCAGAACTTCGAGAACTTCGACATCCCCAGGTCCTTCTCGTCGAAGTTGCTGTCGATCTCCTGCATCACCTGCTTGAGCCGGTCGGAGCGCATCACATCGTGGTTCTGCTGCATCCGGTTGATCGCCTCGGTGACCAGCTCCCACGGATCCCACTTGCGCGCCACCTCGACCTCGCCCGACTTCACGAGCCCGGCGAGCGCGTTGTAGCTGTAGTACTCGTCGCAGTTCTGCACGAGCAGGTCCGACGACGATTCGCGGATGCCGACGCCGATCACGTACTTGCCGTACTCCTTCAGCTTGATGACCAGGCTCGAGAAGTCCGAGTCGCCCGAGAGGAGGATGAACGTCCCGATCTCCGGGCGGGTGAACACGAGCTCGAGCGCGTCGATCGCGAGGCGGATGTCGGTCGCGTTCTTCTTCGATGACCCGTACGCGGGCGCGAAGATCAGGTCGATCGAGGCCTCCGAGAGCGGCACGATGTACTGCGGGTAGCGCCGCCAGTCGGCGTAGGCGCGCTGCACGGCGACCTTGCCCTGGATGATGTCGCTCGACAGCATGTTGCGGAGCTCCGTCTGGAGATCGGAGCGGATGCCCATCGTGACGTTGTCGAAATCGATCAGCAGGGCGGCGTTCGGGGCATGGACCGGTGCGACGGTTCCGACCGCCGCGACGTGTGACATGGCCTGGGGGCCGCGGTGCAGCGGCGCGACGTGCGCGCGCGGCGCCTGAGTATGCGTGTAGCGTGACTTCATGTGTCTCCGGCGATGTTCGCCTGTAGCTGCGCTGCGCCCGGCGGAACGCCCGCTCACTCGAGAGGGCTCGCGCATGGGACCCGCAGGCTACCTGATGTGGGCGGGTCGCTGGCGAACGCGCACATCATCTCCACCGGGGGTCAGGACCCACCGGGAGACGCTGATGGCGAAGACGCCGTCGTCCCAGATTGCATGCCGAGGGACGAACTCGAACCGGACTCCGGCGCCAGACGGCGACCTGAAGACGGCTCGGGAACCGACACTCGACTTGATAATGATAGCGGCCCCAGGTGCAGAATCCAAGGTCGAACCGCCTAAGTCCAAGGGTGGCAGCCAACTAGGCTGACCGTATCTTTTTGAAACTCCCTGCTGGAACTCCCCCGTAGTCATCCGGTGAAGCGACTCGGTTTCCGCGCCCGCTTGTTCGCGATCCTGGCGATGTTCGCCGTGATCCCGCCGCTGCTCCTCACCTTCGCGTGGGGCGGCACGATGCGGCTCGTGCTGCCGCTCATGGCAGGCAAGGCGGCGTGGGACACGGTCGCCGTGACGGGGGAGCGCGTGATCGACATCGCGAGGCGCGGCTCCACGGCGCCGGCCGACTCCGCGCTGATCGCCGCGCACGAGCGGGCGCTCGTCAACGCATCCACGCGGTCGCGCCAGTTCGAGCTCATCGCCGATCGCGCCCCCGCCGCGCTCGTGGCGGCAAGCCTGATCCTGCTCGCCCTCCTGACGTTCATCGCGGCCCGGCTGGCGGGTCACCTCACGCGACAGCTGACGCGGCCACTCGACGAGCTGCTGGCATGGACGGAACGCATCAGCCGCGGCGAGCCGCTGCCCGATGCGGAAGCGCGGGGCGCGCCCGAGTTCGGCGTGCTTCGCGCCGGCATGCGGCGGATGTCGGGCGAGATCGAGGCCGGGCGCCGGGCCGCCATCGAGGCCGAGCGCCTCGCGGCCATGCGCGAAACCGCGCGACAGGTCGCGCACGAGCTGAAGAACCCGCTCACACCGATCCGCTTTGCCGTGGCCCGCCTGCGCGGGCAGGTGCCGGCGGAGCTCGCCGACTCGGTGGCCGTGCTCGACGCGGAGTCCGCACGGCTGGACCGGATGGCACGCAGCTTCGCGCAGTTCGGACGGCTTCCGGAAGGGCCGATCGCCGAAGTGGACGTGGCCGAACTGGTGGCGAGCGCGGTGCGGGCTGCGGTGCCGACGGAGATGCGCACTGACGTGCAGGTACCGACCGGACTCTCGCTCATGGGCCGCTACGAACCACTCGAGCGCGCACTTGGCAACGTCCTCATGAACGCCGTCGAGGCCTGCGGCGCGTCGGGCCGGCTGGTGGTGACCGCTACGGCGGAGGGCGCCGGGGCCGACCGGCGCATCGCCATTGTCGTGCAGGACGACGGGCCGGGGATCGACGCCGCGAAACTCGCGTCGATATGGGACCCGTATGTCACCGGGAAGGCGGGTGGCACGGGGCTCGGGCTCGCGATCGTGCGCCAGACCGTCGAGGCGCATGGCGGCACCGTGCGCGCCGACAGCGAGCCGGGCCGGGGGACGCGCATCACGCTCGTCCTCCCGGTCGGGTCCCAACCAGGCATGGAGGCGGGGTGACCAACGCGGTGTTCCAGTGGGCGGAGATCCGGCATGTCGCCGACGCCGCGGGCAGCATGCGGGCGGTGGCGCAGGCCAGGATTTCGCCGCCCGAGTGGATCCTCGCGATGACGACGGTGACGATCGCCGGCGCGTCGCTCTTCATGGTTGCCCGCGCCGTGTCGCGCCGGATCGAGGGCGCGAACGAGAAGGCGGCCGCCCCGCCGCCGGACGTGCTCGCCCGCCTCGATCGCATCGAGGCCGGCGTCGAGGCGATCGCGCTCGAGGTGGAGCGCATCACCGAGAACCAGCGATTCGTGACGCAGCTGCTGTCGGGGCGCGACAGTTCGCGAACGGTCGGGCCCGGCGGCCCATCGTGACCGCTCCGCCTGCGCCATCCGGACTCTCCTCCCGCTGACCGATGCCATCCGTCCTGATCGTTGACGACGAAGCCAACGTGCGCCGCATGGTGGGCGCCTTGCTCACGAGCGAAGGGTTCGAGGTACGCGACGCCGGCGACGGCGCCACGGGGGTGATGCGCGCCGAGGACGCCGAACCGGACCTCGTGCTGCTCGACCTGATGATTCCGGGCGCGCTCGACGGGATGGGCGTGCTCGAGCGTCTGCGCAAGCGCTTTCCCGACCTTCCGGTGATCATGATGAGCGGGCGCGCAGGCTTGGCCGACGCCGTCAAGGCGACACGCCTCGGCGCCGTGAACTTCCTGGAGAAGCCGCTCACGCCGGAGGGCGTCCTGCTCGCCATCTCCAGCGCGCTCGAATTGCGCATGGCGCGACGGGAGCGCAGCGTGCTGCGCGCCGACCTGGGCCTGGCCGGCGAACTGGTGGGCGAAAGCCCGGTCATGCGCGACCTGCGCGCGATGATCGCGCGGGTCGCGGTGACGGATTCGCGCGTGCTCATCACGGGGGAGAGCGGCACCGGCAAGGAGCTGGTGGCGGCGGCCGTCCACGACGGGAGTCCGCGCCGCGAGCGTCCGTTCGTGCGCGTCAACTGCGCCGCCATCCCGCGTGACCTCGTGGAGAGCGAGATGTTCGGGCACGAGCGCGGCGCGTTCACGGGCGCCACGGAACGGCGGATCGGCCGGTTCGAGCTGGCGCACACGGGCACCCTGCTCCTCGACGAGGTGGGCGACCTTGGCGCCGAGGCGCAGGCCAAGCTGCTCCGCGCGCTCGAGGCGAAGGAGATCGAGCGGCTCGGCGGCGCCAGACCGATCCGCGTTGACGTGCGGATCATTGCCGCAACGAACCGCGACCTGGTGCGGGCCGTGCGCGACGGCCAGTTCCGCGAGGATCTCTTCTTCCGGTTGAACGTTCTGCCGGTGGCGGTGGCGCCCCTTCGCGAGCGCCCGGGCGACGTCCCCCTCCTCGTGCGCCATTTCGCCGAGTTGCAGCGGCGCAGGTCGGGGCAGCCGGCGCCGACCTGGTCGGAGGCGGCGGTGCAGGCGCTCTCCGGGTACGCCTGGCCGGGCAACGTGCGCGAACTGGCGAACATCGTGGAGCGCCTCTCGATCCTGCATGCCGGTCGCGACATCACTGCCGGGGACGTGGCGGCGGTGCTTCCGCAGGGAATGGCCGACCGGATCGCCCCGCCGCTGCCCGATGTCGGTCCGCAGGCGGCGCCGCTCAGCGACGCGCTCGACGACTACGAACGCCTCCTGATCACGCGCGCCCTGTCCGCGGCGCACGGCGTGGTCGCCGAGGCCGCCCGGCGCCTCAAGACCGACCGGCCGAACCTCTACCGTCGCATGAAGCGCCTGGGGATTATTGAGGCGTAGGGGTGCAGCGCGACCGCGCGGCGCAAAGTGACACGAACGCGGCACCGAATCGGACACCACGCGCCGCGCGACGGCTGGCCCGCGGCACGCGACGTCGTGGCAGCACAACGACTTCGGATGCGCGCGGCGCCCGGCACGGTCCCTGCTCCAGCGTGCGCAGGTCGCCTATCCGAGGTGCATGCATGCGATATCTGAACTCCCTGACCGTGACGATGTCCATCGCCGCCTGGTCCGGCGTTGCGCCCGCGCAGGGCAGCGGAGCGCCGCCGACCAACGCCGCCCGGCGCGCCGCGGACGTCTGGAACGCCGAGCGCACGACGCGTGCGAATGGCGCGTTCGACCTCGCCGCCACCCGCATCGTGGACGGAAGCGTGGCCGTCCTCAACGGACCGGTCACCGTCGCCGGCACGATCCGCGGCTCGCTCGTCGCGATCAACGCCGACGTCCGTCTCGCGCCGAGCGCGCGCGTGGACCGCGACCTGATCGTGATCGGCGGGTCGGTGACCGGCGCCGACTCCGCAACCCTGGGAGGCGAACTGCTCCAGCAGGCGGAACTCGTCCGCTATCACCTGGACGGCGAGCGGATCCAGATGGACCGCGAGCCGGAGTACGATGACAGCTGGTGGCGCCGACACCACGTCCGTCACGAATGGCTGCGCGGCGAGGCGTACTCGGACTTCCTCTACGTCGCGTCGCGCGCATACAACCGCGTGGAGGGCTGGTCGTTCGTCGCCGGCCCGCGCATCCAGCGACCCACGTCCTGGGGCGCGCTCAACGTCGAGGCGTTCGCCGTGGGACGCACGGCCGAGCCGATGCGCTGGGACAATGAATCCGTGGGCCATGATGCGCGGGCGGAGCTGACGTTCGGCCGCCCGCTGGGCGTGGCCCTCGGCGGCCGCCTGTTCGACGTCGTGCAACCCACGGAGGATTGGCAGCTCGACGATTCCGAGGTCGGGCTCGCGTCGGCGCTGCTCCACCTCGACTATCGCGACTACTACGTGCGGCATGGCGGCGAGGTGTACGCCCGCCTGGCCAGCGGCAAGGACGCCGACCTCACGATCGCGTTCAGCGATGAGCAATGGCTGAACCGTGCGGCGCGCGACCCGTGGAGCCTCACCAAGGGCGCCTCCGACTGGCGCGCGAACCCCGTGGCAGACCCGGGCGCGATGCACGTCGTGACGACGACACTCCGATGGGATACACGCCAGCGCGAGTCGTCGCCGTTTGCCGGATGGTACCTGAATGCGTCGCTGGAGCAGGGTGGCGGCCGGATCACGCGCCTCGGCGCACCGGTGGCGACGTTCGCGCCACCCACGCCGGAGGACGTGTGGTATTCCCGCGGCTTCGTGGACCTGCGACGGTACAACCGCATCGCGCCCGGGCTGTCGCTCGACCTGCGCGTCGCCGGGGGCGGGTGGGTGGCGGGGGATCCGCTGCCCACGCAGCGGCGTCTCGGCCTTGGCGGCCCCGGGACGCTGCCCGGATACGCGTTCCGCGACGTGACGCCTGGCAGTGAAGCGCTGAGCTGCAACACCGGTTTCCTGCAGCCGGGCATGCCCGCGCAGTGCGACCGCGTGGCGCTGGCACAGGTGCAGCTGCGGTCGGCGTTCCTGTTCGACGCGTGGCGCACGGACCGGGACGACGACTGGTGGCGCCCGGGATTCAACGGCAACACGTCGTGGGTGCTGTTCGCCGACGCCGGACGGGGATGGCGGGTGAACGGCCCGACGGCCGGACCGCAGCCCGTGTACTACGACGCCAACGCCCTGCCGCCGCTCGACTCGTTCAAGCTGGACGTCGGCGCCGGGATCGACTTCGGCGGCTTCGGCCTCTACTGGGCGAAACCGCTGCGGAACGCGGGTGACGAGGGGATCCGGTTCATCATGCGGCTCCAGCACCGCTTCTAGCGCGTGGCCTCCGTCCTCACTCGCGTCGCACGACTGGGCGTCGCGCTGGCCACGACTGCAATCGCGGCCGGCGCGGCGCCGTTGCGCGCGCAGGATGCGCCCGCATTGCACGTGACGCTCCCGGCGGATTCGCTCCTCACCCGGCGCGGGCCGCTCGTCTCGGCCACGGGAATGCTTGGCGGCGAGCGCCTGCAGCAGCTCCTGCTCGCGGGGTTCCCGGCGCGCTTCCACTTCCGGGTGGAACTGTGGTCCGAGGCGTTCATCATCGACCGGCTCCAGCGCGCCGACGAGTGGGACGTGCTGGTGCGCTGGGTGCCCACGGACCGGATGTACGAAGTGTTCCACATCCAGGACGACCGTCCCCTGCCGCTCGGACGATTCGCCGCCATCGCGGACGCCGAGCGCGCGGTGGCGCGCCCGAACGTGGCGCGGGTCGCCGCGCACCGCGGCGGGCGCCCGCAGTACTATCAGGCCACGCTGGTCGTGGAGTCGCTGTCGGAGCGTGACCTCGACGACGTGTCGCGCTGGTTGCAGGGCGACATCGAGCCCGGCATCACGGGGCGCGCGAACCCGGCGTCGGTGCTGTCGCGCGGCATCCGGACGCTGGCGTCACGGCTGCTGGGCGGTGAGCGCGTCGAGTACCAGGCAACGACGGCACATTTCCGCGTGCCGTAACCGCGGTCGGGCGTGCGCGTCGCGGATTGCGGCGGGCCGCTCAGCCCGCCGCGGCCTTCCTGCCGCGATGCTCCAGCGCCTCGATCTGCTGCAGCACGCCCACGCCGTAGAACATCCGGATGTACTTCGCCTGGATCGGCGTGAGGCGACGCACGGCCCACGAGAGGTGCACGAAATGCGGCTCGACCGGCGGATGCGCGAGGTGCATGCCGATCTCGTCCAGCAGGTGGTGCGCCTTGCGGGTGTTGCAGCTGCTGCAGGCCGTGACGACGTTCGTCCATGCGTTCGTCCCGCCGCGCGAGAGCGGAACGACGTGGTCGCGCGTGAGCGACTCGCGCGTGCGGAGCTGCGCGGCCGTCCGCCCGCAGTACTGGCAGGTGTAGCCGTCGCGGGCGAACAGGAAGGTGTTGGTCACCTGCCGGCGGAAGCGCCGCGGCACGTGGATGAACCGCGTGAGCCGGATGACGATCGGCCTGGGGTAGGCGCTGCGCTCGGAGCGCACCAGGCGCTCGGCGTCGGCCTCGACGATCTCGGCCTTTCCGTCGATCACGAGCCGCAGCGCCCGCCGCAACGGCACGAGGGTGAGCGGCTCGAACGAGGAGTTGAGCGCGAGACAGCCGACCGTCATTTGCTGCCGGCGGCGACCGTCACCGGAACGTGCGTGAGCCACCCGTGCGTGTCGGGGGCCCGCCCGGTGACGATCGCCATGAACCGCTCCTTGATACGGGTCGTGATCGGCCCCGGCCGTCCGGCACCGACCGCGAACTTGTCGATCGTGACGATCGGCGTGACCTCCACGGCCGTACCGCAGAAGAACGCCTCATCCACCACGTAGAGCATCTCGCGCGGGATTTCCATCTCGCGCACGTCGAGGTCGAAATCGGCCGCGATCCGCGTCACCGCATCGCGGGTGATGCCGTGCAGGATGCCGCCGGCGATCGGCGACGTGTAGAGGACGCCGTCGCGCACGAGGAACAGGTTCTGCCCGCTCCCCTCCGACACGTTGCCGGCGTAGTCGAGCATGATCGCCTCGTCATAGCCGTCGCGCATGGCCTCCGACTTGGCGAGCTGCGAGCTGAGGTAGTTGCCGCTCGCCTTGGCCATGGTCGGGAACGTGTCGGGAGCGGCGCGCCGCCATGACGACACGCACACCTTCGCCCCGCCGTCCGGCTGGAGGTGCGGCATGTACGAGCGGCCCCAGTTCCAGCAGATGATGAACGTCTCGACCGGCGCGTTCGCCGCGTGGATTCCCATCTCCTCGCCCGTGCGCACGACGATGGGCCGGATGTAACAGTGGGCGGCGTCGTTGGCCACCAGCGTGTCGATCGTCGCCTGGCAGAGCTCGTCGGCCGTCCACCGGAGCGGCAACTCGTAGATCTTCGCCGACTCCTGCAGCCGCCGCATGTGCTCGCGCAAGCGGAACACGGCGCCGCCCTGCGGCGTTTCGTAGCTCCGCATGCCCTCGAAGACAGCGGAACCATAGTGCACCACGTGGCTCATGACGTGGATGTTGGCGTCCGCCCAGTCCACGAGCTCGCCGTCCCGCCAGATCTTCGCCGTCCGTCCAGACTGCTTCGCCATTCCCGCTCCGCGAAGAGGGATTCGTCTCGGAAATCTAGCGGCGCGGCGGCGCGTCACGCCACTTGCGCAGCCGCGCGGCCGCGGCGCGCACGCGCGGCGCAATACCGGCGACGTCGCCGGACGCGCGCCCATCCCGCACGCGCTCGACGCCGTCCACGACCACGAGGCGCGCCGTGGCGGATGCCGGCGGCGCCGGCGGCGAGTCGGTCGGCGCGCCGAGCGGGAATGCCACGAGGTCGGCGGCCTTTCCTGCCTCCAGCGTGCCCGTGAGATCGGCCAGCCCGAGCGCCCGGGCGCCCTCGCGCGTCGCGAGGGCCCACCGATCGGCGGCATCGGCCGCCGGGTCGCCGGCAAGGGCGGCGTCCGCCTCGGCCGGAATGTCCATGCGCCCGTTGCTCGCCATCGAGTCCGAGCCCACGCCCACCGCGATCCCGGACCGGCGCATCGCCGCCACCGGCGCGACCCCGTGCCCGAAGTACCGATTCGACATCGGACACGTCACAACCGCCGCGCCCGCGCGCGCGATGGCCGCGATGTCCGCCTCGCCGCACCGGACGCAGTGGATGAGGAGCGCCCCCGGTGCGAGCACGCCCGTGCGCTCGAGCAGGGCGACCGGCGAGGGCGCTCGCGGGGCGACGGCGATGCCGCGGCCGCGGAGGAACTCGGCGAACGGACCCGCCGCGGCGGCCACGAGCTCCGATTCGGCTGCACTCTCGGCCACGTGCGTCGCGAGCGGAAGCGACAGGTCGCGCGCGAGCTGCGCCGCGCCCGCGTAGAGCGCGTCGCTCACCGAGTAGGGCGCGTGCGGCGAGATCCCCACACGGACGAGCGACGACGCGCGGGAGCGCAGCGCGGCGATGCGTGCGCCGATGGCGTCGAGCGCCGCGGGCGCGGTGGCGGGATCGGGGCCGAACACCTCCTGGTACGCGATGCCGCGCACGCCAAGCTCGCGCATGGCGTCGAACGACGCGTCGCCCGGTGCGGTGTCGCCGAACGTGGTGACGCCGCCGGCGAGGCCCTCGAGGATGCCGAGCCGCGCGCTGTCGAGCAGTTCGTCGGCCGTCAGCGCCTCGCGGCAGGCCACGACGCCGCGGATCCACTCGAAGAACGGCCGCCCGTCGAGCAGCCCGGCGAGGACGGTCAGGTCGAGATGCGTGTGCGCGTTGACGA
>CAZKYG010000256.1:0-29021 GCA_964556915.1 uncultured Gemmatimonas sp.
GACTGGACCAACAACATGGCCGGCGCCCCCGCGCGCTACATCGCCAAGCAGTCGGCCGACGGCAAGCCCAGCTGGCTATACTTCTTCTCCTATGTTGCGACCGCCCGCCGTTCACCGGAGTCGCCAGGCGCCTCGCACGCCTCGGAGATATCCTACGTTTACGGCGGCATGACCCGTCCGCTTGGAGGCGGCGCGCCGGCCGCGGCAGGCGGTCCCAACGCAGCAACACCCGCAGCTGCACCCCCGGCGCCTCCGCCCCCGTCCGACGAAGACAAGGCGATGGCGACGCTGATGCATTCCTGCTGGGCGGCCTTCGCCAAGACAGGAACCCCGACCTGCGCCTCCGGACCGGCCTGGCCGAAATACGATCCGGCAACCGACCAGCTCATGGAGTTCGGCTCACCCTCGGGCGTCCGCACCAACTTCCGTAAAGAGGCGCTGGACAAGTTCACCGCAGCAGAGGCCGGGGCGAAGTAGCAAAAAGGTCAGTCTCATATTTGAAACCCCGGAGGCAGGGCACTGTCTCCGGGGTTTTGCTTTGGGGGCGGCCGAAATGGGGGCGCCAATATCATCGCTGGAAAAGGGCAAGGCGGTTTCCCGATAACCGGGAAAAATACCGGGAAAGATCCGCGCGGCGTCGGGCGCACGATACATTAAAGGCCCCTAAATCTCGGCTTTCAGCCCTTGCTACGCATCGTTGCTAAAATCGGAACAGGGAAAAAATTGGCATGCAAGTGGGAAACTAACGGTCAGGCCGTCGATCCTAACGCGTCTGGCGGTGGGTTCTTGTTAGAAGGCTAAAGGGCGCAAGCGCGGCTCTTGTCGAACGCAAAATCGGCGCTGGGGACAGTCGCCCGAGGCTTGGCGAATGCGCGGCCAGCGCAAGACCGGCGCCAGCCGCGCTAGGCAACTACACCTCGAACAACTCTTCGATCTCTTCGTGGACTTCATCCAGGTCGATTTCGTCGGCCTTTAGGATGGCCTTGGACAGAAGCGTCCGCTGTTGCTTGCCAGGCAAGCTTTTCAAGAACAGTCGGAAGAGAATGAACATCGCTTCGATCCGGGCTTCGTTGATCGTGAGTTTTGGCATTTGAAGTCTCCCAACCCCGCCGACCCATTCGGCGTGGTGAGACCATTCGGTAGCGATTTGCTTGTTTGCGCCGCTGCTTCGTGCGATGAAATCGCCGGGAGAGTTGGGGATGTCGCACAAAGTAGTTGTGTGCAGCCGTTGCGGTTGCCGGGTTTGGGAAATTCAGGTCATCGGCGGGTTCAACGAAAAGCGCTGTGCGCGCTGTGGGGGGCCTTATGGCGATTATCGATGGCTGGTCTTGTACTTTGCATCAGCTCTCGCCGTGGCGCTCGTCGGACTTTGGTTCGCGTTGGGGTGACGAATAATCTAAGCGCTCACCCACCCCGTTCTGAACGGGATCGTCGCTCCAATCAAAACCGCCAATGTCTGATCGACCTACTCGCTCAGTTTGCGAAATGTGTCGTGCAAGAGTGTTGGGATCGCGAGAATAGAAAACGTCAACCACACGATCTCGAAATAATTGGTCCGGCTCCGCCTTCCTTTGCGATTAGGATTGTGAGCCGATTATCCGATGCAACGCCTTACGCTCCCTGCCGCTCCAACACCGCCCTATGTCGGCGGCGCCGGATTGCTCGCCGCAATGGCTTATCCCCTGCAGAGCGAGGTCGCAGAGCGCGCGCAGCTTCGCGATCGCCTATGCGCGGCCGCATTGAGGCTAACGACGCCTGAGGAAGCGCCCTTCGATTTGAGCGCGATTTCACCGGTCCATGCCGCGCTGGCTGACAGGGGCAAGTTGTCTTTGGGTCATTTTCTCAATCGCATGAAAGCGCGCGATATAGCTGCGGCGATTGCAACGCCGGCCATATGGCAGTCGATGTTTGGAAAACTCGAACGCCTGCCCGAGGGTATGGTCCGGGCCAGCATGGCCGACGCATTTTCTAAGGCAGCCAGTCTGGATCTGGTCGGCGAGGACGATCGTAATTTTCGTAAACGAGTATGGAGCTCGTCTCTTCCGGTCATGCACCTGATCTGCGCCTTCCAGTACGCGATGTGGCGGGCTGCAGAAGCCGGGATACGGGTCACATTGGAATATATTTTGTATAACCGCGAAATTCAACGAGCTGTGGTTGGGGGCTCCAACGTCTTTCTTCCGCACGTGGCCAGATGCTGGCCTATGATCAAGATGTCCGAACTTTGGCTATTTCAGTGCCAGAATTTTGCTCGTGGCCCGCGGTCCATCCTTGTCGCCTCCGCTCAGTAGCTTGACCAGCAACGCTTCTGCGCTCGACGCAAAGCGCCGCCACTAAATTCCCGATTTTACCGAAACTGACCCGCCCCCAATAACGGGAATATGGCGCCCTCCATTCGCGGACAATTTGGTCCGCGAATGGAGGACAAAATGCCTGACATCAAGACGAGCGGTCCTTTGGACCGCTCCATCACGTTCGACCGGCTAAAGCCGGGCGATCTCAAGCCTTACGTAAACAACGCTAGGGTTCACAACCGGCATCAAGTGCGACGGCTGATCAAGCTGATCAAAGCGCATGGGTTCACCAATCCCATCCTGATTGACGAGAACAATGTCATCATCGGCGGTCACGCCCGCTTGATGGCGGCGCTTGAACTCGGTCTGGACACCGTTTCCGTCATAAGAGTCATCGGGCGAAGCGAGACCGAGAAGAAGGCGCTTCGGCTCGCGGACAACGCGATCGCGCTTGAGTCCAGCTGGGACATCGAACTTGTCAAAATCGAGCTCGAAACGATCTCGCTGGACGAGGGGTTCGACATCGAACTTTCAGGGCTCAGTCGCCAGCGAGCTGACGCCATTCTGGTTGAAGGCGCTGCCGATCCGAAGGAGGACGAGATTCCGGAAGCGCCAGCAAAGGCGATTTCTCGTCTTGGCGACATCTGGGTACTTCGTCTGCATCGCCTGGGATGCGGCGACGCCAAGGATGTGGGCTTTCTCCGGAACCTATGTGACGGCGCCGAGGCGGCGGCGGCTTTTCTCGACGTGCCTTACAATCTTCGTGTTCGAGACATTGGCGGCAAAGGACGCATTAAACATCCTGAGTTCGCTGAAGCCTCGGGCGAGAAGTCACCGGAAGAATACACAGCGTGGCTGACTTTGGCCCTTGGCGCCTGTACCAGTGTTTCCCGTAACGGCGCCGTGCACTTCGTCTGCATGGACCATCGTCATGTCGAGGAGCTTACCGCTGCAGGGGCGAAGGCCTATGGCGAACGTCTCAACATCTGCGTGTGGCGAAAGTCGAACGCCGGCCTCGGTAGTTTCTATAGGTCTCAGCACGAACTCATTTTCGTCTACCGCGTCGGCGAT
This sequence comes from uncultured Gemmatimonas sp., assembly GCA_964556915.1. Classification (GTDB taxonomy): domain Bacteria; phylum Gemmatimonadota; class Gemmatimonadetes; order Gemmatimonadales; family Gemmatimonadaceae; genus Fen-1231. The sequence continues at coordinate 3,366 of CAZKYG010000256.1, forward strand.
CAACCACATGTCAACAACATAGAGCTGGGTCGCCACGGCCGCAACCGAACTAACGTTTGGGACTATCCGTCGGTCAACACATTCCGCGGAAGTCGGCGCCAGGATCTGGCATTGCATCCCACGGTCAAACCGGTGGGCCTAGTGGCCGACGCCATCATGGACGTTACACAGCGGGGAGAAGTCGTCCTGGATTCTTTCTCAGGCTCGGGCACGACGCTGATCGCGTGTGAACGGACCGACCGGCGCTTCGTCGGATGCGACATAAACCCCGGCTATGTCGATCTCGCTCTCCGACGCTGGCGCGCGCTTACCGGCGAGGAGCCAATCCGATTGTGTGATGGCCGCCGGTTTTCCGACCTGGAATCGAAGGGCGCACAATGACGGATGATTCCAACGATGGCGACTACAAAGTCGGCTACGGCAAGCCGCCCAAGCACTCGCGGTTTGGGCCTGGTAATCGCGCCAACCCTCGAGGGCGGCCCAAAGGGTCGCCCAACCTTTCGACGATGGCCAAAAGAGCCGCGCGCGAAAAAGTCACCGTTGTCGAGCACGGCCGTCGCAAAACGATCACTAAGATCGAGGCGGCATTCAAACAATTGCTGACCAAAGCTGCCGGCGGCGATCCTCGCGCCATCCAGCTCGCGATCGAAATGTTTGACCGCATCGAACGTCGCGACAGCGCTCAGCCGCAGATCATCGACACCGTGTCCCGCAAACAGCTGGACACCGAAATCCTTCAATCCCTCAAAGGCCGCATCAACGGCGGCAGGAAGACCGACAATGACGAAGAACTCTGACAACAACGGCCCGTTCAACAGCCTGCCGCCGGATATGGCGGCAGCCGTCATGCGCAACGACCTCGCCACCTTCTTCCGGATGGTGATCTGGCGCGTGCTCAAGCCGCATGAGCAATTGCTCTGGGCGCCCTTCCTGGACCTCCTGTGCGCCAAGCTGCAGGCGGTGGCCGAGGGCAAGATCAGCCGGTTGATCATCACCGTGCCGCCGCGGTTTGGCAAATCTCTAGTCGGCTCCGTCGCTCTTCCCGCATTCTTCCTCGGCAACAACCCCGCCGCCGAGGTGATGTGCGTCAGCTACGCCCAGGAGCTGGCGCGACAGTTCGGCGAGATGACCCGGAGGGTCATGGCCAGTCTGGAATACCTCGCCCTATTCGGCGTGCAACTTGTCTCAAACAAAGCTTCACCCATGCTGCTGAAAACGACCGCCGGCGGCAACCGAAGGGCCACCTCGATCGACGGTTCAGCGACGGGCATGGGCGCGCACTTGATGGTCTTTGACGACCCCCAGAAGCCCGGGGAGATGCTGTCGGACGCAATCAGGAGGTCGACCAACAGCGCCTATGAGAACACCTTCCTGAGCCGGCAAAACGATCCACGCAGCGTACGGATCGTGATCATCATGCAGCGAACACATGAGGATGACTTCGTCGGCCATGTGACCGGCCTGGGTGGGGACTGGACGGTCATCAACCTGCCGGCGATCGCGGAGGCGACTGAGACCTGGACCTACGAGACCTTCCTGGGGACCCATAGCTGGACACGCAAGGAGGGTGAGTCACTGCACCCGGCACGGTTCCCCGCTGAGGATCTGCTCAAGGTCCGGGCCGAGATCGGTGAAGCCGCCTGGGCCACCCAGTGGCTTCAGCGGCCGGCGCCGGCCGGCGGCGGCCTGGTCCAGGGCAAATGGTTCCGGCGCTGCCCGTTCGACAAGCTGCCGGAGACGTTCGACCAGATCATCCAGTCCTGGGATACCGCCAACACCACGGCGGAGTGGTCCAACTACTGTGTCTGCACGACTTGGGGGATCAAAGACAAAACCGTCTATCTCATCAACGTGTTCCGGGAGCGTATGCTCTACCCGGACCTCAAGCGATCGGTGATCGAGCGGGCAGCAATGTTCGACGCGGTGGCCGTGCTGATCGAGAACCAGGCATCTGGCAAGCAGCTCCTTCAAGAGTTGCCACGCGATGGGTTTACCATCGCACTTGGTGTGGATCCCGACGGCGACAAGCAAATGCGGATGGCCTCACAAACCGCCATCATCGCAAACGGATTTGTGGTCGTGCCCGACGATGTCCAGTGGGCGCGGGAATACATGTATGAGATGGAGGTGTTCCCGAACGGCAAGTACGATGACCAGGTCGACTCGACGTCGCAGTTCCTGACCTGGTTCAATAACGCCCGCGTGTCCCACTGGGCCCTCCGGGAGTACTATCGTCAGCTGGCCGAAGGCGCTGCAAAGTCTTCAGCAAAGGCCATGGCGACGGTGCACGTGCCGCCCGAGATAGTGACCAACACGTTCATCCTGATGGATGGCCAAAGCGTACGGCCTGATGCGGATGGCCTCATCCGCACGACTGCCGAGAACGCGCGATCTCTTCTCAGGGTAATTGGCATCACGCTGGTGGAGGGCGAGATCTGATGATGGGCGCCGACCAGGGACTGACACGTATGCCCTCTCTCATCGGCAAGTCAGCGCCGGGAAGCGTTCACCCATACTGAGAGAAGCTGGGCCGGGTCGGCGCCAATCGCTGCCGCCAAGTCGACGAACTCAAGGACGTCAAGGCGACGCTCGCTACCTTCGACCTTCGCGACATAGGACTGCGACCGACGCAACTTCGCAGCGACTTCCGACTGCGTGAGGCCCGCTGCAAGGCGCGCTTCGACAATCAGCTGCAGCAGCCGTCGGTACCGCGTGGAATGGACCGATTTCCGCATGTCCGCGCCCAAGGCCCGAACCTCGGGCCCAATTGCGCGGAGGAAGCTGATCCCCGTTCAGGATTATCCCAAAATGGGATTTCTTAACGATTTCAGCCCTCCTTATGAACGGGAGCGCAAAGGATGACGAACGCGGTAACGGCAAAAGACGCTCGCTACATCAAGCTTGGTTCGGGCAACCGGCTGGCCAAAGAATGCATCGAGGGCGGTACCATTCGCCTTGGGTTCGATGGCGTGCCTCACGATCTCTGCCAGGCCGGCGATTGGGCTGGAGTTCGACAGACGCTCTGTGAGCTGGGCAAAGCCCCAGGCGCCGCCACCAACCAGGCTCAGCAAATCGAAGACTTTTACACGCTCGGGTCGGACGCGCTCTGGATCACCTTCTGGGAAAACAAGCTCTGGTGGACGTTTGCCGAAGCTGGTGTCCGGCAGAACGACCACCCAGAGTACCGGCGCTTCCGCAGGACGATATCGCCCTGGCGATGCAACGACGCGAACGGCGAAGTTTTGTCGTTGCGCAATCTCAGCACAAGGCTCACGCAGACTGCTGCGTTCCGCGGCACGCTATGCAATGTCCGCGAGCGCGACTATCTCCTCCGCCGCATCAATGGCGAATCCGAGCCGTTGGTCGAGGAAGCCCTCGCTCTTCAAGCGCAGCTCACCCGCACAGCCGAACGGTTGGTGGCCGCCCTACATTGGAAGGACTTCGAGATCCTGGTCGATCGCATCTTCGCCGACAGCGGCTGGCGCCGGATCGGCGTCCTCGGTGAGACCCAGGCCGATGTCGATCTCATTATCGAGCAGACCGCAACCGGCGAGCGCGCATTCGTTCAGGTGAAATCGCGGGCCACGCCGGTAGTGCTCCAAGACTATATCGAGCGGTTCCGTGAGTACGGCGACTGTGATCGCATGTTTTTCGTATGTCATTCGCCTGCAGGCAAGTTGCGGGTCCATTCCGTACCAGCCGGTGTAGAAATGTGGTTTGCCGAAACTGTAGCGCAGAAGGCTGTACGCGCAGGCCTATTTGAATGGGTCGTCGAAAGAGTCAGATGATCCCGAGCCCTCCGTTTTCAGACACCCGAATTTTTTCAGCTACGATCGCGACTCGATCGACGGCGAGGGGGCAGAGCGGCGGAGCAGAGATGCTCACTAACCCCGTCTACGATTTGTCGTCTTGTTGGCGTTCGACTGCAACAGTCTTCCCAGCCAGCCAACAGGTTTGCGGCCGCGACGCTTGCGGCGCCGCACCACCTGGCCGTTCATCTTTCGCTTCAACGGGCCGTCGCGATTGGTGAGGAATGTGCGGGACTGGGAGGAGGGGCTCAGTGCGCGAGCTCTGCGACGGGCTTGTTGCCCAATCTCGCCTCTCACTCTTTGGCCGTGGAGCGAGGTGAGCTGATCTTCCTCCGTCTTGGACCAGGCGCACGGCCTGCAATAGAGCGCCCGGTTTTCTAGCTCGTTCGATCCCCCCTGACTAAGAGGCGTAAGATGTTCATCAATGATGAGATCCGCCTTGAGCTTTTCACGGCAGGCAGCGCAACAGCCCTCTTGGTTGAGCATCAGTTGCGCGAATTCGACACGAGTCAGTTTTCGGCGAGCCACGCGCGCAGGGGCCGTCAGGGCCACAATCGGTCGACTCTCCATCAGCGCTTCTCCTTTTCTACTTCAAGGCGACGATGCTCGGCTCGAGGCTCGTCTTGTCTCTCTTTGGGATTACGGATGGTCTCAGTCGCGGAGAGTGGAGTAAGCCCTATCGGTTCGCACATCCTATCCTTAGGTGTCCCAGGTGACGGTCGGGTTTGTCTCCGGCGTCGTCGTCTGCAAGGAATCGATTGAGTCATCTCTCCTGACGCCCATCTCGCTAGCGCCTCACCATGAAGCTCGCTTAGAGGCTCAGTTCGTTGGAATATCTTCTCGAACTGCCGTGGCAGCTTGATCGCGGCATGCTCGCCCGGGAGCGGGCTTGTCCAAGTGGGGACGCCCTGGGCGCCGGGTTTGAGCAGCGCACACAATCCCAGCTCGAACATGATCTCGGGGGCGGCCACCGGCACATACCCCATCTCGACTGGCTCAACGCCTGAAGTATCCCTCGGCATGCGGGAACGCTCCTGCGCCCGCATGCAGACGACGACGTGGATGTTGAGCGTGAGGAGCCGGGAGAGGAGGGCGCGACGGGAGGTCTTGGGCCGTCGCCAGGCCGCGGCGGCGAGCTTCTGCTGCTGGATGGGATCTGAACCCGCCAGCCGGTCAAGCTCGGCGCCCACCGCATCGAGCATGCCGCCGGGACCATCATGCTCGTGGGAGAGGCTATCGATTACGATGACCGAAGGGGAGACTGCAGCGGCAGCGTTGAGCGCCTCGAGATAGTCGCCTGAAGAGTAGGGCGCAGCAAAGTCGAGATGCTGGAAGGTGAACTCCCCGGCATAATGCCGGGATCTTTTGTTCTCGGTGTCGATGAAAACGATCCCGGCAGGCGGTCCAACATGCTTGGCGATCCCTGTTGCCAGTCTCAAAGCCGAGTATGTCTTGCCCGATCCCGATGGACCGGTGAGACCAATCAAGAGTGGCATGCGCTCTCTGACGGCCGGCACTACGCGGAACTGACGGCGAGGCTGGTCTGAAGAGAGATCGATCACTGCTCGCCCCCCGAGATAAGCTGCTCAGCAAGCGCTCGCTCTTCCCAGCGGGCCAGCTCCCAACCGGGTGGCGAGGCCAGGAAGGGTTTGGTCGAGTGGCCGGGGAAGCAGCTATAGCGGATTGCCTGATCCCAGAGCTTGCCCGCCGCCCGCCATTGCGCCCTCCCTAAGCTAAGGAACGCCTCCGACATCTCTATAGGCGGGGAGAGAGCATGCGGCGGCTTCTGCTCCTGCCATTGGAACATGAACTTCACCCGGCCCTGCAGTTCCGGGTGGAGCGTCTCGACCGCGTCAACGTAAGCAGCTGCCTGTATCTGGAGTCCCATGTCGGCGATGCGGCGCTCGCAGGCATAAGCATCGACCGCCCCTTCGGTGGTCTTGTAGTCGACGATCAGCGCCCGGTTGGGCGAGATCGTATCGATCCGTGCTCTTCGCCAGCCAGCGGTCTCGCCTTTCCAGAGGGCGGTTTCTTCACAGAGGAACGTGCCGCCGTGGAGGGCATAGAGCCGTTCGCGCGCGGGCTCCGCCATCGCATTGAGGGCCGCCATTTCCTTCGCAAGGATCGGGATGCCGCCCTTGGCCCGAATGGCATCGCGTACGGTTCGAGCGGCTGATGTGCGATAATCCTCCGCATCGACCAGCTCGACCGGCTTGCCGCCGAACAAGACACTGTGGACCGCGCTGCCGCGATCCGCAGCTGAGCTTGCAACATAATCTTCGCCAAAGGGCGATCTTGGATGGGCCCGCCAAGCATGCAGCAAAGACTTGCCGATCACCAGCATGGCACCGTGCGAAGAGAGCGATGGTGAGAGGCAGGGATCGGCGTGGTAGGTTTCATCCTCCATCCGATGCCAGCCTTGGGTGGCGATGGCATCGGAGGGCACGTCTGAGAGCAGGGTGGGCTTGAGCGCGACCGCTTCAGTTGGTGGCGTTGCCGGGGATCCGCCGGCATTTGGGGCAGAGAGATCAGCCGGGCTCTTCGTGGTGCGAGGGGCGCGGGCCATCAGAGCACCTCATTCGTGCGAACGACCGGACAGGGCCGCGGCTGAACCGCAGGTGCGGATTGCGGTGAGGGTTGGGGCTGGGGAGGGCCTAGAGGGCGCGGCGTATCGGGACGCCTGCGATATCTTGGCGGCGGGCGGTCAAAGCGGAGAACATAGGCAAAGGTCCCGCGCTCCACATCCGATATGCATGTTGCAGTGCGTGGTGTCTCTCTCATCGGTCGGCTCCCGTTCAAACCGACTCAACCACCGCTCCACGTGCACCTGCATTCAAGTGGAATGACCGGGTTCCGCGCTGTTCGCAGAAGAGTGTGGGATGTGGGAGACTGGGCGAAGGTCCGATCGCCCTTGGACCCTACCGCTGGCTAGCCTTCGCCCCACAGCGAGGTTCACTATTGGTAATCCGGCAAGAAGGAATTGCCGTTTGCCAAGCCCTAGTCGGTGCGGTAATCGCATCCCGGACTGCCCGAAAAACGGTTAACGATTGGGGATCGGGCAAGGGGTGTATCGCCATGCGTATTGCTGTTTTGGGTCTTGGCTATGTTGGCGCGACCTCGATGGCGTGCCTGGCAAAACTTGGCCATACCGTGATCGGTGTCGATGTTTCGGCCGACAAGGTCGCCCTTGTGGGCAGAGGTGAGAGTCCCATTCTTGAGCCTCAAGTTCCAGAACTGCTCGCCGAGTCTTTCGCCGCTGGCCGCGTTTCGGCGACCAATGATGCTGGCAAGGCGATAGAATCCTGCGACGCCTGCCTGGTGTGCGTCGGTACCCCCTCGCGACAGAATGGCGCCGTGGATGCGCGGTTTCTAATCGAGGTTGTTCGATCAGTTGGGGAGGTTCGAAGCCGGACCAAACGTGTGATCCCGGTTTTTGTCCGTTCCACCGCCCTGCCGTCCGTGCACGAGGAACTGATCGACATCCTGCTCAAGACCGCCGAAGGCCAACCGCCGGCCTATTGCGTCCATCCGGAATTCCTTCGCGAAGGTCAGGCCGTCGCGGACTTCTTCGATCCGCCAAAAATCATTTTTGGCTGCAGTGACGCAGCCGCAGAAGCCGCATGCAAGCAGCTCTATCCCGGCTTTGGTGCGCCGGTGGTGATGGCGCCGCCAGCCGTCGCTGCGATGGTGAAGTATGCTGACAACTGTTTCCATGCGGTCAAAGTCACGTTCGGCAACGAAATAGGCATGCTGGCGCGCACCTTCGGCGTTGACGCTCGCGAGGTGATGGACATCTTTTGCCTCGACACCAAGCTCAACATCTCGCCCAAATATCTGAAACCCGGCTTGCCTTATGGCGGGTCCTGCCTGCCAAAGGATCTGCGAAGCGTGGTGGCTTGGGCGCGACAGAATTCAATCAGCTTGCCTATGCTCGAGCACGTTTCGCTGTCGAACGAAGCCCAGGTTCAGCAGATCCTAGCCCAGGTGCTGCATGCGGATCGTCGGCGGATCGGTCTCATCGGTCTTGCGTTCAAGGACAACACCGACGATCTGCGCGAGTCGCCCATGGTCGCGATGGCGGAACATCTTCTCGGCAAGGGCCGCGAAGTCCGGATTTTTGACGACAAACTTTCGCCGGAAGAGCTTGTTGGCGGTAACCGGAACTTCGCGATGGCCAGCCTGCCGCACCTCGCCAACATGCTCGTCAAGGACTGTGCTGATTTGGTTTCTGGGTCAGACATCGTGGTTATTGCCCGCGACATCAAAGCTGCGCGCTTTGCCGCGCTTCCGTGGCGCTCCGAACAATTGGTATTCGATCTCATCGGCCTCACGGAGGCTGCGCAGGTCCGCGCTCGCGTTCGCGGACTCTATTGGCCAGGCCGGAGCGCGCTCGGCATCGAAGCCGTCGTGGCTGCGGAATAGGGTAGAGTAAGTCATGCCGACCGCGGTCGCCGTCATTCCAACACGCAATGAGGAAAACTCGATCCTTGCCGTGATCGAGGAGATCCGAGACGCGTTCAAGACGACGCGCTATGATCGTGTCGAGATTCTTCTAACCGATGACTCCCACGATAAAACGCGCAAGTTAGCCGCCGGCGTTGGCGCTTATGTGGTCAGCGGCGGGGGCGAAGGCCTCGGCACCGCAATGTTCCGCGGGTTGAAAGAGGCCCTGCGCTTCGATCCCGACGTGATCGTGGCAATCGACGGCGATGGCCAGACCGACGCAAAGGTTGAGATCCCGCGCTTCCTTGAGGAAATCGACAACGACCGTGCCGACCTTGTGCTGGGCTCGCGCTTCGCTGAAACGGGTTTGGTCAAATACAAGTACCGGACGATCAATCGGCTTGGCACGCGGATGCTGGTCTTCCTGCTCAATCGCAAGACCGGCCTCAAGCTAACCGACAGCCATGGCGGCATCCGTGCGATGACGGCGCCGGTAGTAGAAGAACTGCAGATGCTCGGCTCGCACACCTATGTGCAGGAAACCATTATCGACGCGGTTGAGAAGGGTTTCCGCGTCGTGGAGCTGCCAAGCGCATGGCGTGTCCGTCAGCACGGCAAATCACGCGTGGTGGGCTCGATACCGAAATATGTGTTCTACACTTTGCCGGTGATCCTGCTGAGATCGGGCTATCACATTCGGCTGCTTTATTCGATCGGCATCTGGCTAGTGATCGCTGCATTCGCGTACTTCCTCGTTGTGTGGTGGCAAGGAGGATTCACGGTCAGTGGTCTCAGCAATCGCACTCCGGCGCTTATCCTGGTCGCCTTGATGGTCATTTCGGGCATCCAGCTCTTCTTCTTTGGTTTCATCCTTCAGTTGCTCAACCAGGTGAAGCGATCGCTTGACCGGATTGTCTATCGAAGACGCGATCGGCGAGAGGAAAAGCCGCCCACGCGTGGTGAACCGCTGCGAAAGGTTGCCGGAGGCAGCGGAAATGGCTGACGCGCAGACGCTGCGGACCGCAGTCGTCGGCATGGGCAAGCTGGGCTTGCTGCATGCCGCGACCTTCAACGTCCTTCCCGGATGCAAGCTTGTGGCGGTCGCCGACAAGAACAAGACAGTTCTTCAGGCGCTCAAGGAGCGGACAAACGGGGTTGAAACTTACACCGACCACGAAAAGCTGTTGCGAGACGTGAAGCCCGATGTCGTGGCAATCGCGACGCCGACGGGGCTTCATGTGCCGATCGCGCTCGACTGCATCGCTCAGGGCATGCCTGTGTTCATCGAGAAGCCGCTGTCGCTGAGCGGCGCCCAGGCCAAACCGTTGTTGGACGCCCTGAAGCAGAAGTCGGTCGTCAACATGGTCGGGTATATGACCCGTTTTCTTCCAACCTACCGGAAGGCGAAGGAGATCGTCGCATCCGGCTCGCTGGGCAAGCTGCAGATGCTGCGCTCGAGCATGTATATCGGCCAGCTGTTCCGCACTGGTAAGGGCTGGCGCTATGATAAGGGCCAATCCGGCGGCGGCGTGTTGATGACCCAGAACTCACACCTGCTCGACATGCTACTCTGGTATTTTGGGCCGATGGACTGGGTCAGTGCGCAACAAACCTTCTTGTATTCCAAGGGCGTCGAAGATAGCGCACACGTCTTCATGCAGTTCAAGAACGGCTTACGAGGCTATTTCGACAGCTCTTGGTCCGCCAAGCACTATCGAACTCCGACGATGGCAATCCATGTGCAGGGCGAGAACGGCACGCTTGATGTCGGCGATGACGAAGTCCGTTTGTTCCTCGAGGAGGCTTCCGCTTCCTACGCTAAAGGATTCACGACCTGGCAGAAGCCCGACCTGCTGCACGGTTCGGCGTTCGATATCGGCGGCGGTAACTATTCCGATCAGGCGATGCAATTCCTTGGCGCTATCCGCAAGACCGACAAGGTCGAATCGGACGTCGCGAGCGCCTACACGGTGCAGTGTGTGATCGATGCTGCTTACAGCTCGGCCGAGCAACGCGGCGTCCCGGTCCAAGTCAAAGCGACGGTATAGCTTCCCATGTCGTCAACACCGCTTTGCCCAATCATGCTCGGCCACAACGCTTTCTTCGGCGTCGATCACTTGTCGGCCGCCCGCGGGGCCGAACGCGCCGCCCACTTCTCCGATCCTAAGCGCATCATGGCGACCATCGATGAGGCCGTCGCCCACGGCGCTGGGGGCATGATGATGTCGACACACGAACGAGCCGGCCCGATCGCCGACCTCATTGTCGCAAATCCATCGCTTGCCAAAGATTTCCGTATCTATCCGCTGCTTCCCTATGCGCAGAAATACGTCACGCGCTCCAACGAAGTAGGGATGGTCAACGTGGTCCTTGAGATGCTTCAGGGCACGTCGATGAGCGGCATGATCAATCTCTTCACCAGTGGCGTGAAGGCCGTCGTGGCCAAGGACATCAACGCCGTGCTGTCCGCCGTGATGCAGGTCGAGCTCAAGCCATTCGCCAAGCTCAACGTGCCGGCCGTGTTCCTGCACGATGCCTTCACAGATCTGGCGCTGGCGTTCGGCATGCGGGATGTCTTCGAATTCTATATCGATGAGATGAAGAAGACCTATGGGGCGACCGGCGCTTTTGCGACCAAGAACCTTCCGACCTTCTTGGCCCGGTTCAAGGAGTGGGGTCTGCCCAGGCCGGTTGTCATGACCCATTTCAACAAGGTCGGCTACCACATGAATCCCGACCGTGAGTCTTGTGAGAAAGCGACGGCAGAATTCGACGTTTCGATCCTTGCTATGGGTTCGCTGGCTTCAGGGTTCCTCAAGCCGGACGAGGCTTATGCCTATCTTGGAAAGGTTCAAAATATCGATGGCGTGGTCGTGGGCGCTTCCAGTCCAGCGCACATTCGCGAGACTTTCGGCGCGATCAAGGCCAATATGCCGCGTCTGGGGCTGCAGGTCGCGGCCTAAGGCAAGAGGATAAGTCGCTATGTGCGGCATTGCCGGATTCACAGGCCCCCGCGATGACGGCCTCATCGCGAAGATGGTCGACGTTATCCGGCGGCGCGGACCGGACGGTGATGGTGTCTTCCAATCCGACGGCGTGAACTTTGGGCACACTCGCCTTGCCATTGTAGACTTATCGGGCGGCGGCCAGCCGATGACGCGTGGCAATGGCCGCTACACGGTCACCTACAATGGCGAAATCTATAACTACGAAGAGCTGCGCAAGAGGATCGAGCGTGCAGGCTTCGAATTCCAGACGACGTCGGATACCGAAATCCTCCCGCTAGGCTATGCGGCTTTCGGCCCGAACCTGTTCAAGGATCTGAATGGGATTTTCGCTTTTGGCCTATGGGATTCGGCCGAACGCAAGTTGGTCCTGGTTCGCGACCATTTTGGCATCAAGCCGCTGTTCTACGCGGAAACCAAAGACGGCATCGTCTTCTCCTCCAGCGCCCGAGCTGTGGCGCTGCATCCGGACGTTGACCGATCCCTCAATCTAAACGCGGTGCGCGACTTCCTGCAGTATCGCTATGTGCCCGGCGGCGAGCATTTCTTCCGCGGCATCAAAACGTTGCCCCCGGGAAGCTATCTCGAATGGAAAGCTGGCGCGCCTGCGCAAGTGAAGAGCTTCTGGCAACCGGCCAAGCGAGTCGCCAACGGCTATTCCGAAGGCGAGTGGCTCGACAAGACGTCGGCCTTGCTTGAGGACGCGATCTCGCTCCAGTTGCGCTCCGATGTTCCGGTCGGGCTATTTCTGTCGGGCGGCGTCGATTCATCGACGGTTGCAACATATGCAGCTCGCCACTGCTCATATCAGATGACGGCCTACACCTTCTCCATGGGCGGGGAGGATGACGAACTCGATGCAGCGCGCGTGATCGCTGAGCGCGTTGGCGCCAAACACATCAAGGTCGTTCCGGATCATGCCGACGATTTCTCGCGTCTTTACGATGCGGTTGCGTGCATGGATTCGCCGGTTGGCGATGCCATCATCTTGCCGACCTACCAGCTCTGCGAGGCGGCGGGCAAAGATCTCAAAGTCGTGCTGACCGGCGAAGGCGCTGACGAAATCTTTGGCGGCTACGTGCATTTCGGCGCATTCGAGAAACTCGCGCGATTGAAACGCATGGTGCCATTTCTCGATAAGCTTGGCCCGCTCGTGCGCTTGGCGCCAGTATGGCTTCTCAACCAACAATTCGACTATCAGGCTTCCTTGGGTCATATCGGGCGGGACAAGGTCTCGCGGATGATCTCGTCGGTGAACAAGCGCGAAGCCGTTTATCGACTGTCGTCTTCTATCATCGACGATTGGGACATTGCTCGCGCCGCCAACGTGCCGCCGCCCACGCCTGCCGGTGACATGGACCTATCGCTTTCGGGCGCAATGCTGGAGACGATGAAGACGTGGCTACCCTATCAGATCCTCAACAAGATGGATCAGCTGTCCATGGCGCATGCGCTGGAGGCGCGTGTACCCTTCCTTGATCCTCGCATCTACGAACTGATGACCCACGCGCCGGATTCCCTGATGCTTACGCCAACGGAGAACAAGGTGCTGCTGCGCCGAGTGCTCGCGAAGGAAAAGGTTGACGCCCAGCGGCCCAAATTCGCGTTCCACGTGCCCATGGAAAAACGCTACAAGCCCAGCCTGGAGGCGCTATGCAGGGAATGGCTCTCGCCTGCGCAGGTTGCGAAGCACGGCATTCTCAAACAGGCCTTCGTTGCGGAAAGTCTCGCTGATCTTGATCGCGGCGAGTTTGTTGCCTCGAAGCGCCTCGTGGCAATGGCCTCTCTCCACATGTGGCTCGATGCAAATGGCGCCGTCCACTAGCCCGGCTGGCCTCGCCGCTGCGGACGTGCTGGCGCCGCTGATCGCCCCCCTCGGGGCCAGGGCGCGATCCTTCATGGATCTCAATCGCACGTCGGCTACCTATGGCTGCGCCGATCGTCCCTACTGGTATTATCGCACGCTTACCAACTTCTCGGGGTCAACCTGGCAGCAGGTGATGCTCGGTCTTGCTGCGCTCTATCGTACCGCGCACCCCGGCAACCCATTCGCCGGAAACAATGAAGCATTGGAGGCGGCATCTGCCGCGCTTAGTTACTGGGCCCGCATCTCGCACCGCGATGGCGCCTACGATGAATGGTATCTCAACGAATTTTCCTATTGTCCTACGGCGATCACGGGAGCCGGGGCTGCCCAGACGCTTGACCTTCTGGGTGACAAGCTCGCGCCGGAGATTCGCTCCCAGGCATCGGAAGCTCTTTGCCGAACCGCCGGCTGGCTGCAGAGGCGCTACAACCCGACCGTGATGAATCAGAATCTTGCGGCGGCGGTCGCTTTGGCAGGCGCGTCAAAGATTGACCCGAAATGGAAGGCCGCGGCGGAAGAGAAGTTGGAGCGGGTCCGCAGGAACCAGAACCCGGAAGGCTGGTTTCCCGAATATTCCGGCGCCGACCTCGGTTATTCGACGCTCGCGCTCGATCTGCTCGCTGCCTACGACCGGCTCGCCGGCGGCGGTGCCGGGAGCATGGCGGCAGGGCTAACTAGATTCCTAGCAGAAGTGCAGGGGGGGTGGCGCTCTCTTGGGGGGCGCGTCGGCAGCCGTGGCACCTCGCACGTCTTCCCATTTGGCGCCCTCTATTTTGCCAGCCAAGACGAAAATGCGGCCCAGCTGACCACTTCGTGGCTAGGTGGCTTATTCGCTGGCGCGGCCCCTCAACCCGTCTCAATCGACGACCGATATTTTGCCTACTTTTATTTCCCCGAATTTGCTCTGGCCTATTATCAGGCCGCACAGTCGGGGACGCCCGTTTTGGCCCAATGCTCCCAACGGCAGGCCATCATCGATCAGGCAGGATCAGGCCTGGTCATCGCCAACCGCGGTGGCTGGTCAGCCCTGATCAGTCGCCGGCTCGGGGGCGCGATCGCGTTCGACGGTGGACTCGAATCCCCAATCTATCAACTCGGATATGAGATCGACACTACTGCGGGCAGGTTCTCCTCCGCAAATTGGGAGGAGGAGTCGTCCTGCCAGCCGCCGTCAGATGGCGTGGTTACAGCCACAAGCGAGTTCCGTGCCTCTTCTTCGGGTGTACCGTTAAAGAATCTCATGGCGCCATTCCAGCTTGCCGTCGGACTTCTTGGAAACAGTGGCCTCGCCGAGGGGTTTCAGAGTCTGATAAAGAGAAAGATGGTCGCGCCGAAAGCCGTGTCAGGTTTGAAGCTCAATCGCAGGATAACGATCGGCGACACAGGACTTTGGATAGAGGACACTCTCACACCGCGCTCTGGTCTTGCGGATATCAGGCGCCTCGATGTTGCGCGAACAATTTCCATGCACAGTCCGTCGGCGCGGCAGGACGCGGCGCGTAATGTCGAGCTCCCCGACGCCATGCTGTCTACAGCTGCCGCCATGCTGAATGCGGGAAAGGCAGCGATGCTGTCATTCGCCATCGACGGTTCGACGGGCACCGTCGTGATGGAGCAGCGCAAGTGAGTGCCACACCTGAAGCCGCACCACCAGCGGCTCCCAAGTCGGTTGGCTGGGCGACCCGTATTGCCAAGGCGCCGTGGCGTCTGATCGGCATTGTTCTGCTAGTTGTCGTGCTTCTCAATATCGACCTCAATCGGTTGTTGCAACAGTTTGAGCGTCTCGGTCCTGGGCCGATCGTCATGGCCGCTGGCGCGTTCGTGCTCCTACTAGTTGGTCGATACTGGCGCTGGCGCGTTCTGACCTTAGCTGTCGGCGCCAAACAGCAGTTGTGGAGTCTGATTGTTAGCTGCAATCGCTCAATTTGGCTCGGCCTGGTAACGCCTGGGCGGGTCGGCGAGTTTCGCCGCGCCGCGGATCTTTCGGTTGTTCGGGGATGGGGATTGGCTGCCTCGAGCAGCCTCGTTCTGATCGACCTGCTGATAGATCTCGGTGCCTATACCGCCATAGGCCTTGGTGGGTTCTTGTATCTTTCACTGGCCGCACCATGGGGACCAATCTTGGCCGGAGCTGTGTTGGTCGGTGCAGTGTCGATGCTGTTCGCGCTTGGAGGGATTGCAGGTCAGGCAGCTAGGCTGTTTCCGATTCTGCTTCGCGTCCCTGGCTTTGCGGAGTTACTGCCCGCGTTGGGGGGCGGGCTTCCGGGAGGTAGGGCGCTTCAGGTCGTGATGGCCACTACTGTTGCTGCAATTGCCTACATCACAATGATCTGGTGTCTCGTTCATCCGATGCAGCCGGATTTGGATGTCGGTCAAATTGGTGCCAGCGTAGGCCTTGCAGGTGTCGCTGGTGCTATTCCCATAACCTATTTTGGCCTGGGAACTCGAGACATTATGCTAGTATCGTTCTTCGCGCACCTGGGGCGCCCTGCTGAGCAGGCGGTGGCGGTTTCGTTCTCCATCCTACTCGCACAGGTGATTGGCATTTTCGTGTCATTGGCGGCTGAGCCTGTGCTAGGGGTAGCTGCCAAACGAAATGACCGTCGGGAAAAGCCGGGTGGGTGAAATGCCAAACGCGAATACAGCCACGGTGAGCGCGCCGGCCGTTGGTAGGCTCCCCCAAGTTAACTGGGATCTGTTGTCGTCGCTACTGCGATGCCCGAGCTGCGAGTCATACGCGCTTGATCTTCGGCCCGATGCGGTCATCTGCCAAGGATGCGGCAAGTCGTACGCGGTCGACGGCGGCATCATCGACTTCGTGGGCGACGTCAACGTTCAGACGCCTGTGTTCTATGACGATCCCTACTACCGTCGTTTTATCGAGAGCATCTCCACTCTTCACGATGCGCACTATCAGCAGGGAAGCTTTTCTAACGGCATCGAAAACCGCGTGAAGGCCGACCTGTTCAAGTTGGTCAAGCCTTCCAGCGATATCAGCGTTGATCTGGGGTGCGGCCTCGGAAATGGATTTCCGCTGATCGGTGCGGAGGAGAAGATCATTGGCGTGGATTTCGAAGTGGTGCTGCTGAAGAAGACGCAGGAGCGATTCCCGAAAGCTTCCCTGTTCCGTGCCGATCTCGGAGCGTTACCCTTTCGGTCAGGTAGCCTGAAACGCATCTTCGCCAACGCGGTTCTGGAACACGTCTTCTATATTGAAAGCGCGCTTTCCCACATTCAGCGCAGCCTGGCGCACGACGGCGCCTTCTATGTCGCGATTCCGACCGAAGGCAGCATCGCAGTAGATGTCGCTCGGCTTTACACCTCGTCGCGGAATGGCAAGCTCATCGGGTTGACCGCAGCCCAGAGCCGGATCGCCCAGCGTAAGGATCATTGCAACACGATCTTCTTGCTGGAAAACATGTTCCGGAAATTTTTCGAAATCGAACGCACATCCTCCTGGCCGTTTGGTATCGGCGGAACTCACGTGAACCTGTCGAAGTCCTATGTCCTGCGGTCGCTGAAAGCACGTTAGTGGTTACGGCTTCACAAGGTGGAAAT
Organism: uncultured Gemmatimonas sp.; assembly: GCA_964556915.1. GTDB lineage: Bacteria > Gemmatimonadota > Gemmatimonadetes > Gemmatimonadales > Gemmatimonadaceae > Fen-1231. The sequence goes on from CAZKYG010000256.1 coordinate 20,048, forward strand.
AGACCATCGTGCCGACGCTGCGGTCGAGCATGCCGTGCACGAAGCTGGGCATCACCTTACCTGCCGGTACGAAACGCTTTGGGAAGAAATGTGATTCCCATCCCATCACACGGTAACCAGCGGCTTCAAGATCCCGCGCCCAGTCGCGATCGCTCTTGGCTATCCCGATCGGATTGTCCTTGCCATCATATTGCCGGATGAAATCCGCTACTGAGGTCGCCTCGCGTCCAAGATCGGCGCCGGGGTGTTTTACTCCCAGCATCTTCATAATGCCACGCGTCGCGCCGAACACGGCAGGGCTGTGCAGCAGGCCGAGTCGATAAAGAGTGATTTTGGCTGCACCGCCAGGCTTCAGCACTCGAAGGCTTTCGCGAAAGGATTTCTGGGTGTCGGGAGTGTGATGCAGCACGCCTGACGAGAAAACCATGTCGAATTGGTTGTCACGGAAGGGAAGCTGCTCAGCGTTGCCTTGTTGCACATTGGCAGCGAGGCCTCGATAGGCCAAGTGCTTCTTGCAAAGATCGACGGCGGCGTGGGTGAGGTCGACAGAACTGACATTGGCGCCGGCCGCGGCGTATTGCACCGTGACCCATCCTGGGCCGCAACCTATGTCGAGAACGCTCTTGTCGCGCCATGCCGGGAAATCCCAGTATTTCATAGCAAAGCGTTCAATGTCTTGTCGCTTCACGCGGTCGAGTTCATCGAAGAATTTGGGAGAGCCGGGCTCCTCAAACTCATAGCTAAGAAGCGGATGCGATTCCCAATACGCCTGAACATCCTTGATCTGCGGGGCTGTAGCATTGGGCTGTGACAAGGCATTCACCTTTTAGCTGAGTCAGACGGCCTTAGGGCGAGGACGTATAGAGCGCAAGGTCAGTGCTTGAATCTGTTCGATGCTTGGGAAGAAGTTCGCGCAATTCTAGTCGTTGGGAGGGGTTGGCCGGTAAGGCATCGCACTGATCACGTGGAACCAGTTCTCGGAGAACAACTTTCCAGTTTGCAGCCAGCCTTCCAGACTGACTCGCCACATCGGCACGTCCTTGCGTGTCACCATTTCCGGCGGAGTAATGAGGGTGATCGAGCCGGTTCCCTGATCCACCCTCGACATGATCATGAACCCGAATGGCAGCGGCGGTGGCGTCGGCGTTATGATACCCTGACTTTCCTCCGCTCCCGTGAGTCGAACGTTGTCGGCGAACTGCTGGAAGTGAACCGCTGGCACGCCGTGGGGCAGGGGTTGATCGTCGGCCACAACCAGTACACCGGAAGCCCACTCCGCTCCTTTGACCACGGCTATTCTTTCGTTGGTGCCGGGAGCGATGGGCGTCGGCACTGGCGCAAATCCGAGGACTAGTCTGCCAAGTAGCGGAATTACGCACAGCGCGACCATCCCCGACGCGACCCCTATCCTGCCAATTCTCAGCTGCTTCGTGGCAGTGCGATGCGAATCCAGACGGCGCGAAGACTGGGAAAACATGCAAAGTCCCACGAATGCCGCGATCAATACGTAAACAACCGAGAAGGATCGCACGCCGTCCGTAAAATAAAATATCGTGGTCGAGGAGATGACAGCCAGCGCCACGATTCCCCAGAAAAGGCCCTCGCGACGCCAATTGCGATAAGGCAATGTAACCAGATAGCTTACTGGAATCGCCAAGAGCCAGAGTTCCATCGGGAACCCTTTTTCCATCGGCATTGCTGAGTAGCCGCGGATCATTGCCCGGGGCGTTTCACTCATGAATCTAATCGGATCAGTGGTCATGATGTGCAGCAGAGGCCGCACGTCATGGCGCAAGTTCTCTATTGCTTTGGAATAAAGCCATGCAATCAGTTCTCCGTTGGAATGACTATGTGCGGCATACTCTTCAGGGAAGCGGGTGAGACAGGCAGACCAGGAATCGCCGATGCTTAGCCCGCAGATCGTGAAGGCGAAATTGCCTGGCGATCCGCTTCCAAACAAAAGACCGAGTAGAATGTCAAAAGCGAACATGGCGAGGACCACGCTCGTCGCGATTGCAAATCGCTTTGCCTTGTCGGACCACGAATTGCCGAAATACAACCCGAACCACAGCGGAAGCGCTGGGATTAAGAACAATGCGCCCGGCCGCATCCACAACGCGGCGGACATCAGGAATACACCGATCAGGCCCTGCCAAGCCGATTTCGTCCGCAAGGCTTCGACGAAAAAGGGAACCGCACAGATCGCTACGATCAGGCTAACCGGTTCGGTCATTGTCGTGGAAAGCTGCGAGCGGATCGTCAGATAAACTAGGGCAAGAAACGTCATCCCCGCCCACACGCCGCGCCATCGCAAGATCGACATGCAGGCAAAGTACGATGCCGCGGCAAGCGCCACAGTTTGTACCGTGATGGCGAGCGTATAGCGCATGTCACCAAGGACCATAACCGTTGCACGGAAGGCGCCCGCTAACGGCCTTCGTGAAGTGAATTCAGACCAATGTCCGTCGCGAAGATAGCTAACGACGTCTGAGAAATATCCACCAGCGTCGAAATATGGAACGAGGCCGAGGAAAGACGTGATCTGGCCCTGGCGATAGAGTCCTGCCCATGAAGCGCCAGCAGAAGCCAGGAAATAAACTGCAAGTACAGGCAAACCGAACCATCTCATCCAGCGAATGATCGCTAGCTCCGTTCGTTGGGCCGCTTGTCTGACCCTGCGATTGACGGCCGCCCATCCAAGAGCCACGCCGATCATGCTTAGGATGATCAGAAAGAGCGGGATGGCCGGATCCAGCCAGCTGTATATATTGCTGACCAGCTTGGATCTAAACGGCAGAGCCAGAGTAAGCGCTTCTCCGGTAGCCATCGCCCAAACCTGAATTGCGGCGAATGCAGCGCCGCCCGCAACCGCTGCCCAGCCAAGAGCTATCAAGGCACCGTATGGAGATAACAGCACAAGTCGCAGACTCAAGCTGCTACCCTTGATCCAACGGAACATGCGCCTGCGATGCAAGAGAATTGCTAGCCCAAAAGTTAGGACGGGAAAAATAAAGGTCCAAAGCCTTGGGGTCAGGGGATAGTCAGCGCGAGCCACTGTGGTCTCAGAATTGAGCGTATCCGGCGGCAGAGCGAACAGGACTGTGTCGTCCCAGTGGCTGTAGCCCGTCACGCCCTTGCGAAGCTGGTCGTGCAAAGAATGGGGTTGTGGCAGTGGCGTGTTGTTGATCCAGAACTGCAGATCCGAAATGCCCTTCGAATCGGGGATGCGATTTCCGACGAGGCCCCACGCGCCCAGGTCTTTAAGCGTCACATATTTGAGCTGTGATCCCGTATTCTGGTCAGCGGTGAAAGGCCCGCGAAAAGTTTCGCTTTGACGGATCAGGCCGAGCTGAAGGATGATCACGCCCACGGTGGCTAGGCCGCACATAGAAAGTGCGAAATTTCCAGCCATGGTGAGTGTTAGGCGCCGAAAGTTGACTCCGCCGCGGATGAGCACCATTGCCATCAGACCCAAACCGAGGCTGAGCGTCGCGACCGGAATTGCGGCCATGAAAGCGCGAAATTGATAGGGATATCGTACGACGACCTCGGTCGAGGCGTCGTTCGGAACGCCGCGGGGGAATGAAAAAAGGACCTGATCTCCCCAATGACTGAAACCAGGTCCGCCCTTCCTGATTGTTTCATGAAGGGTATGGGCCGGCCCAGCTTCGACCCCGCCAATCCACAAACGGAGCCGGGATTCAGTACCGGTGGGGCCCGTGTCGTTTGGAATTTTCGCGCAGCAACTGAACCGCGTATCGGGAGGTAGGCGAATTGCTGCCATGTGCGAGCCGGACATTGTATCCATCTCGAAAGGCCCGCGGAAATGCATAGTGTGAGTAAATCCGCCAGCCAGTCCCGCAAGAACGCCCACGCTTGCCACGGTCATAAGTGCCAACAGGACGAGAGTCGCCCACATCGCTGGCCGAATGGCCGGTCGTTCTGGTTGAGTGATACTCGACACGCCCGCGTCCCCCCGTCCCTCGAATAGCTAGCGGCGCACCCGGTCTAGCCAAATTACAACAAATGCCAACAGTCCGCTGCCCGGCGGCAAAATCCGTGTCTTCATTATTGCCAGTTGCGTGTGCGCGCTACCGCGACTGAAGTCCCGTCCGGGTGACCCTAGGCGGTTTCAGCGTGAAATCGCTGCCTTGACGGGTTGCGTGTTATCTGAACCCTTCCAAAGGGTTGGTGGGGAGTGGTTTGCATGTTGCTCAGGTTCGACCGCCAGGCGACAGCGCTTCTAATGAGCGCGTTTCTCGCAAGTGCCTGCGACTTTGATGAGAGAATCGGCTCGACCGCTGGAACGTCTGGCCCAGTAGCTCCTGCAGCTGCCGTGCTTGTTACCCCTGCGGTGTCGCTCAAGGCACCGTTTGCCCATGAGAACGGCTTTGCTTTCACAATGCATATCGATCAACCGCCGACGGTTCGCAAGTATCATGTCTTCGAGGACGGTAGGGAACTCGGCCCAGCAGACTCTCTACATGACGACATTCGCAAGATCGGCATGGGGCGATATTCAGATTGGACTGACGGCAAGTCAGGCGCGACCATCTATTTTTCCGCGTCAGACAACTCCGATCCGAATACCAACGGTCGTAGCTACGAGCTGCGATAGCTGAATATGACTGGTTGCGAGCTGTCCTCTGCCAGCCCTTCATTTTGGTTTCGCTTCAGTCCATATGCAGATATCGTCAGCGAGGAGTCCGCTTGCCGCCTAGCTTTGTCCACGCAGCCTACAATCTGACGCGAGCTGCTGTCCGGAGACTCGGTGTCCGCAATCCACTCGCCAAGCCGCCTATGCCGACCAACCTGCAAGTTCCGCCAGCGACCACGGCCGACATCGCCTATCAGGTCGACTATGCCATCACCAATGGCTCGCTCTATCGCGACCGCCTGAAGGACATGGGAATTGACATCGCCGGTGCGCGCATCCTCGAGGTGGGGCCGGGAATCGCATTTGGCGGGATGGCCTGGCTGCGTGCGGCTGGCGCCGAGGTCGCGGTGACCGACCGATGGCTGGCGGCGTGGAGTGATCCGTTCCACGGGCCGGTTTATTCGGCTCTTGCCGACAAGTTAGACGGCGTGTCGGGCTTCGACGTGGCGCCTCTGCGCCAGATGGTGGCCGACAAGGGGTATAGCGAGAGCACGATCCGCTGCATCTACAGTGCGGCCGAGGATCTGTCCGCCATTGGCGATGGGGCGTTTGACGCTGTCGTGTCGAACGCTGTGCTGGAGCACATCAAGGACGAACACAAATCTTTCGCCGAGCTTTTCAGGATAACGCGCCCCGGCGGCGTCGGTCTTCATCAGGTGGATTTCCGCGATCACAGGAATTTCGATCGCCCGCTTGAGCATCTTCTGCTGCCGAAAGAAAAGTTCGAGGCCATCAACGATGCGGTGCATGCGGAGTTCGGATCGCAGCGGCGCCAGCCTGATTATGCGGCCGCCCTTACTGGCGCCGGCTTCGTAATCGAGCATTATGAGCGCAACGATCAGGTTTCAGCCAGTTATGTCGAGGACCTGCTTCGGCGATTGAAAGAATCGGGACGGCCCATTCCGCCGGCCTGGACGGCCGAAGCCCTCGCCGACGTGGGCGGTCTCTTCCGGCTTAGAAGGCCCTGACGAGGCGGCTCCCGGGGCGACCCGGACAGCTTGACGCAGGCGGCATTGCGTCCATTACAGATTGCAGCGTCATGGTGATTTGCCGCCCGGAATCGGTTTGAGGCATTGCTCGCCGCCGGTTTCTCCAGCGTGAGTGTCCTCACATGAACTTCATTGACCTTCAGGCTCAGCGCCAGCGGATCGCGCCTCAGATCGATGCCGCCATCGCGCGCGTTCTGACGACTTGCGGCTTCATCATGGGCCCTGAGGTCTCCGGCTTCGAACAGGCGCTCGGCAAATTCGCCGGAGCGAAGCACGCGCTGTCTTGCGCGAATGGAACCGATGCGTTGCTGCTGCCGCTGCGGGCTTGGGGCATCGGGCCGGGTGATGCGGTGTTTGTCCCAAGTTTTACCTTTGTCGCGTCGGCCGAGGTCGTTCCGCTGGTTGGCGCAAGCCCGGTTTTCGTCGACGTGCTGCCTGGCACCTACAACATGGACCCGGCCAGCCTCGAAGCGGCGATCGCGCAGGTGAAAAAGGACGGTAAGCTGAAGCCTCGAGCTGTGATCGCGGTCGATCTCTTCGGACAGCCGGCGGACTATCCTGTGATCGCCAAGATCGCGCGCGCGCATGATCTCAGGCTTGTCGCCGACCAGGCACAAGGCTTCGGCTGCACGCTCAACGGCAAGCAACCGTTGGAATGGGCCGATGTCGCGACCGCATCCTTCTTCCCGGCCAAGCCGCTCGGTTGTTATGGCGATGGCGGCGCGGTCCTGACCAATGACGCGCATCTTGCCGATCTCGTCGATTCCATCCGCATCCACGGCAAGGCCAGCGCCGAGGATATGGCGGCGAAAAAGTACGACAACGATCCGCGCTATCTTAACATGCGTATCGGCGTGAACTCGCGCCTCGATGCGATCCAGGCGGCGATCTTGTCAGAGAAACTCAAAATCTATCCTGACGAGCTGCAGAAGCGCGACGCGATTGCAGCCCGCTATTCGAAAGCGCTGGCACCCTATGTCCGTGCTGTGCCGAAGGTGATCGACGGCGGATTTTCCAACTGGGCGCAGTATACGATCGAGCACGACAAGCGTGATGCTTTGGCTGCCCATCTCAAGACCAAAGGCGTGCCGACGGCGATCTACTATCCGATCCCGATTCACATGCAGGACGTTTATGCGCGGTACCCAAAGGCGCCTGGTGGCCTGCCGGTAACCGAGGCGATCCGCAACCGCGTGCTGTCCTTGCCAATGCATCCCTATCTCACCACCCCTGACCAGGATCAGGTGATCGACGCAATCCGCGGTTTCAACGGGTAGGCGCCGCTCCTGGATAGATGGAACTCAGAGGCCTGACCCTGATGCCTCAGGCAAGTTCGGGTCTACATTCGATCCTGCGCGGCTACTTGAGCGCTCTGAACGCCCCGAGCAAAGGCCAGCAAAGCAGACGGCGGCAACTGGTCGCCCATCTCGTCCCAGCCATAGGCGTCGGTCGACTTTGCGAACCCCTTCCGCCATACGGCCATTAGCTCCGTTTGAACATGCTGGGCGGCCTCTTCAGGGGGCAGGGCGCCTGCGGCCTCTGCGATCTTAGCAACGCGGGCGGCGTCTTCAGGAGCGCCTTCTTCCAGCGCCCAGACTCGCCCGTGTTCGCGCCAGAAATCCAGTACCTTATCCGCCTCGGAATCGCGGCTGGGGCGAAGCTGCGAGGTCATCTGCTCGGTGGACGCGTCGTTCATTTCGACCTATTGCTTCGAATGGTCCACCGAGTGAAGCGGGTCCCGGCATGCATTTACCCAACGCTTAGTTTCTTGCTGTGAAACAAGCTGTTGGTCAATATTGCCTCGATTGGCGCGGAATGCTGAAAGCGGCTCACGTTCGGCCCGCATGCGAGCAGCAGGGCTAAGCGGGTCGTGGAAAATTAGTATCCAGTTATACAGGGTTAGGTGGTGTCACAGATCAGCGTCACAGATACCGGGATTGCCCAACCCGAAGAACTCTATCAACGGGTCTTGGCGGTTTACGAAAGTCTTGGCTATCCGCCATCGATCGTGAATTCCTGGGCAATTAGTGCCCACGACGTCCCTGATCTTCTTGCCGCCGCGCGCCGCGCCCAGGCTCGAAAAATACTGGAGGTCGGAACTTATGTCGGCGTCTCGACCATGTTGCTGGCGTTGGCTTGCCCGGACGCCAGGATCGTAACCGTCGATCCGGATCTGCCGCTGGAAATTGAAATGGGCGCCACGGGCTCGGCCCTCGGCGGCGTCGATGCAAGGGTGACAACCCTGGCCATCGCTCGCACAGCCGCGGAAAAGCTGGGCATCGCTGATCGCATCGCGTTCGTAAAAGGCGGCTTTGCCGTCCGAGAGACCTTTTCTTCCACCCTGACCGGCGAAGGCGAATTGACAGAACTCGTTGGTCCCACGGTTTGCAACCGGGACGGGCCGTTCGACTTTGTGTTCATCGATGGCTTGCACACTGCCGACGCAGTGTCTGCCGACCTTGAACTCGCCGCCAAACATTTGACGCCAGCCGGGTTCATAGCGCTGCACGATTGCGTCGGGTTTTGGGGCGCTAACGTGAGGGCCGGCATCATGAACTTCCTGGCCCGGCACCAGAAGTTCCGGTTTCAGCACCCGCCGTTCGCAGACCTGTGGCGTTCGCTTGGCGTTGTCGCTCCGGTTGGCTCCAAGGCGCTGGCATCAACGGGATTTGCGCAGCCCGTTGTTGCGGCCGAACAACTTCCGGCGTTGGGCGAGACCTTCAGCGCGATGCTTTCGGCCCTGTTTGGCGGGCGGGATGTGATCGAAGTCTATGTCGGAACGCCACTGCTCCCGAAAGAGGGAGGGGCGTGGAAACGCGTTTCAGTGCGCGTCTTGTCGGATCGCTCAAGCAAAAACATCAACGCAGATCTCGACCGCATTCTCGGTCAAGTCGACGCACTCAAGCAGCCGGTGATCTTCAGCGCCGATCTTCTCGATTTCGCGCCTTCCGCTCTTGTGCAGAACCTGCTTGCCGCTGTCGCGTTTCGGGGCGGCGCTGCTCTGTTAGGCGTAACGCCGCCGGGAGAAACTGGCATCGCCGGGCCAGAGAGCAAGCCCGCGGCTTGGCTGGTCGATGCGGCCAAGGCAAACAATCTCGCCGCCTATGCACCTGCAGCGCTCGATCTCGAGCCGGCGCGGTATGCCTTGCTACCAGAATTACGTGAGCTCGGCCGGTCGTCCCGGCTCGCATCCATCTTGCTAATTGCCCCCGCAGGTGGGTTCACAGATGCGCGAGGCCGACAGTTGGCGGAACTGTCGCCGGTTCTAGCCTGCGAACGTGAACAGGCCGAACTTCAGAGAGTGCACCTCACTGCTGGTTATCGTCGA
>CAZKYG010000257.1:0-19803 GCA_964556915.1 uncultured Gemmatimonas sp.
GTGACGGCGCCCGACGCACTCACGTTGTGGGAGGCGCAGTTCGGCGACTTCGTGAACATGGCGCAGCCGGTGATCGACCAGTTCCTCGCCGCCGACCGTGCGAAGTGGGGGCAGGACTCGGGCCTCGTGCTGCTGCTGCCCCACGGGTTCGAGGGGCAGGGGCCGGAGCACTCGAGTGCCCGGCTCGAACGGTTCCTGCAGCTCGCCGCCGAGAACAACCTGCGGATCGTCTACCCGAGCAACCCGGCGCAGTACTTCCACGTGCTGCGGCGCCAGGCCCTGATGCGGGCGCGGCGGCCGCTGGTGCTGATGCAACCGAAGTCCCTGCTCCGCCTGCAGCAGGCCATGTGCAAGCTGAGCGACCTCTCTGAAGGCGCGTTCCACGCGGTGATCGACGATCCCAACGGAGCGGCCAAGCGCGAGAAGGTGACGCGCATCATCCTCTGCACGGGGAAGGTGTTCTACGACCTCACCGCGCGCGACGTGCCGGACGAGGTCGCGGTCGTGCGCGTGGAGGAGCTCTTCCCGTGGCCGCACGCCGACCTCACGTGGCTGCTCGACGGCTACACGGCGATGCGCGAGGTGGTGTGGGTGCAGGAGGAGCCGAAGAACCAGGGCGCGTGGAGCTGGGTTGCGCCGCGCCTCCGCGCCACGGTGGGCAACGCGGTGATGATCCGCTACGTGGGGCGTCCCGAGCGGGCGAGCCCGGCCGAGGGGTACACGCAGGCGCACAACGAGGAGCAGGCCCGCATCGTGGGCGACGCGCTCACGCTGGCGCCGCGCACGCCGGCCCCGCGGCGGTCAGGCGGCGTGCTGCATATCGTGTGAGAAGGCAGATGGCAGATGGCAGATGGCAGGGGGCGGCCCGGACGGGTCGCCCTCCGCATGTCTAGCCGCCGGAGAATGCCTCGACGTACCGCTCCACGTATTCCGCGACCCGCTTGCGCCGGTACTGCAGGATGAATCGCGGATGGTCGAGCGCGACCAGCTCGCCGAACCAGCCGTGGGCATCGTTGAGGCGCTTCAGGTGCGCGAAGTTCTGACCCGCGCCGAGCACGATCGCACGGTCCGTGCGGCCGCCGAAGGCGAGGTGGCGCTCCACGGATGTCACGATGAACGGCTCGCACGCCCGCGCCAGTGCCGGCACGTCGTAGTAATTGAGGTTGACGCCGCCGCGCGTGAACCCCAGCGGCGCCGCCGCGGTGAGGAAACTCCGTGCCGTGAACGCGCGCACGCCGCCCAGCCGCTCGATCACGTCGTACACGAACACCGACGACAGTTCGCGGCGGCGCGGCAGGTCGTTCGGGATGCCGCAGAAATCGGCCAGGGCCACCGGGTCGGTGAACGTCACGCCCGTGATGCCCGCGCCGAACCGCCCCGGATTGATGCCGAACGCGAGCAGCCGCGGGCGCGCGTCGCCATAGAACGCGTCGAGGTACGCCTTCACGTAGCGCCGGGCCGTGCGGTCGCGGTACGGGTTCATCGCCCGCACGCCGACCGGCATGCGCGGCGGCACGAGCGACGTGTAGAACCGGTAGATGCGCGAGCCGAACGACGCCGCCATGCCGGTCGCTAGAGGCGGATCCCGATCGTGAAGAGGTCGCGCGCGATGTGATCGTGGCGGCGGAGTTCCGCGAAGACTCCCGGGCCGGTCGGCAGCGCCGTGCGCACGCCAGCGCCCACATTCCACCCGCCGCGCGCGCCGTCGTCCTCGATCCCGTACGTGCCCCACCCGGCGATCACGTATGGACGCACCAGCGGCGTCGGCACCTCGAACACGCCGCTCGTGACGAGCGAGATCGTGCCCTTGCCCGTCGTGTTGACGAAGACGGCCTCGAACCGGACGGCGGGCAGGATCGGCAGCTTGAGCTCGGCGAATCCCATGGCGTGCGCGCTGCTCGCGCTGCCCCCGCGCGTGCCGATACCGCCGCCGCCGCCCCCGCCGATCGTCACCTGCGCCCCGGCGGGCGCGATCATGAGCGCCAGCAGGCCAGTCACCCGGAACAATCGCATCTGCATCCTCCATGGACAGGCATGCGTGCATGATACCCCGCGGCGCAGTCGCGGTGCGCCGACATGTAATCCGATCGTCATGCATTCGCAATCGTCCCCGCGCGCCGCGGGGTATTTTCCGGCGACACCCTCACCGGTCGCGCTCGATGTTGCCTTCGCGTCGCATTCCCATCGCCACGCTCGCCACCGCGTTCCTGGTCGGCACCCTGCCACAGGGCGCGTGGGCGCAGGCACGGGGCGGGGCGGTCGCCCTCGACCAGTCGCTGGCCGGCATCACGTCCACCGCGCGCGTGCTGCTCATCGCCGCGCACCCCGACGACGAGGACACGCAGGCCCTCGCCTGGCTCACGCGCGGCAAGCACGTGGAGACGGCCTACCTCTCGCTCACGCGTGGCGACGGCGGCCAGAACCTCATCGGCCCCGAGCTCGGCGATGCCCTCGGCGCCATCCGCACCGAGGAGCTGCTCGCGGCGCGCCGCGTGGACGGCGGGCGCCAGTACTTCACCCGCGCGTACGACTTCGGGTTCTCCAAGAACGCCGAGGAGACGGCGAAGCACTGGCCGCGCGACTCGATCCTCGGCGACGTGGTGACGGTGATCCGCGCGTTCCGCCCGCACGTGATCTACTCCATCTGGAGCGGTACGCGCGCCGACGGTCACGGCCATCACGAGTATGCCGGCCAGATGGCGCGCGAAGCGTTCGACGCTGCGGGCGACACGGTGCGCTTTCCCGTCGCGAAGTTCGGCCCGGCGTGGACGCCCCTCAAGTTCTACCGGCGCGGCGCGGGCGGGCTCGACCTCCCCGTCAACGACTACGACCCGGTGCTCGGCAAGACGTTCGCGGCGATCGCGGCCGAGAGCCGCTCGCAGCACCGGTCGCAGGGATTCGGCGGCATCGCGCTGGGCAGCATCGTGCCCGGCGCCGGGGGCCGCGGCTTCTTCGGCGCCATCCGACTCGAGGCGAGCCGTGTGGGCGCGGCCGACCCGAAGGCCGACGCGGGGATCTTCGCCGGCATCGACACATCGTTCGCGCGGCTCGTGGCGGAGGCGCCGGCGCCCGCGCAGGCGCTGCTGCGCACGGTTGGCGCGCGCGCGGACTCGGCCAACGCCATGCTCGACCTGGCCAGGCCGTGGACGGTGCTGCCGCTCGTGGCGCGCATGGCCGGCACGCTGCGGGAAGCGCGCACGGTGGTGCCCGAGTGCCGCCTCCGCACGATGCGCCGCGCCACCGAGACGATCGGGCACCCCTGCGCCCAGGCCGACCTGGACCTCGACGCGGCCATCGCGCTGCTCGAGCGGCGGGCCGGCCGGGCCGTGCTCGCCGCGGCGGAGATCGAGGTCGACCCCACGGCACCGCGCGAATTGATGGCCTTTGGTGATTCGCTCCCCGTGACCGTGGCGATCGTGAACCACGGCCGCGCGCCCGTGACGGTGAGCAACCTGCGCATCACCGGGGGCCCGCGCGACGGGTTCCAGGACGTGACCCTCGCGCCCGACAGCGGCGTGACGCTCACGCAGACCGTGATCGGCTACCCCGACCTGCGGCCCTGGTGGCTCGCCGGCGCGCACGCCGAAGGACTGCTCCCCGCGCGACGTTCGCCGGCGGACGGCGTGGCGCGCGTGTCGGCGACGTCGGAGGATCTCGTGCCGGCCGTGGCCGTCTCGGAAGAAACGCGCCGCATGAGCGACGTGTGGGTCACGTTCGAGGTCGACGGGCAGTCACTACCGGTCAACGTGGGCCCCCTCATCCACCGTGAGGCCGACCCGGTGCTCGGCGTGCAGGACCAGCCGCTGGGCGGCGTGCCGCCGGTGACGATCGCGTTCGACGGCATCCTCGAGTACGTGCCCGCCATCCAGCCCATTGACCGCTACATGCGCATGACCTTGCGGTCGTACGCCGACGCGCCGCGCACGTTCGCGCTGCAGCTGGTCTCGCCCGAGGGCCTCCGGGTGGATTCGCTGCCGCCGTCCGTCACGCTGAAGGCCGGCGAACAGCGCGAGATCTACCTGCGCGTGCGCGGATCACTCAAGCCGGGGCGCTACGAGTTCGGCGTGATCGGGCAGTACGCCGACGGGTCGAAGTTCGGCGAAGGGTTCTTCGCGGTGAACTACCCGCACATCCGGCCCATCAACATCTACCGCAGCTCGGCGTTGTACGTCGAGGCGGTGGACGTGGCGGTGCCGTCGCGGCTCACCGTCGCGTACGTGCAGGGCGTGGGCGACAACACGGCGGGATTCCTGCGGCAGCTCGGCATTCCCGTCACCGTGATCCAGCCGGCGGAAATCGCGAACTGGGACCTGTCGCGCTTCAGCACCGTGGTGGTGGGCACGCGCGCGTTCGACGCGAGCGGCGCCCTCGCCGCGTTCGCGCCGCGCCTGATGGACTTCGCACGAAACGGCGGCACGCTCGTGGTGCAGTACGGCCAGCACATGGATGCGGTGCCCGGGGCGTTCCCGTTCCCGCTGGCGTGGCAGAATCCCGCCGAGCGCGTGACCGTGGAGGACGCGCCGGTGACGGTGCTCGACTCCGCATCGAAGCTGCTGCGGTTCCCCAACGCGCTCGGCAAGGACGACTGGGGCGACTGGGTGCAGGAGCGCGCGCTGTACATGCCGAGCACGATCGACCGCCGCTACGGCACGCCGCTCGAGATGCACGATCCCGGGGAGAAGGAGAATCGCGGCGCGATCCTCACGGCGCCGGTGGGGAAGGGGATGTACGTGTTCACGTCGCTCTCGCTCTTCCGGCAGGTGCCCAACGGCGTGCCGGGGAGCGTGCGGCTCTGGGTGAACCTGCTCAGCGCTGGCATGGCGCCCGCGTCGCGGCCCACGCCCTGAGCCTTGCGCCCCCGCGGCGCGCGCGAGAGCGTACACGGATGCCCGGCAACGTCAGGCGCGTCCTCGTGAAGGTGCTCGCCGCGGAACTCGCCGCGTGGGCGCTGCTTGCCCTGCTCCAGCTCCGCTACAACGGATAGCGGATGCACTGGATCAACTGGGTCGTCATCGTTGCCTACCTGACGTACCTCGTCACCGACAGCATCCGCCGCGCCCGCGGGCTCAAGACCATCGAGGGGTACTTCCTCGCCAACCGCGGGCTTCCGTGGTGGGCCGTGGGCATGACGGTGATGGCCACGCAGCTCTCGGCCATCACGATGATCGGCACGACCGGCCAGGGCGCCACCGACGGCATGCGCTTCGTGCAGTTCTACTTCGGCCTGCCGGTCGCGATGGTCATCCTCGGCGTCACGATCGTGCCGTACCTGCACGGCGCCAACGTGTACACCGCGTACGAATTTCTCGAACGCCGGTTCGGGCCGCGCACGCGGTCGCTCACGGCGTTCCTCTTCCTCTGCTCGCGCGGGCTCTCGTGCGGCACCATCATCTCGGCGCCGGCGATCGTGTTCTCCGCGATCTTCGGGTGGCCGATGTGGCTGTCGGTGGCGGTGATCGGCGTGCCGACGGTCCTGTACGTCGTGATCGGCGGCGTGCAGGCGGTCACGTGGGCCGACGTGAAGCAGATGTTCATGGTCGTCACGGCGCTCGTGGCCGTGGTGATCACGCTCCTGGTGAAGATCCCCGCGGGCCCCGATGCCGCGCTCACCATCGCCGGCGCGGCGGGGCGGCTCCGCGTGTTCGACTTCTCCTTCACGCTCAAGGAGCAGTACACGTTCTGGAGCGGCATGCTCGGCGGCACGTTCCTGATGCTCTCCTATTTCGGCACCGACCAGAGCCAGGTGCAGCGCTACCTCACGGCACGGTCGGTGGACGAGGCGCGCAGCTCCCACCTCATGAGCGCGTTCTGGAAGATTCCGCTGCAGGGGCTCATCCTGCTCGTCGGCGTGCTGGTGTTCGTGTTCTACCTGTTCGTCGCGCCGCCCCTGTACTGGAACCCGGAACACGATCGCGCCGTCGCCGCGGCGCAACCGGCCGCGTACGCCGACCTCTCGCACCGCGCCGACGTGGCATGGCAGGCGCGTCGCGAGCGTGCGGCCGCGCTCGGCGCCGCGCCGCGCGACCACGACGCGGCCGAGCGCGCGGCGTTCCGCGCCGCCGACTCGGCGTACGACGCCGTGCGCACCGAGGCGCTCACGGTCGCCGGCAAGGTCACGGGCGAGGCCACGCGGGACGTGAACTACATCATCCCGCGGTTCGTGCTGGCGCAGCTGCCCGTCGGGCTCGGCGGGCTGTTCATTGCCGCCGTGATCGCCGCGGCCATGAGCGCGGTGGCCGGCGAGCTGTCCGCCCTCTCGACGGCGACGGTGATCGACTTCTACAAGCGGTGGATCACGCCCCAGGCCCCGGAGGCGCACTACCTCACCGTGTCGCGCCGCGCCACCGCCATGTGGGGGGCCGTGGCGTGCATCGTCGCCGTGTACGCCGGCTCGATCGGCTCGCTCATCGAAGTCGTCAACCGCTTCGGCTCGTTCTTCTATGGATCGATCCTCGGCGTCTTCTTCCTCGCGATGATCCCGCGCGCCCGGGCCGCGGGGGCATTCATCGGCCTTGTGGCCGGCATGGTCTGCGTCGGCGCGGTGAGCTTCTTCGCGCCCGGCGTCGCCTTCCTCTGGTACAACGTGATCGGCGTCGTCGTCGTCGTCGCGGTCGGCATGGCCATCAGCGCCGTCGCTGGCAGCCCTGCGCCCGCCGACTCCTGACCGTTTCTCCCGTGGAACTGCTCACCCAGCCAGAGGCGTGGTTCGCATTCGTCACGCTCACGGTGCTCGAGCTCGTGCTCGGCATCGACAACGTGATCTTCATCGCCATCCTCGTGGACAAGCTGCCCGTGGCGCGCCGCGAGCGGGCGCGCCGCATGGGGCTCGCCGCCGCGATGGTGATGCGGATCGCGCTCCTCTTCATGATCTCGTGGATCGTGGGGGCGACGGCCCCGCTCTTCACCGTGCTCGGCAACGCGATCTCGGGCCGCGACATCGTGCTCATCGGCGGCGGACTGTTCCTCCTCTGGAAGAGCACGAAGGAGATCGACCAGCTGCTCGAGGGTGAGCGGGGTCACGAGTCGAAAGCCGTCCAGGCCACCTTCGGTGCCGTCCTCGCGCAGATCATCGCCATCGACATCGTCTTCTCCCTCGATTCGATCATCACCGCCGTCGGGATGGCGCAACACCTCGCCGTGATGGTCGCGGCCGTGATTGCCTCCGTCGCGCTGATGATGGCGTTCGCGGGCGGCATCGGCGCATTCGTGTCGGCGCACCCCACCGTGAAGATGCTTGCGCTCAGCTTCCTCTTCGTGATCGGCGTGCTGCTGATTGCCGACGGGTTCGACCACCACGTGCCCAAAGGCTACGTCTATTTCGCCATGGCGTTCTCGGTCGTCGTGGAGATGCTCAACATCCGCGTCCGCCGGCGCACGGCCGCGGCGCCGGCCCCGGTCGCGCTCCATGAGCCGTACACGCCGGCGGAAGGCGATCCGCCGGCCGGGTCGTCCGCCGCCACGCCGCGCCCGCCGGGCGGGTGAGCGCTCAGTCCCGCGGGGCGGCGCCAGCCTCCGGCGGAACGAGACGCCCGGCCAGGGCGCGCGTCTCCGCGGGGTCGGTGGTGCCGACGACCACCAGGTCGTCGCGCGTCCGGATCATGATGAACGGCGGCGCCGAACGGTCCACGAACAACGACGCGCGCCCGTAGTCGCGCAGCGAGAAGTGTCCGCGGAGCCTGCCTCCCGCGGCGAACCCGTTGGTGCGCGCGTCGATCGCGGGAAGCGTGTCGAGCACGGTGACCTGCACGATGTTGCGCAGCGGGACGGTCGTGCGGTAGAAGCCGCCGCTCGCGTGCAGGGCGCCGTCGCTCACGTCCACGTGCACCGGACGCATCCCCATCACCACCGGCAGCACGCCGGCCAGGAGCAGCAGGGCCGCCGCGAGCGCAACCCGCCAGAGATGCCGCGCCGAGCCGTCGTCGGCCACGCGGTGCGCGGCGTCGGGCATGGCGGTGGCGATCGCCGCGAGGAGGGCCTCGGGCTCGTTCGTGCCGATCATCACGCGGCGGCCGCCCTCGAGGTCGAGCTCCACCACGCGGTCGCTGCCCACGTTGTAGAGCCAGCCGCCGCTGATCAGCCGGATACCGATACCGGAGAGCGCCGGCGGTTCGGCCACGCGCGCATGACGCACCGTGCGGGCGTCGATGCGCCGCAGGTACAGCCCGAGCCCGAACCGGAGGCCGATCTCGTCGCCCTCGACCCACGTGGTGAGCGTCGTGAGGTTCCCGACGATCAGGAGAATGGGCAGCCCGATGAGGAGGGCCTGCACGACGTCGCCGGACTGCGCGACGAGCGCGATCGGCAGCACCGACACCAGGGCCGCGATGACCACGACGATCCACCCGACTTGTGTGTGACGGTACGACGCGGTGCTCACTGGCGGTCCACGCGGACGGAAAGGGGAGTCGCTAGAATCTATGCCATGCCGACCATCGCCATCCGCCGCCTGTCCGGGATCGTCCTCGCTGCCGCCGCTTTCGGCGCCATTCCGGCCAGCCTGGCTGCCCAGCCGCGCACCGCCTATCCCGAAAAACGCGGGCTCAAGCTCACGGACTTCCCGCGCCTCGTGAAGCTCGCCGACAACGTGTACGGCTACGAGGAAATCCGGAACCCTGGCATGACGACGGTCAGCATGATCGTCATCGGGAAGAACGGCGTGCTCATCGCCGACGGGCAGGGGAGCGCCGCGGCGACGCAGACGATGCTCGACCACGTGCGCACGCTCACGCCGTTGCCCGTGAAATGGTACGTGGTGGGCTCCGACCACGGCGATCACACGGGCGGCAACGCGGTGCTGCCAAGGGACATCACGTACGTCGTGTCGCGAACCTCGCGCGAACAGCTGCTCCGCGACTCGGCGGCGGCCGCGGCTCCCGCGCGCGGCGGTGCCGGTGGCCGCGGCGGCGCGCCCCGTACCGTGATCGTGCCGCCCGTCGCGATGACGGGTGACGAGCAGACGATCGACGTCGGTGGCGAGACCGTGCGCATCATGTTCATCGGTCGCGCGCACACGGGCGGCGACCTCGTCACCTACCTCCCGCGCGAGAAGATCCTCTTCATGAGCGAGGTCTACCTCAACCGCGTGTTCCCGGCGATGCGCTCGGCGTACCCGAGCGAGTGGGTAGCTGCGGTGGACAAGGCCCTCGCGATGGACGTGAACCGCTACATCCCCGGGCACGGGTTCATCGAGGAACCGGCCGCCTCGCGGGAGGAACTCGTCACGTACCGCAAGGCACTCGTGGACGTCATCGCCGAGGTGAAGCGCCTCCACGGCCTCGGCCTCACGGCCGACGCCGCGGCGAAGCAGGCCAACTGGGGCGAGTACAAGGACTGGATGCTCGCCGACCAGCAGGGGCCGATCGCCGTCCGCAAGGTGTACGAGGAGATCGAGGGCAAGCTCCCCGCCGCGGCGACCGCGCCGGGCGCCACAACGCCCGACGTCACCGGCAAATGGACGATGAGCGTGCAGAGCGAGGCCGGCTCCGGCACGCCGACCGTCACGTTCAGGCAGGCCGGCGACTCGCTCACCGGCCACTACTCGTCGTCCGCCCTCGGCGAACACGACTTCACCGGTTCGATCACGGACGGCAGGATCACGTTCACGGTCAACGCCGAAGTGGGTGGCCAGCAGTTCGCGATGTATTTCAGCGGCACGCTGGACGCGCCGGACGCCATGAGTGGTTCGATCGACTTCGGCGGCTATGGCTCCGGCACGTTCACCGCCCGGCGACAGAAACCGTAGGGCGCCGCATGCGTCGTTCCCGCCAGGTCCGGCGGACTCCGTGAGGACCGCATTCGGCGCGCGACCGAAGGGCGCGCGCCTCGAGCGCATGAAGGCCTCGCCGCGCTGGGTGGACGGCGCGTTCCGCAACGTGCATCCGATGCTCCCCGGGCTGCGCGAACCGGTGCGCATGCCGACGATCGCCGAGTTCATCTGCGGCGGCGAGCGCCGCGTGCCGCCCGCGCCGCTCCCGACCGGCGACCCGCGCGCCGCATGGTCGCGGACGAGCGAGTCCGGCTTGCGGGTCACGTGGCTCGGACATTCGACACTGCTCATCGAGGTGGACGGGGTCACCGTCCTCACCGACCCGGTCTGGTGCGACCGCGCGTCGCCGTTCCAGGTGGCCGGCCCGAAGCGCTTCCAGCCCCCCGTGGCCCGGCTCGAGGACCTGCCGCGCGTGGACGTGATCGTGCTTTCGCACGACCACTACGACCACCTCGATTTCGTGACGTTCCGCAAGCTCGCGGCGTGGAAGACGCCGGTGGTGACGTCGCTCGGCGTCGGCGCGCACCTCGAGGCGTGGGGCGTGCGGCGCGATCGCATCGTAGAGGTGGACTGGTGGGAACGGGCGCACGTGCCCGGCCTCGACCTCGAGATCACGGCCACGCCCGCACAGCACTTCAGCGGACGCACCATCGGCGGGCGCAACGCCACATTGTGGTCGAGCTTCGTGCTGCGCGGCGCTTCGCACACGGTCTTCTTCGGCGCGGACACGGGGCTCACCACGCTCTACCGCGACATCGCGGCGCGATTCGGGCCGTTCGATGTCGCCATGCTCGAGGTCGGCGCGCACCATCCGGCGTGGGGCGACATCCACCTGGGCCCCGTCAACGCCGTTGCCGCGCTGGACATGCTGGGCAACCCGCCCTTCCTGCCCATCCACTGGGGCACGTTCAACCTCGCGATGCACGCATGGGATGCGCCGATCGAGCGGCTCGTCGAGCTCGTGCCGAAACGTGTGGCGATGCTGGTCCCGCAGCTCGGCGAGGCAATCGAGCCGGCCGCCGGGGCGCGCGTCGATCCCTGGTGGCGTCGCGTGGCGCGAATGCCGGCACGGCCCGCGCCGGCCGACGACGCCGGCGCCGCCACCCAGGCGAGCTGGCCGCTGGACTGAGCCGGCGCCATCGCGCTGGCGGTGGCGCGCTCCGGGCCGCACCTT
Organism: uncultured Gemmatimonas sp.; assembly: GCA_964556915.1. Classification (GTDB taxonomy): domain Bacteria; phylum Gemmatimonadota; class Gemmatimonadetes; order Gemmatimonadales; family Gemmatimonadaceae; genus Fen-1231. The sequence continues at coordinate 10,941 of CAZKYG010000257.1, forward strand.
ATCCTGCCGCGCTCCAACGCCCCGTCGCCTTGACCCGTACGGGTAGCGAGCCGGATACTCTACGGTGCGTCACGCCCCGCCAAACCCTCCCGGAGTCCCTGTGAGCGAAATCGACCGTCTGTTCTCCGCGTACGACCGCGGGCTCGTCTCCCGCCGCCAGATCCTCCAGGCCCTCGGCATTGCCGCCGTGGCGACGCCGTTCTCGGGATCACTCTCGCGCCTGATGGCGCAGGGCCAGTGCGCCGGCCGCGACCGCGACGGCACGGCGGCCTGCGTCAAGACGCCGATGCCGGCGCCGTTCAAGCCGACCGGCTGGAAGACGGTCCTCATGGACCACTTCTCGATGAAGGTGACCGACGCCGAGCGCGAAGCCGCGTTCTACGCCGCGTTCATGGGCTGGAAGGTCCGCAGCAACGACGCCAACGGCATCTATATGGATATCGGCGACTGGGGCGGCGTGATGATCAAGGGTGGCTACACGCCGCCCGCCCGTGGTGGTGGGCGGGGTGGTGCAGGCGGCGGTCGCGGGGGCGCCGGCGGTGGGCGTGGCGGCGCGGGCGGCGGGCGGGGCGGTGGCGGTGGTGGCGGCGGGGCCAACGCAAATCCCAACCACCTGGCCGAGTGCACCACGCCCAAGGTGGACACGATCGCGGGCGCCGGCGCCCTGTGGGACGGCTTCTGCTGGGGCATTTCGAACTGGGACACGAAGAAGGTCGAGGCGGCGCTCACGGAGCGCGGGCTCAACCCCGTGGCGGACCACAATCCCTCGGCCGACTTCTACAGCTTCCACGTGAAGGATCCGGACGGCATGGACGTCCAGATCTCGAACGGCACCAGGCAGAACCGTCGCAAGGGCCCGGCCAACGGAAAGCTGAATGTCGAACTGCCGTTCGAGCCGATGGGCTTCAAGACGGTCTATCTCGACCACATCTCCTATCAGTGCACGAGCTACAAGGAGACGGTGGCGTTCTACGAGGCGCTGCTCGGCTGGAAGGGCCTGGGCGACGAGGGCAGCCAGAACGAAACGCAGATCTCGCCGGAGATCGGCGGCCTGCTGATCCGCGGCGGCAACGCGATGGCGCCGGACTTCCAGATGCCGGCCGAGCGTCGCGCGGTGATGAACCACATCTCGTTCGGCGTCACGCCGTTCGATCCGGACAAGGTGTGGGAGGAGTGCTGCAAGCGCGGCCTGCAGGCACGCCCCGACACAGGCGCCATCGCGTCGTCGCCGGAGAAGGAACACGACATCCACACGGCGAGCTACAAGAGCTATCACACGCGCACGCCGAACAACTACGACCTGCAGTTCAGCGCGAAGATCTCGGCCACCATGACCACGGGACCGGGGCACGATCAGTAGCCGCTCGCGCCGTCGCGAGACCTGACCGCCGCACCGGCTCCGGCCGGTGCGGCGGTTTCGCATGCGGCGTTGTCAGCGCGCGAGCACGACCGCGGCGGCCACGACGCCGAGGCCGCACGCGCCGGCCATGCGCGCGAGCCGGCTCGCCTGCACGCGGAGGCGCGCTGCCTCGGCGGAGCCCGGTTCCGCCCGGCCCGCACGCGGCCCGATCACGAAGTCGTGGTACGCCTCCACCAGGATCATCAGCAGCACGAAGGCGAGCTTGAGCGCGAGCGCCATGCCAGGCCGGGTGGACCAGAACGCGCGCGAATCGAGCACGCCGTGCCAGTGCAGGAGCCCGCGGAACTGCAGGTTGCCGACACCGGTGACGACCGCCACCGCCACCGCGATCCAGCCTACGGTGCGGAACCGGCGGCCGAGCGTGTCGAACATGGACTGGCGCAGCGCGGGCGGCTCCACCGCGCGCAGGACAGGCGCGCCCACGAGCCCCAGGAAGAGCATGCCGCCGATCCAGAGCATCGCGGCGAGCACGTGAATGGTGACGTTGATGTAGTACGCGATCGGCATGGCGCGGTCAGTGCCCCGGGGGATCGAGCCAGTGGTCGAAGTACATCCAGCTCGCGCGCGAGTACCGGAACACCGCCGGCACGAGCGGGAGGTAGAGCCCGAACCCCGCGAAGAAGCACCACTCCCAGTCCAGGGCCGGGAACAGGGTGCGGAGCAGCACCGCCATGGCCGACACGCCGGCGATGGCGAGCACGTAGCCGATCACCAGCGACCCGAGGAAGTAACCCGGCTCGCGCTGGAACACGTAGCGGCATTCCGGACACTGCGGGTTCATGTCCGTCGGGCCGCGGAAGATCCGGCCGTTCCGGCACACCGGGCAGCGCACGAGCAGGAGTCCGGCCACCCAGCCGCGACCGGGCATCAGGCCTGTGCCGCGGCGGCGATCGAAAAACGGCCCAGCCGTGCGATCGTTTCCCGGAGCTCGTCCTCGCGCGTCGCGGGGTGGATCGGGCAGAGCCGCAGCGCCGGCCGGCCCCGCAGCGTGGTGGACATCACGAGCGCGTACCCGTCTTCGCGCATCAGGTCGGCCGTGCGGCTCGTGATGGCATCGATCTCCGCGTCGGATTTCGCGGGATCGTTCCAGCGGAACGTGACGATCCCCATCTGCGCCGGCGTGACGATCGTCCAGCGTCCGTCGGCGCGCAGCGTACGCTCGGCGAACCCGGCCATGTCGAATCCCACGTCCACGGCGCGCCGGAACTCAGCGAGGCCGAAGGCGCGCATCGACAGCCAGAGCTTCAGCGCCTTGAACGAGCGCGTCAGCTGGATGCCGTGTTCGTAGAAGTTCACGTCGTGCCTGATGTGGCGCGTGACGTCGGCGAGGTAGTCCGGGTGGTCGGCGTCGTCGATCCGGAACGCGCGCGGCTGTGCGGTGGGGTCGCGCACGAGCAGGCAGCCAAGCTCGAACGGCTGGAAGAGCCACTTGTGCGGGTCGATCGTGATCGAGTCCGCGCGCTCAATGCCCGCCAGCGCGGCGCGACCGCGCGCGGTGATGACGGCCGCCGCGCCGTACGCGCCGTCCACGTGCAGCCACATTCCCTCGCGCGCACAGAGGTCGGCGAGCGCGTCCAGCGGATCGACGGCGCCGGTGTTCGTCGTGCCGGCGTTGGCCACGACGCAAAACGGCCGGCGCCCGGCGGCGCGGTCGTCGCGGATCGCCGCCTCGAGGGCCGGCACCGACAGGCGCAACGCCTCGTCCGTGGCCACGGTGCGCCGCTGTTCCGCGCGAAAGCCGAGGATGCGGATGCCCTTGCCGACCGACGAGTGCGTCTGGTCCGAGCAGTAGATCACCGCGCGTTCGTCCGGTCCGCCGAGGCGCACCTCCCGCGCCGCCGCGACGGCGGAGAGGTTCGCCATGGACCCGCCGCTCACCATGATGCCCGATGCCTCCGCCGGGTAGCCGACCAGCTCCTTGAGCCAGTCGATGACGATCATCTCGATTTCGGCGGCGCCCGCGGCCGCCATCCAGTGTCCGGCAAAGAGGTTCTGTCCGCTCGTGAGCAGGTCACCGACTACGCTCACGAAGTTGCCGGGGCCGGGTACGAACGCGTAGAACCGCGGGTGGTCCGTGCGAAATCCCCAGGGGAACACGTCGCGCGTGACGATGTCGAGCAGCTCATTGACGGGCATGCCGTGCTCCGGCAGCGGCGTGCGCAGCAGCCGCTCGGCGTCGGCGCGCGTGAGCTTGCGGGTGACGGGCGCGTCGCGGTTCGTCTCGTAGTGGTCGATGACGATGTCGAGTGCGCGCGCGCCAAGGGCGCGCATCTCGTCGCGGGAGAGCTGGAGGGGAGTTTTCGAGGTCATACCGCTCCCCACAAGATGCGAAGGAGGCGGTCCGTTGCGTCAGCCCGGCGGCACGTCCCGGTTCGCCGCCGGGGCCACAGGTGACGGTGCCGCTGATTCCCGCGCCGTCTCGGGCGCCGTCTCGTGCGCCGCCCCGGATGCGGTTCCCTGCGGTGGCGTCGGCGGCGTCTTGGGCGCGTCGAAGTACGTCCACGGCGTCAGCAGGGTGCGGAACCACCGCCCGATCGTGCGGTGCGCGCGGGCGATGCCGGCGGTGCCGTCGCCACCCGCCACTGCCGCGAAGGGCCAGACGAGCAACCAGAGCACCCCCAGGAGCACGAGCGTCGGCGGCCACAGCACGATCGCCACGGGCACGAGCACCACGAGCAGCGGCGCCACGAACATGCACGGGCCGATGAGAAGGATCACCGGAACCCCTCGGGCAGCCCGGGCATATGTGCGAAGCGCGCGCGCATGGACATGTCCGTATTGTACCGGCGCGTCCCGGCGTGGTGAACCGCCCTTAATCGCGCCGCAATGTTGATGCAGTGAATGACCCCGAGCCGACACGACGCACGTGCAACGCATCGCGTACCTTCGCCCGTTGTCTCACCTCACGCCGGCCCTCGTCGCTGCAGTCACTGCATGCGTCGCCACGGCATGTGCTCCCGCCGGCGTTCCGGCGGTCACGCGCCCGCTCGCGTCCGCCATCGCAGTGGATACGGCCGGGGGAACGGTGACGCTCCCGCTGCACGCGGGATTCGTCGGCCGGCGACTCGTGTGGTACATCGTCACGGAATCGTCCGATCGCGCCGATGCGGCGCGCCGCGGGGTGACGTGGGCGCCGCGGCTGGCGGCGCTCGCCACGAGCGCGGCGGCGCAGGCCGGCGCCGAGGTGTCGGGCGTCATCCACTACTCGGCGGGCATCCGTTTCACCGCCGGGCGCGTGATGCGCGCCAACCCCGATTCCGGGTTTCCGCCGCTCGAGGCGCGCCCCGGATCGGTCGGCGAGGACGGCTACTCGCCGTTCGTTCGGCTCGCGACCGGCATCGTCGTCAACGCACCGATCGTCGCGGACGAACATCACGCGATCGACCGCGTCGTGTCGCCCGACGTCGCCGCGGGGCGTGCGGTGCTGCGCCTGGCGCGCGGCTACGGCTCGGGGCGGCACGTGTGGTACATCTCCACGGACGCGTCCGACGCGACGGTCGCCGCCTTCGAGCGCTCGACCTACGCACCCGCGCTCGCGACGGCGCCGGTGATCGCGTCCGCGGCCGGGGGCTCGGCGCGATTCGGCATCCTCGTCGTGGCCAACGGCGACACCGACGTCACGTCGCCGGACCGTCAGGGCATGCAGTCGGCGCTGCGGAGCGGACTCTCGCCACTCAACGTGCTGCAGGCGGCGCCGTTGCCGGGCGACACCGTGTACACCCCGGCGTGGGACCTGCACCTGGTCGCATGGACGGCGTCCGCGGTCGCCGCCGAGCGGCGCGCCAAGGTCGTCACGTGGGACGAAGCGCGCGCGTACGCGGCGCGCGGAGACCTGGTGAGCGCGACGCCCGGTTACGCGCACAACCCGGCGCTCGGCGGGCTCGTCGCGGCGGGCATCGTGGTGAACTGCCCGGTGATGCTCACGTCGCGGCGCGATCCGTAGCACGGCCCGCGACGCCAGCGATAGCGCCGTCGGTCACGCCGTGGGCGCGGGCTGTCCCACCGGCCGGCACCAGTGGGCGGGCCCGGTGGAAGAATGGGGCATGCACCGCACACGTTCGCCGTTCCGCCGCCGCGCCGCATGGATGTTCGCCGGGTTCGCGGCCGCCCTCGCTTCCGCGTGCATCGGCGGCGCGCCAACCGGCCCGGCGGCCACGCACCATCCCGGCCACCCGGTGCTCTTCATCGGCAACAGCCTCACCGATGCCAACGACATGCCCGGCATGGTCGCGCAGCTCGGCGCGCAGGCGGGCGACTCGATCGACGCGTGGTACCTCGCGCTGCCCGACTACGCGCTGATCGACCACTACACGTCCGGCAGCGCGATCGTCACGATCCAGAGCTACCTGTGGGAGTACGTGGTGCTGCAGCAGGGCCCGTCCACGCTGCCCGTCAGTCGCGACACGCTCGTGCTCGCCACGCGACTGCTGGACCCGTACATCAAGGCCGTCGGTGCGAAGACGGCGCTGTTCATGGTGTGGCCCGACGTGACGCGCGCGGCGTACTTCGACGACTGTCGCGACTCGTACCGCGCCGCCGCCCAGGCGGTGGGCGGCGTCTTCATGCCGGCGGGCGAGGCGTGGCGCGCGTTGTGGGCGACCGATCCGGCGGCCGGTCTCTACGGCGCCGACGGCTATCACCCGTCGCAGATGGGCAGCTTCGTGGCGGCCATGGAGATCTTCGAGCGGATCACCGGCAAGGACGTGCGCGACCTGTCGGTGGCGCAGCTGCGTGCGAGCGGGCTGCCCGGCGATGCGTCCGACGAACTCGCCCGCCACGCCCAGGCCGCCGTCCACACCGCGAACGTCACGTACCCGGCGCGCTAGCGCCGCCGGCGGGAAGGGCAACGACAGGCGCGGGCTCCACCATTCCCCCCGCTCGCCACACGCCTGCCGTGCCCGGTCCTGCCGTGCGCGGCCCTACTGTTCGATCACGATCAGGTACTTCGACGCCGCCCAGAACGCCTCCGGATCGCGGATGCGCAGCGAGCCCTTGAACCGGCCGTGTCCGTCAGGCACGGTCTCGAGTGCCGCCATGTCCTGTCGCGTGACGATCCGGTACTCCTTGTTCGGGTCCGGCAGCGGGATCTCCAGCGTCTGCGTCTTGTCGATGGACGCGAACTGGTTGCGGTCGAGGTCGCGCGCCGCTACGGGTGTCTTCCCGAAGCCGAGGAACCCGCCCACTTTCTCGAGCACGTGCTGCTGCACGAGCTTGTCCTGCGGCGCCACGACGTAGTACACGGTGTTCTGCATCGTCGTCAGCGAGTCACGCTGCGTCGCGAGCGACGTTCGCTGGCTCACGAGCTGCACGTTGTCGGCCTTGAGCTGCGTGTTCTCCGCCGTCAGCGACTCCACCTGCTCGCTGAGCGACGCGATCTGCGTCTTCTGGTTGTCCATGATCTGGCGGAACGACGCGATCGTGGAGTCGAACTCGGCGAGCCGCTTCGACTTCTCGGCATCCGTGCCGGTCAGCTCGGTCACGCGCTTGCGGCTCACCGCGAGCCGGTTCTCCGCGAGGTTCAGGCGCTGCGTGATCTCCTGCACCTGGTCGAGCAGCCGCGCGCGCCGCTGGTCGGGCGTGAGGTTGTCCTCGAGGTCCGTGGCGTTTCCGGCGGTCTTGCCCGCCTTCAGGTTGCGCACCGTGCCCACCTGCTTCGTGAGGTCGGCGAGGAACGCCGACGTCGCGGTCACGTCCTTCAGCAGCGAGTCCTTCTGCGCCGAGATCTGCTGCATCTCCGCGAGCTGCTTCATGGTGTCGGCGCGAGATCCGTTGCACGCGCCCACGGCGACGATGGTCGCGACCAGCATCAGCTTTCGCATGGTCCCCTCCGGGATCAATGTTCGTGCTCGCAGTGGCCGACCACCGCCGGCCGGAAGAAGAAGCCATCGTGAATCGTGCGGCCCCGCAGCGTGAGGCTCGACGCAAGGCGGATGTCGAGGACGACTGACGTCGTCTGTCCCTCGTGCACCTCCACCGAGTCGTCGAACTCCACGAGCAGCGCGTGCCGGCCGCGATTCTCGAACTCCACCGGCGGGTCCGACGTCGCCGAGAGCACGGTGCCGTCCTTCAGCACGATCGTGGACTGCAGCGGGTCGATCACGAGGCGGATGGCGCGGTACTGTCCCGAATCCACCGGCGTCGCGCCAAGGAACGCCGTCACGCCGCCCTGCAGCGCGAGCAGGTTGAAGGCCTGGTTTGGCTCGGCGATCGTGACCCAGCGCGAAGAATCGGCGTGCATCCATTCTCCCTGAGCTACCCCGTCGTCGTGGTCGATGTTCGCGTCGAGGTCCGTGTCAGACACCACGCGCGCACGTCGGGCGTCGATGCGCACGACAAAGACGTTCACTTCCTTGACGGAGTCGAGCGCGATCGGCGCGTCGGTCAGCCGCGCCGACAACATGCCTTGTCCGGATCCCGGGCCCGCGATGTGATCTGTCGCACATCCGAGCCAGGTGGTCGCGGCGGCCAGCGTGAGGCCGCACATCAATCGTCGTACCATCGCAATGTCCCCTGTGCTGAAGGTTGGCGGATGGTGGACGCGGGGAGCGGGAGTGACTGCGCGGGGCGCGCGCGCGTGACGCAACGCATGGCGCCGGTCCCGGCGCGCGACGCGCCGGACGAACCGCGTGCGGCGCCGACTCCGGCGTTGCACGACGTCGCGTCCGCGAATCCGGGCGGACGCGCCGGCACCGGGGCCGGGCCATGGAGGTGCGCGTACATCGTTCGCTTCGCTCCGCTAGAACCTGAAGCCGACACGCACCGGGAACCACAGGCTGTTGCGCCCGGACGTGAACGCGCTCGTGAGGCCGACTTCCGTGAACAGGCGGTGGTCGCGGGTCAGCTCGAACCCCGCGCCCATCTGCACGCCGAGGTTCGTATCCGACCGGTCCACCGAGCTCGCGAACGCCACGCGGCTGTTGTACACGCCGAGCCCGCCGAACTCGTACACGCCGTGGTTGGGCTCGTGGTGCACGAGGTTCGCGCCGAACGCGAGGTACGAGTAGGCATCCACCGCGCCCCGGCCGTCGTAGCGATCGTACGACACGTCGCCGCGAAACGCCCAGCCCGGGGCGAGCGGGCGTCCTTCGCCGCGCACGCCGAGGTTGAGGCCCAGGTCCGTGCCGTTGCCGAGGTCGCCGATCGGGAGCGAGAGCCCGCCCACGACCGAGAACCGTACCGGCGTCTGTGCGTGCGCGACCCGCGGCGCCGCACACACCGCGGCGGCCGTCATGGCAATCGCGAACGTCGCGAGATGATGGTATCGGGTCATCATGGTGTCCTCCGTTGAGGTGAACGGTCAGCCCGCCGCCGGCACGGCGACGGGTGACCGGCCGCTCGCCGACCGGCGGGTCTTCTAGGAGGACAGCAGCCGGTAGGCGCAGGCGGGGTGTTACTCGCCGGTGGCGGCGGCGCGCGGGTACACCGCGACCCCCCACCGGACAT
>CAZKYG010000258.1:0-6375 GCA_964556915.1 uncultured Gemmatimonas sp.
GAGGCGGCCGGCCGTGCGCCGCGACAGCACCACGCGGAGGAAGTGCGTGAGGTCCGCGCCCACGGTGACCGGTTCGTCCAGCACCACGCCGACCGTCGCGCGGTACAGCGCCGTGTGCCCGCACATCCGGCGGATGGCCGGCCGCACGAACAGTTCGAACGTCACCATGGTGGACACGGGATTGCCCGGCAGCCCGATCCACGGCATCGCACCGAGGCGGCCGAACCCGATCGGCGCGCCGGGCCGCATCCGCACGCGCCAGAAATCGAGCGTGGCGCCGAGCTCGGCGAGCACGGCCCGCACATAGTCGAACTCGCCGACCGAGATGCCGCCGGACGTGAGGACGAGGTCGAGGCCGGCCGCCCGCTGCAGGTGATCGCGCAGCGACTCCCGCGTGTCGGCGGCGATACCGAGGTCAACGGGCTCACCCCCGGCGTCGCGGACGAGCTCGCGGAGGGTGACGCTGTTGGACGAGACGATCTTCCGGCCCGTGGCGGCCTCGGCGAACCGCTCGGGCGGCACGAGTTCGTCGCCGGACGTGAGGATGCCGACGCGCGGCCGGCGCACGACGTCCACGTCCGCGGCGCCGATGGCGGCGAGCACGCCAAGTTGTGCTGCCCCGAGCACGGCGCCCGCGGCGAGCGCCTCGGCGCCCGCAAGGATGTCCTCGCCGCGCGGGCGCACGTTCTTGCCGGCGTCGCGATTGGCGCGCACCTCCACATGCTGGCGCCCCCCGTCCGTATCCTCCACGCGCACGACCGTGTCGGCGCCGTCGGGGACCGGTGCGCCGGTCATGATCCGCGTGGCCTCGCCACTCGCGATCGCCCGCGCGGGGAAAGCGCCGGCCGCGACCGTCTCCACCACGCGAAGCGTCGCCGGCACGCGCGTGACATCCGTGGCGCGCACGGCATAGCCGTCCATCGCGGCATTGTTCCAGGGGGGCAGGTCAATGGCCGAACGCACCGCGGTCGCGAGGACGCGGCCCGCGGCGTCCCCGGTGCGCATCCGCTCGGCGCCCAGGCGGCCGACGCCCGCGACCACGCGCGCGACGGCGTCGGCAACGTCGAGGTGCGTGCGCGCGGGCGCGCCGGCGTCCGGGTTCGTCACTGGGCTCAGCGGATCGGCCGCGGGCGCGCCGCGAGGAGCGCGAGGATGGCATCCTGCACGCGCTCCACATCGCGCGTCGGCACCGTGAAGTTGTTGCAGAGGAAGCTGAACACGAGCGTGCGGCCGTCGGCCGTCGTGACGTACCCCGAGAGCGAGCGCGCCTTGTCCACCGTGCCGGTCTTCGCGTGCACGTTGTGCTCGGCGGCGGTGCCGAGCATACGCGTCTCGAGCGTGCCCGGCTCGCCGGCCACCGGCAGCGACGCATACCACGTTGCCGCGTCGGGCCCGCGCCGCATGGCGGCGAGCACGCGAACGAGGGTCTCGGGCGATACGTAGTCGTGCCGCGACATCCCGCTCCCGTCGCGCACGGCGAAGCCCTCCGGATCCGCGCCCCAGGCAACGAGCTGGCGCTCCACGACCTGGCGCGCGCTGTCGGCGCGGCCCGCGCCCCCCTTCACGCGGCCGAGCGTCTTGAACAGCAGCTCGGCGATCTGGTTCTGCGAGGGCTTCAGCATGCGTGCGAGGATCACGGGCAAGGGTGGCGAGGCGATCGTGAACAGCGTCGTCAGCCCCGAGTCGGGCACCACGCGTGCGCTGTCGGCCACACCCGCAAATGCCACGCCCCGGTCCCGCAGGGCGTCGCCGAGCGCGGCAAAGAAAGCGCCGCGCGGATCGCGAATCGCCACCACGCGCGTCGCGGACGTGTCGCCATCGCCGCGCGGCACGCGCGCGTAGCCCTCATTCACGAACAGCTCGTTCACGCAGGCGCCGTAGGGCTCCTCGAGGTCGTCGAGCTCCCACCCGTACCCGCATTCGCCATCGGTGAAGGCCGGGCCGCCGCGCACCAGCATCCCCTCGATCCTGGAGATGCCCCGGGCCGCGACGGAATCGGCCATCGCGCGAAACGCGTTCCGGAAGTCGCCGCCCTGCAGGGTGTCGCTGAACGTCGGGTCTCCGGTGCCGAGCACCACGAGGTCGCCGTGCAGCGCGCCATCGGCCACCGTGCCCGCCGTCGCAAACCGCGTCGTGAACCGGAAATCCGCGCCGAGCTGCGTGAGGGCCGTGCTTCCCGTGAGCAGCTTCTCGTTGGACGCCGGCATGAAGAGCTTGCCGGCGTTGCGCGAGTACAGCGTGTCGCCCGCCGCCGGGTCCGCGATCAGCACGCCCCAGTTCGCGTTGCGGAACGCCGGCGCCGTGACCATCGAGTCCACGACGCGCCGGAACTCGCGCAGGCGCATCGCGCGGGCAGGCGGCGGCTCCGGCGTGAGGCGCGCGCGCGCGCATCCGCCTGCGGCGATCGCCAGGGTCGCACCGGCCACCAGCGCCCGCATCCCGCCCGGCATCGTCACGATGCGCCTGCGCGCAGGCGCGCCGCGATCGCCTCCGCCCGATCGAGGTCCGCCGGCGAGTTCACGTTGAAGAAGATGTCGGCGTCATCACCCCACGACGATACATCCACGACCGACAGCTTCGCACGGGCCGCGAGCGCGCCGGCGCGGCGGTCGCCGGCGTCGAGCGCCGCCTCGATGGGCGCGAGCGCGGCACGCGCGAACCATGCGCAGAGTGGCTCGTGGCCCCACGGCGACGCGCTGCGCGGCGCCACGATGTCGGCGTCGCCGGCCTCGCCGGCCTCCCGCAAGGCGCGCAACAGCCCGGCCGGCACGAACGGCGTGTCCCACGGAACGGTGAGGACATCGGCCGCGGCGGCCTCGAGTGCCGCGTGGATTCCGCCGAGTGCGCCAAGGCCCGTGCGCCGGTCGCGCACGACCGATGCGCCCGGCAGCCAGCTGGCGGCGGCGGCGGCGTTGGCCACCACGACGACGTCGTCGGCCGCGCCCGCCAGGGCCGCCGCCACGCGGTCGATCAGTCGCGCGCCACCGACGCGTTCGAGTCCCTTGGGTGCCCCGTGCATCCGCGAGGCCGCCCCACCGGCGAGGATCGCGCCGACGCACCGGCGACGCGGCGTCACCCGCCGGTCGTCCAGGTGGCCCAGAGCGTGTCGTCCTCCGCCACGCGCACGGACGCCACGCGCGCGCGCGCACCGGCGTGCGCGAGCGCGTCGGCCACGCGCACCGCGATCACGTGCGCGAGCTCCTCGCACGTCGGAATGCGACGGCCCGGCGCGAACTCCGGGAGCGCATCGTTGACGCACCGGCCGTCGAGCCGCCCGACCACCTCCTGCGCCAGCACGCGATCGAGCACCCCGAGATCGGCAACCATTCCGGTGGCGGGTTCCACGTCGCCGGCGATCGTCACGTCGCACGTGTAGTCGTGTCCGTGTGGCTCGGCCGCGGCGCAGGCGCCGAACGTCGCGTGGTTGCGGATGTCGTCCCAGTCGGGGCGGTGGTAGCGGTGCGTCGCCGCGAAGCGGACGCGCCGCGTGAGCGCGGCGCCCGGCATTCAGGGGTGCAGGCGCACGCGCACCGACGGACGCGCGCCGGCGCGCGTCACCGGAAGATGCCCCACGTCCAGCCGACGGTCAGCGCCCGGTTCGACGTGAGCGGCGTCATCGTGCCGCCGGGGCGCAGCGCCACGTCGTTGCCGAGGGGAGTCGTGCGAAACACGGACGGGTACCGCACCTGGTGGATGAGCCACCCGAAGTCGGCGCGCAGCTCGCCGTTGCGTCCCGTGGGGACGCGCAACGCCAGCCCGTAGGTGTAGAGCGCGCTCGTGCCGGGCTGGTAGCCGCCCGCGTCGAAGCGGTTGCCCGCGCCCGTGATCACCCCGGCGCCGAGGTTCACGAGCGGCTGTACGCCGTGCCAGGTGCGCTCGCCGGAGAGCGCGAACTCGAACGCCGCCTCGAAGCCGAGCAGGTTGGCGAGGGCCGTGCCCGCGCGGTTGTTGGTGGACGGCGCTGCCGGCAGGTACACGTCGTGCGTTGACGGGATGTCGAGCACGCGCACGGAGAAGTACACCGGGTTGGACAGGAACACGTCGTAGCGGAGGCCCGTGATCACCGACGAGTGTGCGCGGACGCCCACCGGGTCGCGGCCCGTGACCAGCCACCCGACGAACGGGCCCATGCGCTGGCCGTCGTGCAGCGAGCGCAGCACGGCGTCCTGCGGCAGCCGGCCAATGACGTCCTGCGCGGCCAGCGCGGCCGGCGCAATGCCCAACCCGGCGGCGGCGAGGGCACAGGCGAGCCGGCGCGTCGCGCGCCGGAGGGCCGTCGGAAGGATCGGGAATCGCGTCACGCGCGCACCGGTTCGAGGCGAAGGTTGCGGCCCGTCATCTCGGCCGGCTGCTCGAGTCCGAGCAGCGCCAGGATCGTCGGACCTACGTCACACAGCGCGCCGGCGACCGCCGGCGTGGCGCCGATACGAAGGGCGCCGCCGTCCGCGGCGTCGGCGGGATCCATGAACAGGAACGGTACCGGGCTCGTCGTGTGCGCGGTATGCGGTCCGCCCGTGGCGGGGTCGATCATCATTTCGCAGTTCCCGTGGTCAGCCGTGATCAGCAGGCGCGCGCCCGCGCGCTCCGCACTGGCCACGACGCGGGCGAGGCACGCATCCACCGTCTCGCAGGCGCGGAGGGTGGCGGCGAAGTTGCCGGTATGGCCAACCATGTCGCCGTTGGCGTAGTTGCACAGGACGAACTCGTGGTCGCCCGCGGCGATTGCGTCACAGAGCACGTCGGTGATACCCCACGCGCTCATTTCCGGTGCAAGGTCGTAGGTCGCCACCTGCTGGCTCGGCACGAGCCGGCGGTCCTCGCCGCGGAACGGCGTTTCGAGCCCGCCGTTGAAGAAGTAGGTCACGTGCGCGTACTTCTCCGTCTCGGCCGTCCGCAGCGTCGTCATGCCGGCATCGCAGAGCACGTCGGCCACGATCCGCGCCATCGAGCGCGGCGCGAATGCGACCGGCACCGGAAACGTCGCGTCGTACTGCGTCATCGTGGTGACGTGCACCGCCGGACGCGGGGCCGTCGGGAACCCGTCGAAGCCGTCCACCGCGATCGCGCGCACGATCTGGCGCATGCGGTCGGCGCGGAAGTTCCAGGTGATGAGGGCGTCGCCGTCGCGCATCGGTGCCACCGGCGCGCCGCCGGCGTGCATCGTGACCGGCTCGACGAACTCGTCGGTGACGTTCCGGGCATACGCATCGCGCACGACCGCCAGCGGATCCGTCGCTGCGGCCGCCGTTCCACGCACGGCGGCGTCGTACCACTTCTGCGTGCGGGGCCACCGGTTGTCGCGGTCCATGCCGAAGTAGCGGCCGCCCAGGCTCGCGATCGTCGCCCGGCCGCGCACGGCCTCGCCCAGGCGCGTGAGGTACCCGAGCCCCGAGGTCGGCATGGTGTCGCGGCCGTCGAGGAGGGCGTGGATCGCCACGCGCGGCACGCGTTCGCGCCCCGCAAGGTCCACGAGGGAGAGCGCGTGGTCCTGGTGCGCATGCACGCCGCCGTCACCGACGAGCCCCATCAGGTGCAGCGTGCCGCCCGAGGCGCGAACCAGCGCGCAGGCGGCCCGCAGCGCTTCGTTGGCGAAGAAGTCGCCGGTGGCGATCGCGTCCGAGATGCGCGGCAGGTCCTGCATCACCACGCGACCGGCGCCGAGGTTGAGGTGGCCCACCTCGCTGTTGCCGATCTGGCCGTCCGGGAGCCCCACGGCGCGCCCGGAAGCGTTGAGCAGCGTGCGCGGCGCCCGCGACCACAGGCGGTCCCAGGTCGGCACCCGGGCGCTCGCGATGGCGTTGCCTTCGCGCTCGGCGCGATACCCCCAGCCGTCGAGGACAATGAGCACCACGGGCCGCCTGTCGGCGCGAGCCATCGTAGACCGGAAGCCGGTGAAGTGGTAAGTTGCGGCGTCCGCGACGTGTCTCGAGGCGCGACGCGCGATGCAATCTAGTTTCCGACACGCAGGCCAACCAGCGATGCGCCTCGCTCCAGCCGCCTTCCTGCTCGCCGCGTGCGTCGCCGTCTGCGGCGCCGCGCGGCCGGCGGCCGCCCAGGTCGCCGTTCCCGCCGGGGCCGACGCGCACCAGCGCGCGGGCGGCGCCACGGTGCTCGCGAGCGTCGAACCCGGGGCCATGGTCACGCCGGGCGTCACGTCCGGCAGCGAGACGCTCGTCTCCATCGAAGGTTGGGTGGATGCCTCACGGCTCGGCGCCGCGCGTGACTCGTTCCCGGCCACCGTGTCGGGGCGGATCACGCTGCGCATGCGCGCCGCGCCGAGCGTGCGCGCGGCGGTCGTCGCGACGCTGCAGCCGGGCACGGGCGTGCACGTTGTGGCCAGGCAGGGCACGTGGGCCCGCGTGCGGCGCGCGCTCT
>CAZKYG010000259.1:0-12994 GCA_964556915.1 uncultured Gemmatimonas sp.
GGGGGTGGGGGGGGGGGGGGGGGTGGGGGGGGGGGGGTGCGGGGACGGAGCAACCTCACCCCTCCTGTCGTGTATGACCCTGATGCCCCGTTTGCGGCCCCGTGCGTACCGCATGCTCCGGGTCGCCGGGCCCGGCGGCCTCGGCAGGCTCGTCGCGTGCTCGAGCGGCCCGGGCCTCGGCGGCGAGGCCCGCCGCGGCGCAGGGAACCGGACCATCGCCCTGGCCACGCCGACACTCGGCAGCTTCCCCACGCCGCTGGGCGGACGCGGGATCGGGCGCGCGAGCCATCGCCTCGCTGCGGCGACGCTCGCCGATTCCGTGCTCAAGCGCTGGGGCTGGCGCGTGGCGATGGCCGACAGCGCCACCGCCCGCCTGCAGACCGCGTGGCTGTACCTGCCGCGCGGCACGTTCAAGCCGGGTTTCGGCAGCCAGTGCGAAGCAGGGGCGTTCACGGCGCTTCGCTTCACGGTCGGCGCGCGCGACGCGGGCGTGGCCGCGCCGGAGTTCTTCGTGAACGCCGAGGCCCTGTTCTACGACGGTGCGCCGCGGGCCGAGGCGGAGCGGCTCGTGCGAAGCGCGGTGAGCCAGGTGGGTGCCGACCTCACGGCCGCCCTGCGGCTCGCCGACGCGCGGCCCGATGCCTACGGGCCATCCATCGACCGCCGGTGGGGCGAGCTCGCCCTGAAGGGCCTCGACAACGCCACGCTCTGCGGGGGCGTCCACGATTAACGTTCGGGCATACCGGCGCCGTGGGGGCGACGGTGGGCGGAGGCTGAGATGAGCAGGGAGTTCGTGGCCGCGGTGGAGGCGGAGTACCGGCGCTACAAGGCGTACGCCGAAGGCGCGTTCGTGCAGCTCACGGGCGACCAGATGAACGCGCGCCCGAACCCGACGTCGAACTCGATCGCGATGATCGTATGGCACGTGTCGGGCAACTTCGCGTCGCGCTTCACCGAGTTCCTCACGACCGACGGCGAGAAATCGTGGCGCCGGCGCGAGGAGGAGTTCGCGGCGCGCGCCGTGTCGAAGCCCGACTGCCTCGCCAAGTGGGACGCGGGCTGGAAGGTCGTGCTCGACACGCTGGCGACGCTCACCGACGCCGACCTCGCGACCACGGTGTACATCCGGCGCCAGCCGCTCACCGTGCGCGACGCCCTGCTGCGCTCGCTGGCGCACGCGAGCTATCACGTGGGGCAGATCGTGTACGTCGCCAAGTCGCTGCGCGCCGGCGCGTGGGACTACCTCAGCATCGCGCCCGGGCAGTCGGACGCGTACAATCGCGACCCGAAGTTCGAGAAGCCGGCCGAGTACGTGCAGCGCGTGAGCGGAGCGATGCGCGCGCCGGGCAGCTGAGCCACCATCGGCGCGTTTGACACGGCGGCCGGGGCGGGATACATCGGAGCCGGAGCGTCGCTCGCCCCTTCCGGGAGGCCCCGTGTCACGACCCTGCACCCGCTGCTAGCCGATGCGCCGAGTGTTCATCGCCGTATCCGCCATCGTCCTCGCCGTGATCGGGGGGACCGCGGTCGTCTGGCCACTGGTGCTCTGGTCCCTCGTGCTCGTCGCGCCGCTCGTCGCGCTCGGCGTCGCCGACATGGCGCAGCGCACGCATGCCGTGCGCCGCAACTTCCCCATCATCGGGCACGGCCGGTACCTGATGGAGATGATCCGGCCGGAGATCAACCAGTACTTCGTCGAGTCGAACAGCGACGGCAAGCCGTTCAGCCGCAACGACCGGTCGATCGTGTACCAGCGCGCGAAGGGCCAGCTCGACACGCTCCCGTTCGGCACGCAGCGCGACGTGTACGCGACGGGCTACGAGTGGATCAACCACTCGCTCGCCCCGGTGCACCCGGACGCGCAGTACGAGCGCGTGACCGTGGGCGGGCCGCAGTGCACCCGGCCGTACTCGGCGTCCATCCTCAACGTGAGCGCCATGAGCTACGGCTCGCTGAGCGCGAACGCGGTGCTCGCGCTCAACGCCGGCGCGAAGATGGGCGGGTTTGCGCACAACACGGGCGAGGGCGGGCTCAGCCGCTACCACCTCGAGCCCGGCGGCGACGTGATCTGGCAGATCGGCACGGGCTACTTCGGCTGCCGCAACCACGACGGCACGTTCAACCTCGAGAAGTTCACCGCGCGCGCCACCCTGCCGACGGTGAAGATGATCGAGATCAAGCTGTCGCAGGGCGCCAAGCCGGGGCACGGCGGCATCCTGCCGGCGAAGAAGCTCACACCCGAGATCATCGAGATTCGCGACGTGCCGCCGGGGCAGGACGTGATCTCGCCGCCCGCGCACACGGCGTTCAGCTCGCCGCGCGGCCTGCTCGAGTTCGTGAAGACGCTGCGCGAGGCGAGCGGCGGCAAGCCGGTGGGCTTCAAGCTGTGCGTGGGCAAGCGGCACGAGTTCCTCGGCATCGTCAAGGCGATGCTCGCGACCGGCATCCTGCCCGACTTCATCACCGTGGACGGCGGGGAGGGCGGCACCGGCGCGGCGCCGATGGAGTTTTCCGATGCCGTCGGCACGCCGCTCAACGACGGGCTCAACTTCGTGCACAACGCGCTCTCGGCGGGCGGCGTGCGCGGGCACATCCGCGTCATCGCGTCGGGAAAGGTGAACACCGGGTTCGCGATGGCCACCAAAGTCGCCCTCGGCGCCGACATGTGCAACGCCGCGCGCGCGATGATGTTCGCGCTCGGCTGCATCCAGGCGCTGCGCTGCAACAGCAACAAATGCCCCACCGGCGTCGCGACGCAGGACCCCGAGCTCATGGCCGGGCTCGTCGTCGAGGACAAGTCGGTGCGGGTGGCGCGATTCCACAAGGAGACTGTCAAGAGCTTCTTCGAGGTGCTCGGCGCGGCCGGGCTCGCGCGCCCCGCGGACCTCAAGCCGTGGTATGTGAACCGGCGCGTGAGCCCGCTCGAGACCCGCACCTACGCGACGCTGTATCCGATGGTGGCGCCGAACTCACTGCTCGAGACGCCGGTGACGGGGCTGTTCGCGAACATCTGGGAGCACGCGAGTGCCGATCGGTTCTGAGGCGGGCATGGGGACGGGTGCTCCGCAGGACGGGCAGGTGCCGGGTGTCGGTGCCCGGCGAGGCGGCGGGGCACGTGATTAGGTTGCGGCGTCGCATCATCCTCCTTCCGCTGCTCATCGTGACGCCCTCCGCGCCGCTCGTTTCGCAGCAGACGCTCTCGTACCCGCCCACCGCCAGGGGCGACGTCGTGGACACGTACGGCGCGCACCGGATCGCCGACCCGTACCGCTGGCTCGAGGACGCCGACAGTCCCGGGACGAAAGCCTGGGTGCAGGCGCAGGCGGCGTTCACCGAGGCCGAGTTGGCGAAGCTGCCGATGCGCCAGTGGTTCAAGGATCGCATCACGAAGCTCTGGGACTACCCGAAGACCGGCGTGCCCACCGTTGAGCACGGCACGCTGTTCTATTCGCGCAACTCGGGGCTGCAGAAGCAGTCGCCGGTGTACATGCGGCGCGGCGCGGGCGCCGAGTCGATGATCCTCGACCCCAACGTGCTCAGCACGGACGGCTCCATCTCGCTGGCGGCGTGGGTGCCGTCGCCCGATGCGACGCTGCTCGCCTACGCGACGTCCGAGGGCGGTGCCGATTGGCAGGACGTGCACCTCCGCGACCTCGCGACAGGCAAGGACCTCGGTGACACGGTGGAGTGGGTGCGGTTCTCGGGCATCAGCTGGACGAAGGACTCGCGCGGCTTCTTCTATTCGCGCTACCCCGCCGTGGCCGACCGGATGCACGCGGAGCTGAAGGACCAGGCACTCTACTACCATCGCGTGGGCACGCCGCAGTCCGCGGACGTGAAGATCTACGCGCGGCCGGACCTGGCGAGCTGGTTCGTCAACGGCAGCGTCACGGACGACGGGCGCTGGCTCTTCGTGTACATGTTCAAGGGCGCCGAGAACAAGAATCGCCTCTACGTCGCCGACCTCGGCGACCCACGGAAGCCGAACGTCTCCGCGGCGATCCGGCCACTCTACGAAACCGACGACGCGGAGTACAGCCCGCTTGGTGTGGTGGGCACGACGGTGTACCTGCGCACGGACCGCGGCGCGGCGAATCGCAAGATCGTCGCCGCGGACCTCGCGCACCCCGACGCGACGCAGTGGCGCACCGTCGTGCCGGAGTCGGAGCACGCGATCGAGGGCGCCGCGATGACGCAGGATCGCATCGTCATCCAGACGCTGGTGGACGTGAAGAGCCGTCTCGCCCTCTGGACGCTCGACGGGAAGGAGGCGGGCGAAGTGTCGCTGCCCGGCATGGGAACGATCGCCGGCGTCTCCGCGCGGCAGGACGCGAAGGACCTCTACTACGGGTTTACCTCGTTCCTGTATCCCGGCGCCGTGTTCCACTGGAGCGCCGCCACGCGGACCAGCACGCAATTCGACAAGACGGTGGCCACGTTCGACCCCTGTGCGTTCGAGACCGTGCAGGTGTTCTACGCGTCGAAGGACGGCACAAAGGTGCCGATGTTTCTCACGATGAAGAAGGGGCTGGCGAAGAACGGCGCGAACCCGACGATGCTGTATGCGTACGGCGGCTTCTCGGTGTCCATGCTGCCGTCGTTCAGCCCGAGCGTGATCGCGTGGATCGAGCAGGGCGGCATCTGGGCGGTGGCCAACATCCGCGGCGGGGCGGAATACGGCGAGGCGTGGCATGAGGCCGGCATGCTCGCGAAGAAGCAGAACGTCTTTGACGACTTCATCGCTGGCGCCGAGTATCTGGTGCAGGAGAAGTGGACGTCGCCGCAGCACCTCGCGGTGCGCGGCGGATCAAACGGCGGGCTGCTCATCGGCGCAGTGATGGAGCAGCGCCCCGACCTGTTCGCCGTGGCGATTCCGCAGGTGGGCGTGATGGACATGCTGCGCTACGACCAGTTCACGGGCGGGCGCGCGTGGGTGACCGAGTACGGCTCGGCGCAGGACCCGGCCGCGTTCGACTGGCTCATCAAGTACTCACCGCTGCACAACCTGAAGCCGGGCGCGTGCTACCCCGCGACGCTCGTGACGACAGCGGACCACGACGACCGTGTCGTGCCGGGGCATTCGATGAAGTTCGCGGCGGCGCTGCAGGCCGCGCAGGGGTGCACGAACCCGACGCTCATTCGCATCGAGGTGCAGGGAAGCCACGGCTACCGGCCGACGGACAAGGCGATCGCCGAGGCCGCGGACATCTGGGCGTTCGTGCACAGGTACACCTCCGTTCAAGGCACGGTCGTGCCCTGAACGGCGGGGAACGGGTAACCGGTACCCGGCAGGACTCGCAGGTCCCGGGTGCCGGCGCCGGTGGAGGGGACCGCATCGATGTAACGTTCGGGAGTCTCTGCGACATCTCACTGAGGTGCATCTCGTGGAGCTTTCCTTCCCCCGCCAGCCAGACGATCGTGAGCTCGCCGCGCTTGCCGCGCGGGCGCGCGACGGCAGCGCCGATGCGTTCGAGCGCCTCGCGACGGGAATCCGGGGTCGCGTGCTCGGCTGGGCGCACGCGCTCACCGGTGACGCTGACGAGGCCGAGGACGTCGCGCAGGTCGTGCTGCTCCGGCTGCACGCGCACGTCGCCGAGTTCGAGGGGCGGAGCCGCGTCACGAGCTGGGTGTACCGGATCGTCCGCAATGTGGTGCTCGCCCGGTCGCGCGTGTCGCGCCGCCGGTCGTCGCTGCTCGAACGGCATGGCGCCGAGCTCGTGCCGGATGCGCCGCGCCCGGCGCCGCCCGCCGGTGACGGACTGATGGCGCTCGCCGAGCGGTGCCTGGCGTCCCTTCCCGGTCGCCAGCGCGAGTTGTTCGCCGCGGTGGATCTGGAAGGACGCCGCGTGATCGAAGTGGCCGCGGAACTCGGCATGAACCCCGTGACGGCGCGCGTGAACCTGCTGCGGGCACGGCGTGCCGTTCGGCTCATGATGCTGGACGCCGAGCCGACGCTGCTGGAGGAGTACGGACGATGACGTGCGATCGCGCGCTGGAACTGTTGCTCGAGGCCGAGCCGGGCGAACTCGCGCTCGACTGCGACACGCCTCTCGTCGCGCACGTGCGCGATTGTGCGAAGTGCTCGTCGGTGGCCGCGCGGCTGCGGGTGCAGGCGGACGCGCTGGTGACGGTGGCGGCAAAGCGGAAGCGTTCGGCGGCGGCAGCTCGCGTGGCACCGTGGCGTCCGGTCCGATGGGCGCCAGTTGCGACCCTGGTGGCGACCGCGGCCGTCGTCGTGATGATCCTCGCGCGGCCGTCGGATGTCGCGAAGCCGTCGGATGCCTCGACGTCGACGGACGTCGCGAAGCCGGCGGATCGCCTGCCATCCGCGCCGGGCGCACGAAGCGCAAACGCGGCGCCAGGCGCGCTGCGAACACCTCAGGCCGTCGACGTCTCCCGCCTCACGCGGTATGTGTTCGAGCAAGTGCAGGCGGTGTCGCTGGAGTCCGGTCCGGTGGCGGTCGCGGCGGGCACACAGGTCGCACGGTATTCCGTTCCGGATCCAACCGGCCTCCGAAACGCGACGCCGAGTCGCGTCATCTCAGTTGCGCCACCGGCCGGCGTGCGCGCAACCGTCATGCAGACGAGCGACCCCGCCGTGACCGTCGTGTGGCTGCAACCCGCGGACTCGACGAGGTATCGGCAATGACCATCCGGAGGATCGGGCTCGTTTTCATCGCGGCCGCTACGCTGGCCGCCGGGGCCGGCGCGCAGGACTCCAGCGCTCGCAGGACGCAGGTAAAGGAGACGCCCGCCGGTGTCGCCGTGCGGACGTTCATGCTCCGCTATATGAACCCGGACGACGCGGCCAAGCTCGTGACGCCGTACGTCGACTACACCCCCTTCGGCGGCGTGTACAGCGCGGGTAATGTTCACGGCATCACCGTACGCGGAATGCCGGCCGTGCTCGCGCGCGTCGATAGCCTGCTGAAGGCGAACGACCTCGAGCCGGAGTCCGTCAAGCTGAGTTTCCAGGTGATCGCCGCTTACGATTCCGTGGTCCGCGACACGTCGGTGGCCGCGATCGAGCGGGAACTCCGGAGCGTCCTGCGCTACGCCGGGTATCGGTCGATTGCCACGGGCTCGATGATCACGGGCCAGGGTGTGTCGGAGACATCGCTGTCGGCCGGGTCGTGGCAGCTGTTTCCCATCGGCGTCAACGTCGAGCGGATCGACCGCGCCGGCGGAACCGTGCGCTTCAACATCTCGATGCGGGCGGCGGCATTGTCGGCCGGGTCCGGCGGGGCGGGCAGCACGTCGGTCCTGAGCACGGGGCTGTCCGTGCCGTTCGGACAGTCGGTTGTCGTCGGGACCGGAGCGCCGCTTCGACTCCCGATGATGGGACCGTCAGATGAAGGGGCCGGCCAACGCGCGCTGATCCTGGTCGTACGCGCCGATCTTGCGAAACGGCCGTAGATTTCGTCGCGCGGAGCCCGGATGCATCGACGGGCCCCGCGACAACGCGGCGGAATGACGACCATGGCGGCCGGACCGAAGACCAAACCGACGAAGGCGAGCGTCCCGGCCTTCCTCAGGAAGGCCGCCGGCGAGCGGCTCCCGGACTGCCACGCCGTCGCCAGGCTCATGGCGGCCGCCACGGGCAAGAAACCCGTCATGTGGGGCGACGCGATCGTCGGGTTCGACACGAACGCGGTCGCATACGCCGGCGGCCGGACCGAAGACTGGCCGCTCGTCGCGTTCTCGCCACGCCGCTCCGCGCTGGTGCTCTACATGGCTCGCCGCTACCCGCGCTACGACGCCCTCGTCAGGAAACTCGGCAAGCACAAGCAGGCAGGCGGGTGCCTCCACATCAGGTCACTGGCTGACGTCGACGTGGACGTGCTTGCCGAGATGATCGGCGAAGCCGTCAAGGCCCGGCGCACGAAGTCCTGACGCGGCGCTTCGTGCGGACTACTCGCAGCCCGCCGGTTTCGGCACCGCCTGACCGCGTCCGCCCCGGCCGCCGCCGCGCCCGCCGGCCAGCGTCGCCGGCGCGGCTGACCGCGGCCACACGTTGTCGCTCGTGTCGGCGTCGGGGAACCGGCCGCACGGATCGAGCGTCACCGACTCGATCGCGCGTCCGCCGAAATCGAGTACGGCGTCGTAGCTGCGCGCGCCGCCGAACCACACGTCCACGGGCCACGTCACGATCGCGGTGTTCGCGTCCACCATCCTCGCGTTCTTCATCGGCTTGATGGCCGGGCCGCTGGATGCGAAGGCCACCTTGAGCACCACCGGCGACGGCATCTGCCCGGCCTGCTTCACGGTCACCGTCGTCTTGCCGGCCGCCGTCTTCACGTTCGCGATCGATCCGTCAACGCTCTCCGTGGTGAACAGCCAGTAGTAGAAGAACCAGCCGAGGTCACCCCCGGCGCGCGCCTTGAGGGCGTTGTTCATGAAGAACATCCAGTCCCACGGCGACGGATGCTTGTAGCGCCACGCGGTGGCCCACTCGGAGTTGGCGCGCTGCACGGCGGAATCGCCCACCACGCCGCCGAGCGACGACAGCAGCAGGGGCATCTTCGAGTACGTCACGAACGAGTAGAAGTTCGGGCCGGCGTAGTTCGCGTTCCACATCATCGGCGGCTCGGATTCGTTGCCGCTCGTGCGCCCGTACGACTGGCCCTGCCCGTTGAGGTTCGGCGCGACGCCGTTGCGGTCGGCGCCCGAGAGGATGTTGGCGTACTGGTTGAAGCCCTCGTCCATCCAGCCGTACCACGTCTCGTTGTTGCTCGTGGTCATCGGCGCCCACTGGTGGAACGTCTCGTGGTCGGCGGCGCCCTGGTTGGCGTTGATCACCATCGGGTACTCCATGCCCGCGCTCGGCCCGTCCTGCAGCGTGAGCTGCGGGAACGAGTACGGATACCAGAGCTTCGAGTAGAACTCGAGCGCGTGCGCGGCGAGCGGGCCCGCGTTGGCGTAGAGGTTCGCGTGGCCCGGCGTGAAGACCATGTGCACCGGCACATAGCCCTTGCCGGGGATGTTCGCGCGGGTGGCTTCCCAGACGTACTTCTTTGCCGTGGCCCAGGCGAAGTCGTTCACGTTCTCCGCGACCTTGTGCCACGTGAGGCGGTCGCCGCTCGCGGGCTTCACGGTGGCCTGACCCGGGCCGACCTGGTCGGGGCCGACGATCGTCGTGATGCCGTCGGTCTGCGTGACCTTGGCGAGTTGTGCGCGCGCGGCGGGCGTGAGCACGTCTTCGGGATTCACGAGTTCGCCCGTGCCGCTCACGATCCAGCCCGCGGGCACGGTGATGCGCACGTCGTAGCGGCCGAACTCGTTGTAGAACTCCGACGGCCCGAGGTAGAGCTCCGGGTCCCAGCCGCGGAGGTCGTCGTACACGGCCACGCGCGGGAACCACTGCGTGGGCTGGTAGAGCGTGTCGGCCCAGCGCTGGTCCATGCGGTGGCGGTAGTTGCCTTCGGCGCCCGGCACGCGCGCGTTCCAGTCGATGGCGATCTTCGCGGCTGCGTGCGGCAGGATCGGCCTGGCCAGCGCGATGCGCGCGAGCGTCGAGTGGCCGTCCATGAGCGTCGGCTGCGCCGGCATGGCGGGCCCGCCGCGTCCACCCCGGCCGCCGCGTCCGCCCGCCGCGGCCGCCCCGGCAGGCGGCTCGATCGCCCCGTTCATCCCGTCGACGGCAAGCTTCGTGATGATCGTGCCGTCGGTCTCCTCCGACGGCGCCCATGGCGCCGCGCGCGGCGTGCCGAACCGGAAGTGGTTCATCGCCAGGTGCAGCGCCACGCTCGTGAGCGTGTCGGGGCTGTTGTTGGTGACGGTGATCACCTCGCTGCCGTAGAGGCGCGAGGTGGGCGGGTCGAGCCGCACGTCGATGGAGTAATCCGTCTTCAGTTGCCAGTAGGCAGCCGTTGGACGGCCGGTGGAGTCGCGGGTTCCGGCGGCGAACGCATGCCTGATCGCGTTGGTCATCGGGATGTCGCGGCGGACGGCGCGCGGCGGCTGCTGGGCGGCACCCTGGGCGGCAAGACTGGCGACGCCGGCCGCGAGGCCGGCGGTCGCGAGCGAGAAACGGCGGGGGAATCGCGTCACGGACTGCTCTCCGTTGCAACGGGACGACGAAATATTGCCGCGTTCGTAATTTCATGCATGCGACCAACGCTGGATGGTCATGCCTCAGGGTGCCGGCCGCTCGTGGTGGTGCTCGCCGTGGTGCTCGTCGTGGTGCTCGCCCTGGCCGCGCCCGCCACGGCCACCCGCGCGCGGGCACAGGCGCCGGCCGCGCCCACGCCGGTGGACTCGGTGTGGTTTCCGCGCGTGGAGGGCACGAATCTCGAGAAGAAGACGTTCACGCTTCCGTCCGGCTTCGAGGGTGACTGGAACGTCGTGATCGTCGCGTTCCGCCGCGAGCAACAGGCCGATGTGGACACGTGGACCGCGCCGCTGGCCGCCCTGCTGCGCGGACGGCCGGACGTCTCCACGTACGAGCTGCCGACGCTCACGCGGTCGTATCGCTGGGTGCGTCCCATGATCGACGGCGGCATGGCGCGCGGCATACCGGACAAGCGCGTCCGCGAGCGTACCATCACGCTGTACATCGACAAGACGCCGTTCAAGCGCGCGCTCGGCATTCCGGACGAGGATCGCATCCGCGTGTTCCTCGTGGGGCGTGCCGGCCGCGTGTATTGGCGCGCGGTGGGGCGGTGGACCGCGGAAGCGGGAGATTCGCTGCGCGCGGTGCTCGACGCCGTGGCCGCGTCGTCGCCGGTGGTGATGCTTGACGTAAGGCCGGCGCGCGGGGATGTTCGGCGGGCAGTCACTCCGGCCCCACACCTCGAGGAACCACGTGCATCAGCGACACGGCATCACACGGCGCGAGTTTAACCGGCTGGCGGCGGCGGCCGTGGTGGCGCCGGGATCCGCCGGCATCGGGCGCGCCCTGGCTGGCGGCACGTCGGCCGCGACGGCCGTCCCGGCCACCGGGGCCGGGACGATGACCACGCGCGCCTGGCCCGGTTACGACCGCGCGTTCGTCCTCGACTTCCTCGCGAGCCCCGGCCCGTTCAATACGCCGATCACCGTGCCGCAGCTCACGCCGGAGATGGTGGCCAACGCGGCCGCGTCCGGCATCACGGCGGTGAACCTGACGATCGGCGGCCGCGATCCGGAGAGCGTCTTTCGCGACATGGCGAAGTGGGAGGACGACATCCGCCGTCATCCCGACGTGCTCATGAACGTCCGGAGCGTGGCCGACCTGGCGGCCGCCAAGGCAGGAAAGAAGTTCGGGCTGATCTACGGCTTCCAGGACTCGGTGGCGGTGGGCGACGACCTCTCGCGCGTCGCGCTCTTTCACGCGTTCGGCATTCGCATCATCCAGGTGACGTACAACGTCCACAACCTCGTGGGCGACGGTTGCCTCGAGCCGGTGGACCATGGCCTCACGCCGTTCGGGCACGATTTCGTGGCCGAGCTGAACGCGAAGCGCATCATCGTGGACACCGGGCACACGGGCATCCGCACCACCGAGGACGCGATCGCCGCATCGAAGGTGCCGATCGCGATCAGCCACTCGGGGTGCCGCGCGATCGCCAACCGGCCGCGCAGCAAGCCCGACGAGACGCTGAAGAAACTCGCGGACCGGGGCGGCGTGATCGGCATCTACCTCATGCCGTTCCTCACGATGGGCCCGCAGCCGACGAGCGACGACCTGCTGCAGCACATCGAGCACGCGGCGAACGTCGCGGGCGAGGACCACGTGGGGATCGGCAGCGACCTGTCCACCACGCCGCACGTGGTGGACGCCGAGTACATGCGCGTCCACCGCACGTTCGTGGAGAACCGCATCCGGCAGGGCATCGCGGCGCCTGGCGAGGACCCCGAGGTGCCGATGTTCACGAAGGACCTGAACGCCCCGCGCCGGATGGAGATGATCGCCGACAAGCTGGCCGCGCGCGGCCACACGGCGGCGCGGATCGAGAAGATCATTGGTGGGAACTTCCATCGCCTCTGCCGGGAGGTCTGGGGCGCGTAGTCGGCCGCCGGCCCCGCGCGGTGTCGCCGGTTACGATCGCGCGATGCGGCGCCACCGGGACGGCGCCGATGTGCAAGTTTCCGGGTCGGGGACGTCTCCCTTGTGCGCCGCCGGACAACGGCCGGCGGGTCAGACCACCACTCGACGTCCGAACCCCGAGGTTGACCATGCTTCGCATCGCATCGCCCGACATCCGCCGCCCCGCACGGCGCGGCGCGCGCCGCACCGCCATCATCGTCGCATCGGCCGCCGCCATGGCCACAGCCATGGCCGGTGCCGTGGTCTCGCCGCTTGCCGCCCAGACGCCATCGGTGCCGGCGGGGAACGTGAGCGCGTCGGGTTCGGCGTCCATCACGGTCGAGCCCGACCTCGCACTCGACACGATCCAGTACTCGGCGGCCGGCCGCACGCCCGCCCTGGCGGGGCGCGCCGCCGCCCGGCGCGCGAACGCGATCCGTGCCGCGATCATCGCGGTCGGCATCCCGGCGGACTCCCTTCCCACGACGGGATCGCAGGGCTGGTGGTGGGGCAGCTGGGGCGACCGCTCCAGTATCCAGGTCCGGAACGACATGAAGGACACGTCCTACGTCACGAACGACGCGTTCCTCGTGCGCATCCACGACCTCAAGCTCGTTGGCCGCGTGATCGACACGGCGCTCACGGAGGGGGCGCAGACGATCTCCAATGTGGAGTTCCAGGCGACGAACACGAGGGACGCGCAGCTGGCGGCGATCCGGCAGGCCACGCGCGAGGCGCGCGACCGCGCCGAGGCGGTGGCGGAGGCGTCGGGGCTGCGGCTGGGACGTGTGCTGAACATCAACGTGAACGCGCCGCCGATGGTGCTCTCGATGGCGAAGTCGATGAACGAGGGGCGCATGGCGTTCGCGCGCGCCGACGCGGCCACGACGGTGGTGGCGCCGGAACTCAAGGTCGAGGTGTCGGTCAGCGGCAACTGGGAGATGACGTCTGGGCAGCGGTGAGGGGTGAGGGGTGAGGGGTGAGCGA
>CAZKYG010000260.1:0-61489 GCA_964556915.1 uncultured Gemmatimonas sp.
ATTCGCGCGGAATGAAAAAGTAAAAGTCCCTCGCGGCATCTTGGGATTTTGAAATTGAACAAACCTGGCAGGACATGCCTCACCGCCGGGAATCACACGTTCGGTAGCCAATCCGACCGTCAGCTCACTGAGCTTCTGAGGGAAAGGGATAGCGATGAATCTTGGCAAGGTATTGCGGGCATGGCGAGAGCAATCTGGCCTCGGTGTACGGTCAGCAGCAAAGCGAGTCGGACTGGATCATGCCACCTATAGCAGGATTGAGCGCGGCTTTCCGTTAAGTGGGGAGTCGCTCAGGAAAATTCTGATTTGGCTGCTATCTGAGGCTCACTGAGCTTCTGAGGAGGGAGAACGATGAAGCATCTTCGATACTTGCGTTACTTGCTGCGACACAAGTGGTTCGTCTTTGTGGCGGGCCTCAAAACTGGCGCTCCCGTCTGGCGGCTTATCATTCACGACTGGTCGAAGTTCCTGCCGTGTGAGTGGTTCCCGTATGTCGAGTATTTCTATGGCGAAAGGGCGCGGCTACAAAAAGAGGAATGGGATGACAGCCTCTATTGGCCAGCTGCACAAAAATACTACGACGCATTCGACCGTGCGTGGCTCCATCACCAACACGCCAATCTGCATCACTGGCAGCACTGGGTGCTTCACGAGGATTCTGGGAGAGTGAAGCTCGTTCTCATGCCAGATAAATTCGTCCGCGAGATGGTTGCGGACTGGGCCGGGGCCGGACGGGCGATCACGGGCAAGTGGGAAGTGCGCGCCTGGTATGAAAAGAATCGAGACATCATTCAGCTTCCGGATGAAACGAGGAAGCGGGTGGTGCAGTTGCTGGCGCTGCTTTAGCGGGCTGAGCGCTGAGGGATGAGGAGGAGAGGATGCGTAAGTCAGAAGAAATGACCGATCCAAAAAGTTGTCTTCGCCGTGCACACACCACGGAGATGGTGTTCGTTCTGCTTGGCCGAGACGTGGTCGCGCCCGCGACAATTCGCTTTTGGTGCGAGGCCAGAGTGCGTGCGGGAAAGAATACATGGGACGACGAACAGATTAAAGAAGCCCTCGCATGTGCTGAGACGATGGAATCCGAGGCCCGCCATGGCTGAGAACGTGCGCGACGCCATAGCGTGCCCTGAGTGTGGAGCGAAAATGGTTTTACGCCGCACGCAGAAATACAAATGGGCAAACGGTGAAGGGCGGCTGTTTTTTGGCTGTTCGCGCTATCCCGATTGTCGAGGCACGCATGGCGCGCATCCGGATGGAAGTCCGCTTGGAACGCCTGCGGATGCAGAGACCAAGGCTGCAAGGATTGCCGCACATACCGCGCTGGACAAGATTGTGCAGGCCAGGGGATGGGGCCGTGACGCCAAGGACAACAAGGCACGACACGGACTCTATATCTGGCTTGGAAGGAAGTTGGGTATCCCAGAAGACAAGATAGCCACGGAATGCCACGTAGGGAAATTCGATTCGGCTACCTGTCGGCGCGTGGAAAACATTTGCGCGGAAGCACTGGAGCGTGACACATGTCCGAGATAATCCACGACGTGAACGGCGGCAAGCTGCGTCTGTCGAAGACCAGGTTGACGGAAGTGACGGGAGTGAAGTGGTGTTGGAGATTTCTTAAAGTGCCCGTTTGGTGCGACGAAACAAAGCAGTTAGGTTGGGTAACAATTGTAGTTGTGTGCTGTGGTGATCGCATCGAGAGG
Source organism: uncultured Gemmatimonas sp. (assembly GCA_964556915.1). GTDB lineage: Bacteria > Gemmatimonadota > Gemmatimonadetes > Gemmatimonadales > Gemmatimonadaceae > Fen-1231. The sequence goes on from CAZKYG010000260.1 coordinate 1,707, forward strand.
AGCGTGCTTTTAAACCATCGTACACGTCGCATCGGCTGCCGACGCTTCTCCCCCGAGGTCTGGGCGAAGATCATGAAGGCGGCGGATAAGTGCTGGACGCGTAAATGAGACTGAAGAAATCGGATCGCGAACAACTTCGCATGAAGTTCGGTGGGCGCTGCGCTTACTGCGGCATCGTGCTCCCGGAACGCGGCTGGCACGCCGACCACGTAGAACCGGTCATGCGGCAGTGGTACAAGAAATTTAGGGACCGATTTACGTATGACGTGGCGGACGGAAAGATCGTCAAGAGCGAAAATCCGCCAGATAAAATTGGGTTTGACAGGCCGGAAAATGACACGTTGGAAAACCTCTTTCCGTCATGCGCCCAATGCAACCATGACAAGCATTGCATGGAGCTTGAGGCGTGGCGCAAGATTGTGAAGGAAAAGGTGGCTGTTTGTCGGCGCAATTATTCTGCATTCCGACATGCCGAACGGTTTGGGTTGTTGCAGGAAGTTGATATTCCGGTCGTATTTTGGTTCGAGAAGTTTGTCTTTCGAGGAGCGCAGCGATGAGCAGTGAACTGGAATTGGCGGGTCGTGCAGGTGTGGTCCTAGAGTGGAAATTGGCTGAATTCGGAAAAAGGTATCTTACTTTGCCGCAAATTGCCGAAGTGATGGCTGCGTTTGCCTCCGCCGAGATCGAGAAGGCCGTGGCGCAAGCCGTGGAGGCGCGGACGAGGGAGATTGTCGACTACCTGTATCAGATTGCCGCAACTTGGCAAGATGCTAATCAGTCTTTTGCGGTCAAGGATGCTGCTCGGGACGTGCTTGAGCATTTCAACCTCCAGCCCAAGGCTGAGTGCTCCGGAACGGTTGAATGTTTTACCTGTCATAGCCCTATAGCATGCGATGGGCGACACACGGAGAAGCAATACTGTTCTCAGCTCTGTGAAATTATGGATTGTCAATCACCGCATCATCCCGGCTGCAATAAATGCGAAGTCCAGCCCAAGGCTGAGGACGGAGGCGGCAGTGGCTTGTGAAAAATGTTGGAATGACGCATTCGTGAGAAGTCTCATAGACGGGCGTTCTCAAGCAGATCATTATCGGGAATTGTTAAAGGAACGCGAAGAGAACCCTTGCGGCCCAGAGTTTGAATCAGAAGCTTATTTCAAACGCATAGAAGCTCAGTCTCAAGTTGAGGACGGAGGCGAGGCGTGAAGTTCCGTATTTCAATTATTCCTACGCTTTGTGGATTCGGTTTAGATATTACTGGACGCTGGGCCGACAACCCCCACTGGCTTAGGGGGCTGTTGCATTTATGGCGGTGGAGCATCATCGCTACAGTGACGCTGCGGGCCATCCGCGAAAGGAGGGAGCGGTGAGCAAAGCTAAGTTGTGGCAGAAGATATTGGCAGGAACGCTCGGCGTATTCGGGGTTAGCTTGTTCCTGCTCGGCATGCCGGGAGCATTACCATCCTTCTGGTGGTCGGCTGGGTCGGCTGTTGCGGGGATAGAGCTGATAGTGCTCGCCATGACTCTAGCTATTCACTGGCGGGATCGGAGCGACACATGAGCGAGCGCTGCCCAGTTTGTGGAAGCGATAAGCGGGAGGAGAGGTGGTGTATGTCGGCCCACTGGAGCCGGTTTACACCTCACGCAGCCGTAATACCTGGGTGCATCCTCTGCACCTCCGACTGGCACAACGTGAATCCATGGCGCGCCCACCCCCAGGCCCCCAGCAAGGATCAACCATGACTATTGCCACGATTCTCACCGTCACCCTTATTCTCATCGCCGCCGGCCTGTTCCTTCGCGCCCTCATCGTCGCCATCCTATACCGCATTCACTTGTCCGATGCCCGAGACCTGCTACGCTACGACCGTATGCGGGGCATGCGGCGACTGCGACAGGCCCGGCAAAGGAGGAACAGTCGCGGGGCCCCCGAGGGCAACGGTTACTGATTTGACACTTGACACGGTGTCAATTACAGACTAGAATCAGCCTGTCTATCGGAGGAGTGGTCTGTGTCAGGATTCTCCATTCGCCCCTCAAACTTCGCCGCTAACACTGACGATACTGTCGCCGAACCTGTCACCCCGGCTGCCGCTGCCCCCGTCGCCACTCCGTCTCGCCAGTGGTCGGATCGGCAACAGGCCATATTCAACTTCATCACTCACGGCCGTGGTTCGGCTGTTGTCATCGCGGTCGCTGGCGCGGGCAAAACCACGACCATCGTCGAAGCTGCCAACCGTCTCCCCGAATCCCTCTCCTGCGCCTTCGTGGCCTTCAACAAGTCCATTGCCGACGAACTCCGCTCTCGCCTTCCTCGGCATGTCCGCGCCCAGACACTCAACGGTATGGGTTTCAGTGCATGGTTGCGGCATCTGGGATGCCGGTACGACGCGGTGAAAATCGATGCCAACAAATCCCGGCGACTGTGCGAAGAACTGGTCCCGGCGCAGCACTACGGGAGGTTTGCCAAATCCATGCCACGACTGATCGGGCTGGCCAAAAGCATAGGGCTGATCCCCCGGCCAGTCACAGACGCCCCTGACGGACGCCGCTACCAATCCCCTATGGTCGAGGACACTGATGCTGCATGGCTGGACATCGTGGACACGTTCAACCTGGACTTTGATATTGATCTCGACAACGACGGGCACACGTCGCTGCTGTGCGGTTACGCTCGGAAGATACTTGAGAGATCCATCCACTTGGCACAAGCAGACCCGTGGAGAGGTGAAAGAGCGTGTGACAACCGTTCAACGGATCAGGATAAGCGTCCCCTGTTGGATTTCGACGATCAACTCTACATGCCCGTTATCTGCGGCTCCCGCTTCTGGCAGCACGATTTTATCTTCGTAGATGAGGCACAAGACCTCAACAAAGTCCAGCGTACCATGCTGCGTCGCGCCCTTCGCCCATCCGGACGGCTGATCGCCGTAGGGGACCCGTGGCAGGCCATTTATGCCTTCCGAGGGGCGACCAGCAACAGCATGGCCATGGTGGAGAAGGATTTCCACGCTATCCAACTCCCCCTCACCATCTCCTATCGCTGTCCCAAAGCTGTCGTCACGGAGGCACACAACTGGGTATCGCACATTGAATCCCATTCCGCCGCACCCGAGGGCACAGTGGCCACATGGACGTCGTATTCCGCTGACCAGTTCCGGCAGACCGACGCCATCCTGTGCCGCAACACTCGCCCGCTGATCGAACTGGCGTTCAACCTTCTGCGCGAATCCGTACCGTGTAAGGTCCGGGGCAGAGATATCGGCGCGGGGCTGGTGGCGCTGGTCAACAAATTCAAGCTCTCCGACCAGTCGCTGGACAATTTCTCCGTCCGGCTGCACCAGTGGGCGGCGGCGCGCATCCAGCGTCTGTTGGACGACAAAAAGGACGACATCGCCCAGCGCCTGACTGATCAGGTGGAGACCCTGGAAGTGTTCATTTCGGAGATGCCTGTCGGCTCAACCATTCCACATCTGGTCGCTAAAATCGAATCCCTGTTCGCTGACAACAACGGCGACATTCTCACCCTGAGCACTGTTCACAAAGCCAAGGGCATGGAGTTTCCCCGGGTGTTTGTGCTCGACCGGGAGTTGATGCCCAGTAAGTTCGCCCGAACGCCGGAGGCCAAGCAGCAAGAGAAGAATCTGTGCTATGTGGCGGTCACCCGGGCGCAGAGTGAGTTGGTGTATATTCAGTCCAAGAACTTCAAACGAAGGGAAGCACACCCTGCAAAGGCATCGGCATGAAGCTTTCCGCCAACCCGTCTGACGAATGGCTCCGCGGACTAGAGTACGAAATCGGGTCATTGCCCATCGGCACCCGGTTTGTCCTGTGGTCCCCTACCGAATACCTCCACGGGGAGTTGCGACAGGTGACGCCATGCCGTGCCATTGTGCATATGCGGGAGAGGAGTTACACATCCCTGCCACTGGAATGCCCGGTGTTGTTGGATGAGTGACCGAAGCCATCAGGGTCTCTCATTTCGCTTGACACGATGTCATCCAACTACTACACTGCGGAACGTCTCACTTGTCGCAATATTTCTGATTGCAGCCATAGCTATAGCCACTGTCATGCCAGTCTCTGCCCCCGCAATATCGCCTCTGCTTCACGTCCCACGGGACCGCATGTCCGAATCCTACGATACCTACACAGCCTATTGTTCCCGTATTGGCCAATCCCCTCTCCCCTTCGATCTATGGTACAAGTCACAACTTGTCGCCCCGGTGCGCACCCCGGATTCCCCTACTCGTCCGGCGCAGGGGTGGAAGGACTGATATGGCAACTGCCACCTCTACAGTACCAGGCAAATTCCATTCCGGGACATACTGCAATCGTACGGGGCACGGGGCCAAGGACTATCGGCTGTTGCGAATATCCGCGGGCCCACAGCGAGGCCGATACGTCCATGACCTGGTGCTCGAAGCCAAGATCCTGGGGCGCCGGGAGGCATTTGCCGACATCTACCCCGGGCAGCCTATCCCGGACACCGTATTCTATTCCCTTGACTTCGACACCGCCGACCACCACAATAACAACTCTCTCGACAACGACCCACGCAACCTGCACCCGATGACCAACGCTGCCAATGTCAGCAAGCGCAACCGCCTTGTCCGTGAACGCAAACAAGCCGCCCGGGAGCAACGGGAGCGCCGTCGCCGCGAGGCCCAACAATTCACCTCGACTGTGGGGTTTTGACCGATGGCGAGACGCTCGGAACAAGCCGAACAAGAGACCAAAAGGGATTGCCCGTTGCCTATGCGTGCTGTCTACGCCAACGACATTCGTCTGATGGAAGGGATGATGCCATTGGCCCGTGTGGTCGCTCTACGCTCTCTTATTCGCCGTGGGGGGTGGACACGATCCGAATCCGGCCGGCTGTACCGGATGCTGGCGCGGTGGGAGCAACGGGCAGCCGGGAAAGACCCGAGGTATATGATTGCTGGTGAGAGCCGTGGGAGACTGACTAGGCAGCAACAGCAATCCGTCCGGGCCGCCGGTATCGCTATTCACATGACATCTCTGTGCCGTAATCATCTTACGCAATCTCAATCTCCGTCTCACTGTGAGCCCTTATCATGTCAGCAACAAACCGAGCAGTAGCCATCGCCCCGTCACGCGCCACCTCCGACCCGAGACCGAATGGGAACGGTGGCAACACACGCTCTCGTGAATCCGCCGACGACATCAGCATTCTGCATAGCCGCTACGCCCCCGAGGAATTCGTCATCCCTCCGGTCGACAGCAAAGGTCACGGCGACCGCGTCACTTTTCGCCTCCAGTTCGGCTATACCCGTCAGGTCAAAACCATCGTCCAGTCCAAAAAATTCCCCTTCACCTCCCCCGGCGCATTCTACCGCTGGGCCATCCACCACGCCATCAAAACCCTGGAGCGCATGGAACCTGTCCCATCGGTGACCGCGCAAGTGGAGATGATGAACGAAGTGGTCCGGGGGGAGATATTCCAGCAGGAGTTTATTAGTATGTTTCAGGCCTGCTCGACCACAGTGCACAATTATCTCGGCACAGGGGCGCGCGGGGAGGCGGTGAGGCTGGTGGCGACACTGCGGTCCCATATTGACCGGATGCCTGAGGGGTACTGGCAGGACAAATACCGCAAGGAGCTGGATGACAAATTCGGGTATCTATTGGAGATGCCTGCGCCGGATGAATCGCACGAAGGGGACCAGTCCGCCGCACGACGCAAGAAATAATCCTGGATTAGCTTGACATGGTGTCAATCGGCGTTATACCTTAGCTCTGTTCGGCAATCGGCAATTACCGGAATATCTACCGTGACCGTCTCTACTATGTCCGATCCCCGTGAAACCTCGCTATTGCCCCCACCGGCAGTCTTTGGCGTCCCCGCCAAGTTCTCCCACTGGCGAGGGGTACAGGAGCGCGGCATCCTCGCGGCAATGAACAGTGACCGCCGTTTCATCTTTCAGGCCATGCCAACTGGCTCCGGCAAATCCCTGTGCTATGTCAGCCATGCGCTCATCTCCGGGGCCCGCACCTGCATCCTCACCAGCACCAAGGGCCTGCAATCCCAACTGGTCAACGATTTCGGCGAATCCGGACTGGTCGATATTCGCGGCATGAACAGCTATAGTTGCCGCGCTGCCGAGAGCGAATTCGGCATGCCCTCCGGGCGCACCCATTCCTGTGACGACGGGCCATGCAAAGCGGGGCTGCGCTGCACGCTCCGCGACAGCGGATGCAGCTATTATGACGCCTACCACACGGCCCAGAGCGCCCAGCTAGTAGTCACCAACTACATGTACTGGATGACCATCCACCGCTACGGCGAGGGCCTGGGGCCATTCGACCTGCTCATATTGGATGAAGGCCATGACGCGCCGGACGAACTCTCCTCTTTCCTTTCCATCGAACTTGACCTATTTGAGATCGAAGGCGTGATGAAGGCCCGGCCGATGGCAGATGGCGTTGGCGTCGACGACTGGCGCAAATGGGCCGCGCACCACGCTGCCCTGTTACAATCCCGTCTGGACACGCTCTCGGATATGGCCAAGAGCAAACGGGAAGACGGGGGGCGCGTCGACCATGGCACCTTGCGCGAGATACGCTCCATCCGGCTGGTATTGGGAAAATGTAAATCCCTGGCTGAATCCCGTGGCGAATGGGTGTTCGAGCGCACCGGCAAAAATAAATTCCAGTTTGACCCCATCTGGCCCTCGCAATACGCCGAAAGCATCCTGTTTCGCGGGACGCCGAAAGTAGTTGTGTTCAGCGCCACCATCCGCCCGAAAACCGCCGCTATCCTCGGCCTGTCGCCCGATGACTACGACTTCAACGAATACCCCTCCTCGTTCCCCCCGTCGCGCCGTCCGGTGGTACATGTGCCTACATGTCAGATGTCCCACCGGACATCTCCCGAGGACCAGGAGCGATGGGCCACCCGTATCGACCAGATCATCCGGCAAAGGATGGACCGCAAGGGCATTGTGCATACCGTGTCGTTCGCGCGCCGCAACCTCATCTTTCAGCATTCTGAATTCCGTGACATCATGTACACCAACACCTCCGACAACACGCGGCATGTGATTGAGGAGTTTAAGCGGGCCAAGCCCCCAGCGGTGCTGGTGTCGCCATCAGTGACCACGGGATGGGACTTTCCTTTTGACGAATGCCAGTTCCAGATTATCGGCAAAATCCCCTTCCCCGACACGCGCCCCTTGGTGACGCAAGCCCGTAGCCAGTCCGACAAGGACTATGCCGCGTATATCGCCGCCCAAACCCTGGTGCAAATGGCCGGGCGTGGCATGCGGGATGAAATGGATGTGTGCGAGACTATTGTGATTGACGATAACTGGAAGTGGTTTCTGTGGAAGTACCGGCACCTATTCCCGGGATGGTTCATGGAAGCATGCAAGACCAGCGTGACAATACCGAAGCCACCGATGATTTGACTTTGTGGTGTGCAACGTGTGGCATTGATTTCTCGGATGACGACGCAAAGCAATTTGCGTATATCCATCTAGCAGCTCGCCATATATTAGAGCTTAGGCAAGAGAATACTGGCTATGCAGAAAGTTAATGGAAATTACGAGAAATTCCTCAAAACTAAATCCCTCACGATTGAGGCCAGTGGGGTATCGTCTCCAGGGGACATTCATCCGCTGCTATTCGATTTTCAAAGAGATATCGTGTGTTGGTCACTCCGTAAAGGACGTACTGCCGTGTTTGCCGACTGCGGGCTCGGAAAGACCATGATGCAGTTGGAGTGGGCTAGACACGTACCCGGCCGGGTCCTAATTCTGGCCCCCCTTGCCGTTTCCGAGCAGACTGTGCGCGAAGGTCGAAAGATAGATATGTCGGTCGTGTATTCTCGGGAACCTATAAACACTCAGGTCACTATCACTAACTACCACATGCTGCATAAGTTCGATCCGCAGGATTACACTGGTGTAGTGTTGGATGAGTCCTCCATCATCAAACATTTTGAAGGAAAATTTCGTAACCAAATTATAGAAGGATTTCGGCACACACCCTTCCGGCTGGCCTGCACAGCCACCCCTGCGCCCAATGACTATATGGAGCTAGGCAATCATTCTGAATTTTTGGGAATGCTGACCCGTGCCGAGATGCTGTCTACCTTTTTTGTGCATGACGGTGGAGAGACCAGCAAATGGAGATTAAAACGGCATGCCGAGAAAGAGTTCTGGAAGTGGGTATGCTCCTGGGCGGTCATGATACGAAAGCCATCTGATTTAGGGTACGATGACAGGCATTTCGTGATTCCGGAGCCGCGATATTTCGAGGAGACAGTGCAATGTGATGGTCCCGCTGCGTGTACTCTAATGGAGCGCAGGCAAGCCCGCGCCGAAAGCACCATACTTCGCTGCTTGAGGGCCGCAGAGATAATTTCCAAAAAACCGCACGAACAATGGCTGGTCTGGACGAATCTTAATGTCGAATCCTCGACTCTGGCAGAGATCGTAAACGCTCAAGAGGTCTCCGGGGCACATACCCACGAACAGAAAGAATCTACAATGTTGGGATTCAGTTCCGGAAAAGTACGAATATTGGTGACTAAGCCCTCTATTGCCGGCTTTGGTATGAACTGGCAAAACTGTCACAACGTAATTTTTTTGGGGCTGTCTGACTCCTACGAGCAGTATTACCAAGCCGTACGACGTTGCTGGCGATTCGGGCAGACCCAGCAAGTGAATGTATTCATTGTAACTTCCAGCAGGGAGGGGTCGGTGGTCGATAACATCAAACGGAAAGAGGCCGATGCCGCACATATGGCAGATGAGATGGTCAATAATATGCACGATCTTAACCGCAAGGACATTCGCGGCAATATCAGGAAATCAGAGGAGTATGTAAGAGATGTGGCTGCGGGTAAGAACTGGACTATGCACTTAGGGGATTGCGTCGATGTCGTGTCTGAGATTACGGAAAATTCCATTCATTACACAATATTCTCACCGCCGTTTGCGTCTCTCTACACCTATTCCGCTAGTGAACGCGATATGGGCAACTGCCGAACCCATTCCGAGTTCTATGAACACTTTCAGTACATAGCCTACTTACTCCACAGGGTCACCATGCCCGGTAGGCTAATGTCCTTCCATTGCATGAACCTCCCAACAGTCAAGGAACGTGATGGGGTAATTGGTATCACTGATTTTAGGGGGGATATGATCCGGCTGTTTCGAGAAGCTGGGTTTATCTACCACAGCGAAGTGACTATTTGGAAAAATCCGGTGACCGCAATGCAGCGCACTAAGGCCCTCGGGCTACTGCACAAACAGCTAAAAAAAGACTCTTGTATGAGCCGTCAAGGTATACCGGATTACTTGGTCACCATGCGCAAACCCGGAGACAATCCGGAGAGAGTGCGGCATACGGATAAATCATTCCCGGTACAGTTGTGGCAGAATTACGCGTCCCCTGTGTGGCTGGACATCAACCCGTCAAATACACTAACCCGCACGTCTGCAAGAGAGGCGAAAGACGAGCGACATATTGCACCCCTGCAGTTGGCGGTGGTGGCACGCGCTCTGCGGCTATGGTCAAATCCTGGTGATACTGTGCTGTCACCCTTTGCGGGGATCGGCTCGGAGGGGTACGAGTGTATCAGGGCGGGTCGTAGGTTTATCGGCGCAGAGTTAAAAGCCTCCTACTGGAAATCTGCGGTGGCGAATCTGACAGCTGCCGAAGCTGGCATTGAGATGCAAACTATGCCAAAGAACTCTACGGGTGGTATGACAGAAAAGACAGTGGAGATGGTCATACTTGATCATCCTACCAATGAGGCATTAGGCAAATGACACAACTCTCTCAACAGCACCCTCCAGTCGAAGTCCAACTTCGCACCCTCGCCATCATCGCCTCTTACCTCTTGTACGACCGGCGCGAGGATACCGAGCTATCCCTGGCCTTCGCCACGCTTGTTCAGGAGCGTCACAACCATTTTCATGGCGACGTGTGGCGTGACAACAAAGGCAACCCATCTTCATTCACAGAATGCCGTAACGAAAAATGCCAGGCGGCCAATCGCATATTGTCCGCGCGCCGCGACATGCACATCCCCATCACCACTTTCGCCGCGCAACTGATGGACCAGCAATACACGCTCGAAATCACCCCGGCAACAGGAACGCTGCTGGTCAGGCTCAAAAAGAACGACGAACCGTCCGACCGGTTGGCGCACCCGTCGCCGCCGCCGGCGGGCAAAATCATACTGGAATCGTAGCCCCAAGGAGCCATTGACATGACCACTATGACCACCGATACTCGCACCCACAATCCCATTACGCCGGGCCGCATCGTGCTCTTTCTGATGCGTGACGGCAAAACCCGCCGCCCTATGCTCATCGTCGATATCATCGACTCGTCACTGGGGACTGTAGCCGGTACGCTGATGCTCCGTGGCTGGAGCGATCACGACAACCTGCCTGAAGGGGTGGCCAAGCTGCCGGTCACAACGTTTGTGGCGGAGAGCCGATATGACGATACAGTATCGGCGGAGCCGGGGACATGGAAGTGGCCGATCATCACGACCCCCGTAACCGCCTCCGCGTCCCCTGTGACGGCAACTGTGCCGGTAGCGGCGGCTGTGGATGAAGCCCCAGCCGGGGGACGCCGTCGCAAGTAGCACGCTGTGCTGTGTTCACGGTTTTATTTTTCCCTTGACACCGTGTCAACCTCGGCCTACCATCACTGACGCTGATTCACGGTGGTCGCAACCATCAACCTTTCGTCTTCGTACTTGCGCTGAGGAGCGCACTATCACTATGGCTGAAACACAACAACCGCTCGTAAGCATTCGTCCCTCGGACTTCTCCCACGGCGGAGGACTCCTGGATGACGCCGATGTCAACATCAAAGCCGCCCGCTGGGTGATCTGGGACTACCAAGGCAAATCCGAAAAGTCTCTGGCCGCTCATCTTTGCTACGTTGACGACGACGGCAAAGAGCACGACCAGTACTACTCCGCCGGCAAGCCCGATTCCTTTGTTCCCAGCCGCGACGAGAAAACCCTGGTCAGAGTGGGCAAGCGCGACTCCCTCTCCGACTCCTCCAATTTCTTCCAGTTCATTTCCAGCATCGTCAATGCCGGGTACCCGGAAGACAAAATCGAAGGGTCGGACCTGTCGTTTCTGGATGGGATGCGCGTCCACGTCAAGCAAGAGGCCCAGCAGGAGCGCAAAGGGCTGGCCAACCAACCTGGCGAAGGCGACCGCAAGCGCACCGTCCTGTGCGTGAGCAAGATCCTTCTGATGCCCGGCGAAACCGAGGCTAAGGGCAAAGGCAAGCGCGGGGCAGCGTCGGCATCTGCTGGCAAGGCCAACGGGGCAGCGGCGGCATCGGCGGGCGCGGGTGCAATCGAAGACGATACCGTGGCGGCTGTGCTCGATGCCGTGAGCGCTGCTGGCGGCTCTCTGCCCAAGGCCAAGCTGTCTCAAACCCTGTTCGCCGCACTCAAGGCCAAGCCCATGACCGAGCGTTCGGCGATTGTCACTCTGGCGTTCAAGGACGAATTCCTTGGCGCGGAGGGGCGTCCGTGGGCGTTTGACGGCAAGGAAATCAGTCTGGGATAGCCGGGTTAAGGTGGGAGCTATCACAGATTGAGAAGGCAAGGGGTTGGGTTGACCTGTTGCAACTCTATGGGGAGCGGCAATTAGCGGCCCGGCCCCTTGCCAGTACTTACTAATTTCGGCTACCGGCTACCGGCTACGGTCTATACGTATGCGTATCACCGAACTCCAATTCGACGCCAGTATCGTTCGTGGCCCGGCCGAATCCCTTCCGGCGCGCTCCCCTGGCCTACACCTAAGCGATATCTACTCGGACATCGAACGCACCATTGGGGCGCGCGCCAACCATCTGACCGAACAAGAACTATCGGTGTACCGGTCGATGGGGTTTCAGTGGGAATGGGTGATTGCCGAGGCATTCGCCCGGTCCCTGGCCTTCAACAATTTCATCCGTCCCGGCGAGATATCCGAAGACGGAATCATCTGCTCTCCGGATCTGATCGACATTACGGTCTCGCCGCCAATCGTGATGGACACCAAGGCGACCTGGCGTTCATCGCGCAAACTGGATGCGCTCGAAAAGTATTTCTGGACATGGCTGGTGCAGCTCAAGGGATATTGCTATGTGTGCCGCACCACACGGGCGCAACTGCTGGTGATGTGCGTGAATGGGGATTGGGCCCCGCCCGTGCCGTGCATCCGATACATCGACATCATTTTCACGGAGCGGGAATTGCTCGACAACTGGGCCATGTGTGTGGGGCATGCGCGGAGCCGGGGATGGTTGCCCCGAGTGCCGCAAGGTGAAAAATGAAACATCCTGCCAAATCCCGCCCCCGCCGGCATCGCCTGTGCGCCATGTGCGGAGTGCGTCCGGCCAATTATCGCCGGAATGGCCAAACCCGCCGCCGCGGCGATCATACGTTGTGCCAACAATGCTTCCGCTCCGTGAGCGAGCACAACAAACAACTTCACCCGAAACACAAACCGATTCCCGAAAGGACTACCAACAGTGCCTCCGACTGATCCGCGTTCCAAGCAAGCCCAAGCTGCCGCTGCCAGCCGCTTCCACCTCTCCACCGAACCCCCCCGCCACCGCCTCATTGTCTCCGTCTGTGGACGGGAAAAAGAGGGCAAAACCCATTTCGCTCTGACCGCTCCCGGAGCGCTCGGATATTTCGGCATCGACATTGGTGATGAGGGTGTGGTGCAGAAATTCCAGGACGACAAACAGGTCTACGTCTCTCACTATCGCCTCAAGCTACCGTCCCGCGGCGCCAACACGCAAGAGGTGGCCACGCAATCCGAGGCCATGTGGGATGACATCCGCGAAGACCTCTACTACTCGATGGAGCACCACCGCTCGACCATCCTGGACACCGCCGACGAAACCTGGGCCGTGCTGCGGCTGGCGCGGTTCGGCAAACTCGACCAGGTGAAGCCGCATCACTATGGCCCGGTCAATGCCGAATTCCGCGACATCTTCCGTGAGGCCTACGACCACTCCAGCAACCTCATCCTGCTGCACAAGGTGAAAAAGGAATACGTGGACGACAAAGCCACAGGCCGGTACGAGCGCGCCGGGTTCAGCGAAACCGGGTTCCTGGTGCAGGTGGAGATTACGTGCTACCGGGTGAAGCCGGACGACCGCGATGACGAGAGCGACAACGGTTTCCGGGCCCGGATTGACAGTTGCCGCCAGAACCCGGATATTGTCGGGGAAGTGTTGCAGGGGCCTATGTTGAGTTTTCCGATGCTGGCGCAGATGGTGTTTCCGGACAGCCAGCAGGGGGATTGGGAGTAGCCATCATGAAAACAAAACACGATAGCAGCAACCCTCGCTCCGGCCATGACATGTCCGCCATGCGCGATCTCATCGACACTATGTCCGATCAGCAGATATGCGATGTGTTGCGACGGGGATATGGCGAAGGCATGTTCCATTTGCGCCAAGCCTCCCAAGAGAACTATCAAACGCAGCGCAGCCGTGTGACCACTGTGGCCTCGTCTTTGCACTTTCTGCTCAACGAATCGGATCTCAATCTCGGTGAGGCCCTGATGGCCGCTGACATGCTTCGCGCCATTGTCCAACGGCAAATTGCAGAAGACGTGCGCAACGATATCCGCAATGGCATTCCACCAACGGCCTTCGCATCCGGCAATGGCGGGGGAAAGGCAACGGTGCAATAACCCTATGGCCTCTGTACTCGATTGCCCCTGCTGCCACCATCTCATCATCATCAAAGGCACTATCCCAGCCGGCACAGGCCAACTGGAAACTTCGTGTGCGGTGTGCCATAGCGTCTATCGGCTGTCGCTGGCGGAATTGCGCGTCACCGATCTTGACCAGGAGCAACTGGAGCGCGTGCGAAATTGCAATGTGCACGACCGCAACAACGCCCGTATCGTGTAGAGGATTGCAACGATGGGAACCAACACCAAGGAATACATGAACGCCTGGATGCGCAGAGCAAGAAAACTGCGCAAAGAATCTGGCATGTGTACAGGTTGCGGCGCACATCCAACCATCCCCGGACTGACAAAATGCGCGGTGTGTAGGAAGCGCGACCGAGAGCACGGGCCTGTCCGTAACGAGAAGCGCAAACGTCTGTACTGGGAAAAAGCACGCTTAGGAATACGTGTACAACAGGGATGCAGGGAAAAAGCAGTAGCAGGGAAGCGTTGCTGCCAATCTCATCTGAGCCACATCAGCAACCGTCACTGGAAAAAGTATTCTGAAAAACACAAACAGGAGCGCATATCCCGAAAGCTCAGGGGTCTATGCGCTAGTATTGGCTGCCGCTCCCGTGCAAAGAAGGGCCGCACGCTGTGCGCCAAGCACCTAACTTATAATCGACTGACCTGTCACAAATACTATGAATCGCATAGGCGCAAACACTGAGACACTACTATGATCGATCCCAGCTACTTCGTCGGAACCCGTTGCCCCGCCTGCGATGCCGGCACTCTCGTCATCCCCTCCCCCATCACCATCATCCCCCCACACCTTCCCCCGCCCGTACTCGAATGCTGTGAATGCCGCGAGCTATTCAGCTTCGCACAGGAGTCCGACCTGTATGACTCCCAAACGTAGCCCGCATACCCCCGATAATCCTATTACCATCGACCCTCGCACCGGCAGCGACCGTCTGGCCGATGCCATCCACCGTCACCACCCTCATACCCCCGTCACCATCTCCCGTCTGGCCTACGCCGATGCCGCGTGGCTTGGCCTTGGCCCCGACCACCGCCCTGTCCCCATTGGCGTCGAATACAAGACTGTCGGTGATGCCCTGAACTGTATGTGCGACGGACGATTCGCCGGCCACCAACTACCAGGACTTGTGGCCTCCTATGAGGTCATTGTGCTATTGCTTGAAGGCTGCACGCGCCCGGCCAGCGATGGCATCCTTCAACTCCAGCATGCCACCAAACACTACTGGTATGCCCCCAAGGTGGGCATCCGCCGTTTCATGTATCGCGACCTCGATCATTGGCTAGCCACTCTCACCTTCAAAGCCGGAGTGCGCGTCATCCGGACATCATGTCTGGAGGAATCAGCCGCTGCGGTATCCAACCTATACACCTGGTGGACTGCCAAAGACTATGCCGACCACCGCAGCCACCTAGCTCTGCAAGACAGCCTATCCGAACGGGTGAACATCGTGCGTCCCCGTCTGTTGCGCCGGATTGCCGCCGAGCTGCCCGGTGTGGGCTGGACAAGATCCGCAGCCGTAGACCGGAGATTCGGCTCTGTGATGGAGATGGCGCTGGCCGACGAATCAGACTGGGCCAAACTGGAGGGGATCGGCAAAACCACGGCACAAAAGGTGTGTGCGGCGATCCGAGGAGAGACAGTGAGATGACACGGCATAATGTTATCAATCACTTACACATGTCACACGTCACATGTCACATGTCTCTTGTCATTTGTCACAGGTCATCAGTCATATTGTCACGTGTCATCGGTCATCTTGTCATCTTGTCGCTAACCCTGAGAGTCCAGTATATATATAATCAAATACTAGGGCAGGGGGGCTGCGCCCAAGCCCTGATGGCGCCAGGAGCCGGGAGATGGTATGGGTATGTCTAGACGCTCCCCGTCACCGTCGCCCTCTCTGTCTGCTGTCGCACCTGCGGGCTCCGTCTCCGGCATCCGTGCCCCCGGGCAATTCATCCCCGGCCACGGCCCACTCCCCTCCCCCATCCTGCTGGTCGGCGAACGCCCCGGGGAAACCGAAGCCCAATTGCTCATGCCGTTCGTCGGTCCCTCGGGTGAAATCCTCAACCGGTGGCTCGACACTGCCGACCTGTCCCGCGATGCCTGCCGGGTGACCAATGTGTGCCGCGATTACCTTCCTGGCAATCCGGCGCCGCGCCCCTGGGAGATCGACCGCGACACGCCAAAACTACTAACAGAGATTCAGGAGTGTGGGCCGTTCGTCATCGGGGCCGTGGGTGCGTTTGCCGTGCACTGGTTTCTGGGCGACGGTCTGGACATGGACACCGTACACGGTGTCCCCCACTACTGGCCGCGCGACCCTCGCATCATCGTCGTCCCGATCTACCATCCGGCAGCGTCCTTCCACAAACCTGATCTGGCGGCCAAAGGCCAATACGATGTGTTTGTGCTGGCTGCGTGCCTGCGCGATGGCTTGAAGCCGATTGCCGACACTATCCCCGACTCGGCTCTTCGCTATACCGAATCCCGCAACGACTTGCTGGGCTTTCCCATTGCCCCCTCGTATCTCGACCGGGACATCGCCATTGATACCGAAGGCTCCATTCGCCGCCCCTGGTGCCTGACCGCCAGCGACACACCCGGGGAGGCCCTCCTCATCAAGCCGGATACCATTTCCCTCGCCGCGTTCCGTCACGCTCTCAGCCAGTTCATCTCTGCTGGTGGCATCGTGTCTCTGCACAACGCCATGCACGATCTTGGCGTGCTGCGCGCCATGGGTATTGTTCTCCCGCGCGGCTCATTCACAGACACCATGGTCATGGCTTTCCTGTTGTGCCTGGAGCCGCAAGGCCTCAAGCCTCTGGCCTACCGTCATGCCCGCATGATGATGTCGTCTTACGAAGAACTCGTACACGAACCCAACCGCCAACATGCTCTTGCCTACATTCTCACTGCATGGGCGATGCGCGACCAGTGGCCCGAGACCGAACCCTATCTGCTCATGGAACGGGACAAATCCACCAATCGTCTGGTGCCCAAGATCAAACGCCCGTGGCATATTGCCCGCTATCTCAACAAACTTGTCGCCGATTATGACGCCGCGCCGGACACCACCGACCTGCGGGCCCGCTGGCATAATATCGACGACTATATCCGCCGTCCCGTAGAGCTTGCTCTTGGCCGCATGCCTGAAGCCACTTTGGACGATGTGGAGCCTGAGAAGGCACTCGTGTATGCCTGCCGTGACGCCGACGCCACTCACCGCATCCGTCCCGTGCTCTCCCGGATGATCGACGCCATGGGGATGCGTGAAGTCCTGGACATCGACCTCTCCGTCATCCCTTTGTACGAGCGTATGCAATCGAATGGATTTCGCGCCAGCCGGGAACGGTTCGACCGCTTCGGCGAAAAACTAACCGCCGAGATGGAGCGGCTGCAATCCGTCATCACTTCTCTCACCGGCGCGAACATCAACCCCGATAGCTCTGACCAAGTGGCCGATCTCCTGTTTGGCCAGCTAGGTCTGCGCTCCCGCAAAAAAACTGACACAGGCAAAAACTCTACTGGCAACAAAGTCATCCAGGACATGTTGCGCGACCACCCCGTTGTTCTTCCCATTCACGAATACCGGGTGTGCTCCCATCTCAAATCGGCCTATTGCGATCCCATCTCCCAACTGATCGAACCGGATGGCCGCATCCGCTGCACACTCAATATCACCCGTGTGGCATCGGGCCGCCTGTCCAGCAAAAACCCCAACCTTCTCGGCATCCCTGTACGTACCGCATTGGGCAAGGAACTCCGCTCCTGCTTTGTGGCCGAACCGGGATGCACTCTGGCCACCTGGGACTGGAACCAGATTGAGATGCGCCTGATGGCACACATCTCCCAGGACCCCAACTTGCTGCATGCCTTCCGCACTGGCATCGACATCCACACGCAAACCGCTTCTCTGATGTTCGGCAAATCCATGGCCAACGTGGCCAAACACGAACGCCAATGCGGCAAAACCGTGGGCTTCGGCGTCATCAACGGCATGACCGAAAAGGGGCTGGTCGACCAGTTCATCCTGTTCCATGCCACCAAAAATGGTCTTCCACTTGGCGAGGGCGGCGAACCCTGGACAGAGAGCGATTGCCGGTATCTTCTGGTGGAGTGGTTCCGCATCTACCGCAACGTCAAAACCATGATGCGACGGGCCGCCGCAAGTGTCCGTGCCACTGGGTATGCCCGCGACATGTGGGGGCGCATCCGATACCTGCCCAATATCCACTCCGACCGCCCGTGGATGCGGGAGGAAGCGGAGCGGCAGGCATCCAATTTTGAAATACAATCTGGGGCCAAGGGGCTTATCAAAGTGGCCGAGGCGCAAATGTGGGACGCGCTCACTGACTACTGGCGCATGGGTACTGGTCTGCGGCTGGAGCCATTGCTGGACATCCACGACGAAACAGTCTGGGAGATGAGCGACGACCCGGAGTTGAAAGATTACTGGAGCGCTGTGATGGACGCTGTGATGTGCCATAGCACAACTTTGTCAGTACCTATTGCCGCCGGACATGCTTTTGGGGATGACTGGGGTAGCTTGGAGAAATAGGGGGCATTATGCCGATGACCACTCAAGAACTTGACCACCTCGCATTTTCAATACTGCACGGCACTTTCGACCGCGAACCCATAGGCGGATGCGGCTGTATGACATGTACCATCCTTTTAAACCGTATTAGGGAAATAGCGCACGAGGAAGCTGCGGAGTTTTACAACGAACACTACCCGCCTCCGGGAGGTTTTTTATGAGTACTAGTGATGGCAAGACCGACAGAGCCGCCCGCGAACTTATCAGGAAATGGATAGCCGATGGCGATCTGGATAATTCGCTCCGGTATGCCGAAGAGCATGACAAGAAATATCCCTGTGGGCAAAAATTTGTGGATGCCATTCTAAGTTTTAAGAAGGGAGATGACGCAAAATGACGATACTACGTTTGTTATCGCTGCTGTTCGGTTGCCCCCATCAGCATCTCGGCTGGCCGCTCGCCTCGCGCCAATCCTGTCTGGACTGTGGCATGTCGCGCGCCTACACCATCGGCCTTCCCCCGGGCCCATGGGAATCCCCCGGTTACTGTCACGTAAATTCTCGCTTGACACCCTGTCAACCTCCTGCTATGCTGACGGGTATTGGCCGCCACGACGCCGAATGCCGTATGCGTGAGCGGATGCCAAGCGAAACGGAGAACACACATGCGACGCACCAGCAATCCCAGCAAGCCCGCGAAGCCCAAGAAGGCCGTGAAGGCCGCCAACCCCGCCCCATCGAAAAAGTCACCGAAATCACCCGCGCGCAACGTACGCAACGTGCGCAAGCCCCTGCGACCGGCAAAGGTCACAGCCAACCGTGAGCAGTCGGCATCGCCCTCTTTGCCGTCCCATGTCACCACCAATCTTGCCGATGTCGAGGAGAGAACCATTGCCGCCTCGATACCAGCCACGAAGCCCATCACGTTCTCCTCGGGCAACACTATCACCTTTTGCGCTGACATCGCAGGGGAGGGCAACACCGCTGCCGATGCTTTCGTTCGCTCCGATCTCGACCTCTCCGACATCTCTCCGGCATTCCACGACATCCTCCGCGATCTCGAATCCCGGCGTATTGCCGCCTCAGACGCCGAGCGCGATGCCATTGCCCTGCGCAAATCCATCGACGAAGACATCACCTCCCTGCTGGCCGATCTTGGCTGCACCCATGTGCACATGCCTGACGGCTATGTGATCTGCCTGCAACCCGGCGCCTCTGCCTCTACCCTCTCCGCCACACGGCTGCTGGAACTCGGGGTGCCAGCAGACACTATCGCCGCCGCCACCGTCCCCGGGAAACGCTTTACCTCAGTGCGAGTGCGACCGTTGACCGACAAGGAATCCGAGCAACAGGAGATTCGGGAAGGGGCCGTGCGATGAAAGTCCCTGACAGTATTATCGAAGCTGCCATCCGTGAGACCAATCTTCGCTGGCCTGCCATCATCGAACACGTTCACCTCAATGTCAAAACCGGTCACCTGGAAGCCACAGACGGAAACATCGCAGTCCGCATCCCCGTTGACTGCAGAGGCGTAACAGCCAATGTCACTATCCCCGTTGAGGCTTTCCGCGCTTACCGGAAACTCAAGCGCAAGGCCGGCAAACACGGCACTGTGGCGATGCTGGTATCAGACACCGAGGCCGCCATCATCAGCAGCGCCGAACCAACGCCCCTGGTGGTGTTTCCCGTTTCGCCTTCCGCGGGCAAATTCCCGCCTGTGGTAAAGGCCATACCCACTGTGGAGGGGGCCTGCACTATCGCCATCGATGTAGCACTATTGCATCGTGTGGCGCAGGCATTATGTCTGCCGGACAAAGAGGGTCGATTGTGGGTGCGCCTATGGATACCGGATCGCGACGGGGGTATTCGCGTGGAGCCCTACAAGCAAGAAGAACCAGACAACCCAGTGGCAGGGGTGGTAATGCCGCTGCGCCGCTAATAGCCAGGACTCCTCAATGCCTCTTACCGATAGCCAACTCGCCCACGATCTCCTGTTGCGCACATCCACCCCGCGCGACCTGGAAATCCTCAGCCTCTTGTCCACCGGCATGAGCAACCTTGCCATCAGCCGTCACCTCTCCCTCAGCCCTCGCACAGTAAAACAACACCTTCGCAGCATGGGCCTGCGCATCGGGGGCAGGCCCGCCTCCTACAATCTGAGAATCGGCCTGGCGCTTGCTTTCCTGCACAGCTCTTGCACCCCATCCCCGGTCCCCTATCGGGTGCTCTCTCAGCTCTCCCTGTCCCGCATCCAGATATGCCGCAGCATCTACAACGCGCTCAGCAATCGCACTATCGCTCAGCAGCTGGGCACTACCGAAGACGGCGTAAAGGCGCGCATTGTCCAGCTGTTCAATCTGATCGGCGTCAACAGCCGGTTGGAGCTGGCATTGTACGTCGCACATCACGGCGGCGAGGACTTCCCCATTTCCCCTTAGCCGCGCTGACCCTTGACACCTTGTCACCCCCTTGCGAAACTAAACGCTAGGTGACGGTGACAGGTGCCAAGATGCCCACTCCTAACAAAAAATCCCGGCGCAATGCCAGCAGCACCGGCAGCGCCAGCAACACTCACGACAAACGGCCCAGCAGCTCTCACCAGCGTCTTCCCTCGAACGCCCCCACGCCGCTCAAAGACGACGACGGCCTCAGCATTCGTGAGGCCGCTTTCGTCCGCATCGTCATCTCCCAGGGGGCCAAACAACATCTACAACGCGCGGCTGTCGAAGCTGGATACCCCCCACGCTCCGCGCACGTCACCGCCTCCCGCCTAATAAGACTTCCTAAAATCCAAGCCGCGCTCAAAAAAGAACGCGAGAGATTGCTCGAACGATACAGCGTCACACCGGAGAAAATTGTGGGAGAGTTTGCCAAGCTGGGATTCTCGAACATCCTGGACTATGTCCGCATCACCGACAACGGTCTCGCAGAGATCGACCTGTCGAAGGCCACACGGGACGAGATGGCGGCCATCTCTGAGATCACGAGCGACCAGTACACCGTATCTGAGATGGATGGTAACGGTGATGGCGACGATGTAGTGCAGCGCCCTGTCATCAAGACCAAACTCAAACTCTCTGACAAACGCGCCGCGCTCGTCGATCTTGCCAAAATCGCCGGCATCTACAAAGACGGCATGCCTGACCCCGCGAACGATGGGGCCAGCCAGGTGAGAGGAAATGTGCGGGAGCGGTTGCTGGGACGATTGCTGGCAGACAACACTACAGCCGTGACCCAAGAGGCATAGCCATCATGCCCACACCTGTACCCACTGTGCCCGTTGTGCCCACTGTACCCACTGCCGCCGCACCTCATTCCACACCGATGTCCTCGGCCGGCGCCACCATCCTGCCCCCGTCCACCACACTGTCTGCGGCAGAACTATTCCGCGAACTTCCCGAAGACATCAAACGCCAGCGTCTCACCACTCTCACCGACGACGAATGCTCACAGCTCTATTACGACTGGGATTTCTGGGCCCGCCCCAAACAACGCGAACCCCTCGGCCCGTGGACATACTGGTTGTTGCGCGCCGGTCGCGGCTTCGGCAAGACCCGTGTGGGAGCGGAGATGGTGCGCAAGTGGGCGCGGCGATACCGTTATGTCAATCTTATCGGCGCAACCGCAGACGATGCCCGCGACATCATGATCGAAGGGGAGAGCGGCATCATGGCCATCTGCACTCCGGACGAACGCCCGCTCTACAAAAAGTCTGATCGCAAATTGGTATGGCCCTCCGGCGCCGTGTCGCTGATCTTCACCGCAGATGAACCGGAACGTCTCAGAGGCAAACAACACGAGAAGGCTTGGGCAGATGAGGTGGCCGCTTGGCGGCGCCCCGAAGCCTGGGATCAATTGCAACTGGGATTGCGTCTGGGCGACAATCCGCAATGCGTCATCACCACCACACCTAAACCGACCAAACTCATCCGCGACATTCGCGCTCTTGCCGGATGCGTGGAGACCATCGGCTCCACCTATGAGAATCGCGCCAACCTCTCGGCGGTTTTCTACGGCACCATCATCACCAAGTACGAGGGCACCCGGCTGGGCCGTCAGGAGTTGAACGCTGAAATCCTCGAAGACAACCCCAACGCGCTCTGGAAGCAATCTGAGATCGACGCCGACCGCATTACTCTCGCCGCCATGCCTGCGCTCGCGCGTATTGTCGGAGGCATCGACCCCGCTGTTACCAGCAGCGATGACTCAGACGAGACTGGCATTGTGTTTGTGGGCCGGGATCGCTCGTCCCCGCCACACTTCTATGTCATTGATGACCGCAGCCTGATTGCTTCCCCGGATGCCTGGGCGCGTGCCGCGATTGTCGGATACTCCGCGCACCGCGCCGACCGCCTGGTAGGCGAAACCAATAACGGTGGCGATATGGTGGAAGCCACACTGCGCCACGTCAACCCGGATGTCTCCTACAAATCCGTCCACGCATCCCGTGGCAAGGAGATCCGTGCCGAACCCATTGCCGCACTATACGAGCAACACCGTGTGCATCATGTCGGAGTGTTCGGATCGCTGGAAGACCAGATGTGCAACTGGAACCCTGCCGACTCGACCATCACCGTCAACGGGCAGCGCCGCCGCAAATCCCCGGACCGCATGGACGCTCTGGTATGGGCCATCACCGATTTAACAGAAGGCGGACACGGGCTGCTCGAACTCTGGGGGCAACAAGCCGCTGATACCCGCGCACGTATGCAATCCGAGCCACAATCCGTATCTGCCATGTCCGCCGAGGAGAGACAAATGCAACCACAAGAGCACAAAGACGAAGCCTTCGGACTCGCCCGGGTGGCCGCGCCGAAATCCCTGGGCCGAGTGATGACCGCTCCACAAACGCCAAAATGCCCGGAGTGTGGCAATGTGCATCTCAGCCGGTTTGCCGTGGGGAAATCGGAGGAAGCTTGGCGGTGCAATGGTTGCGGTGCCAGTGGACATGACACTACGGCAAGAGCTACACTACGCAAATAACATGCAGGCGGACGCTATGACACTCTGGGACACCATCCTGCTCATCCTCGCCGCCGGGCTTATCGGTGCTGGTATTGTTATCGTTCTCGCTGGCATCCGTCCCACGTCCCCTTCGACCTCGCCATCGGCCCCGGCTTCATTGTTCATCGCTGCCATCAACCGTTTGTGGATACACTATTTTGTCGCCGCCTCCCCTCGCGCCAAATGCCCGTGCTGTGGCACTCGCGCTAAGCACAAAATCCTTCACCAATCGGATTTCCTCTGGCCGGACAACAGCGCCCGTGGGGCGTTGCTGCATGTGTGCGGCAGATGCAATGCGGCCTGGGCCGAACGCCCCCTGGTGAACGGTGAGCACTGGCAGATTACCGGCGAGATCACCAGCATGCAATCCCCTGACGCTTCCCCCTCAGGCGACGACTCATGGGTAGCTGTGAGCCGTGAGCCAAAAGTGCAGACACCCTCTCACATGCGCCGCGCTGCGCAATAGCCGCCCATACAATTTAGCCGCTCATACTTTTTTCTTGCCATTGCAATCGTATCTGCTGTAGTGTCTTGTGTCCCCGGCCACCCAACCCACCATTGGTTGTGGGACAGATGCAGATACAGATGCCGGATGCTCACCCTATCTCACATCGCTGTCACGCGTGCCTTCAACTTTCTCTGTCCCGGAGACCTTCGCCGCCATGCCGACACTTATAACCACCGCTCGTCTCTCTGACCGTCCAATCCGCGCCGACTGGAACGTCCTGCAACAAGTCCCGTCTGACCGCAACCGCGGGCCTTCGCATCACGGCCCCCGCACAGACACCCGGGGCAAGCTTAGCCATAGTTGCCGGAACGCCTGCCACCGGAAATGCTGCAAGCTGGACTGCCCGTGCAAATGCCACAGCAACGGCGACGACGGGGCGGCGATAGTAGCCAAACGCTAGCCACAACAGACGCTCCCCTGTGGGCCGGTTGGTTGACACTACTCGGCATGCTGCTATTGCCTGATCCCTTTGCCCGTGGCTAACGACTTCTCCAATCCGACCAAGCAAATCCTGCCGCTGCGATCCATCCTGCCGACCGGCGGAGGCACGCAGGGTATCCGTGATCTTGCGCCCACCTGGTGGTTCTCGCCCCTGCAACCGGTCAAACCTGCTGCTCCCCCGAACTACCGTCCGCGCCAATTCGCCTACACCCCGGGATCGAACCTGATATGGACGCCGAAGGGCGAAGACGCGATCACCTTCCCTGTGTTGCGGGCACTGGCCGATTCCTGGGACCTGCTCCGTATCATCATTGAGACGCAAAAAGACCGTCTGTGCGCCAAAAAGTTCGAAGTGAGGCCGAAGCGCAAGCCTGGAGAGAAGCAGCGCGGCAAAGGCAGTTATGCGGAGCGTCTGGCTGGCGACAAGACCGCTGTCGCTCTCAACCAATTCCTCGCCTGCCCGGATGGGTATCACGATTTCGCCTCATGGATGCGTCTGTTACTGGAAGACATGATTGTGCTGGATGCGACGGCGATCTACCTTCAGCGCGACCTGTCCGGCAAGATTGCTTCGGCCATCCCGATTGCCGGAGACACGATCAATCGCACTCTCACCGAACAGGGCCTGACGCCGCCACCGCCCTCGACGGCCTACCAGCAAGTCGTCTACGGCACCATCGCGTGCGACATGACCACCGACGATCTCATCTATTTCATGCGCAACGAGCGGACCAACCGCCGTTACGGCTACTCCCCGGTAGAACAAATCCTGATGACCATCAGCATTGCCCTGCGCCGTCAGGAATTTCAGCTCCAGTATTACACCAGCGGCAATGTCCCTGAGGCGTTGTGCTTTCTACCGCCGAATGTCAGTATCGACCGCGTGAAAGAAATCCAGGACTGGTTTGATACGGTGATGGCCGGTGATCTGGCCACGCGCCGCCGTATGCGGTTCCTCCCGGGGTACGGTAGTGAGGACGGCAAGGTCAGCAGCAATATCGTCTTCCCCAAAGAACCTCTGCTGAAAGACGAGATGGATGAATGGCTGGCTAAAATTGCGTGCGCGTGTATCGGCATCAGCCCGCAGCCTTTCCTCAAGATGATGAACCGCGCCTCCGCCGAGCAACAACAGGAAATCAGCGAAGAGGAGAGCCAAGAGCCCTATCTAGTCAGCATCGAATCCATCCTGAACAATCTCGTCCAGCACAAGATGGGGTTTGACGGGTATGAGGTGGTGCGGCCGCAGAAGATCGAGCAGGACATGGCGGAGCAGGCCGATATCGATGCCAAACTGGTCGGCAAAATCTATACCATCAACGAAATCCGCGAACGCCGCGGGGAAGACGCGCTGGATGTGCCCGAGGCCGACCAGCTGGGAGAGTTCACGGCGACAGGCTGGGTGCCAATCAGCGCCGATGACCATCTGGCGAGGCAGCAGACGCTGGGGACCGATGCAGAGACCTCTCACGCGAGGGCCATGGAGAGGCCTGAGGCAGATGCAGATAGCAAACACAATAGCGGTAGCGGTAGCGGTAGCGGTAATGCGAAACCGAACGGCAAGGGGAAGCCTAACGGCAAAGGAGACAAGGGCAACAGTGGCAACGGCAGCAGTGCCAAGTTGCTCCGTGCCCGTCTCCCGCGCTCCGGCTCTCTTCGGCTGGAAGCACACGTACTGACCCATACCAGCCAGGACGCCAAAGCGCATATCGAACGCACTCTCACCAATCGCCTTCACCACATGGGCGAGATCGCGGCCCGAGAATCCTCAGAGCAATTGCACAAGTTCTCCTCAACCGGAAACGGAGAAGGAGAGGCCAGAGCGGCCAAGGCCCAGCGCCGGGGAGCGGCATTCCGTAAAAAGACTGACGCCTCTGGCGCTGTGCCGGATTACGACCAACTCGCCGCGGACATCATGGCCGCGCTCGATGACGAATGGCAGCACATTGCCGAAGACGTGTCCCCGGCGCTACAATCCGCTGCCTCCTCCGGTCTCACCCATGCCATCCTGCAAATCGACATCAGCGACCAGACACTCCTATCTGAGGCCAATGCGACCGCGCGCGAATGGGCCCGTGAACGTGCGGCTGAACTGGTGGGTATGTCGTGGGACGCTGACGGCACCCTTATCCCTAATCCCGATGCCCGCTGGGCCATCACAGAGACCACGCGCGACGATATCCGTGCCGCTCTCACCGAGGCCTTCAACTCCGGCGAGATGACAGTGCGCGACCTCACCCGGGAGTTTGAGACCAAGGGCACATTCAACTCTGCCCGCGCCTCCATGATTGCCCGTACCGAAGTGGGCAGGGCGCAGGCGCAAGGCACTTACACGATGTGGAGGGAGTCTGGGCTGGTGAAGAAAGTGAATTGGGAAGTGACGGAGGACGCGGCTTGTGACGTGTGCCAGGCGCTGGCCGACAACGGCCCGTATGACATCACCATTGCCCCGCTGCCGGTGGACGATTCGCATCCTAATTGCCAGTGTGTGATTGTCGCGGCCGAGATAGAAGGGTAGCAGGCCGTAGCGGATGACGCAAGGCGTATAGCCTGTAAGTCTGTGGTGCTAGACACCGTGCGGTAAATTTGCTCTTAGGAAACAGAGGCAGAGGAGACGGCACAACATGGCTGGCATGCAAAACAAATCCTTCACCATCGGAGCAGGGGGAACGGTCCCCATTACCGCGCCGTGCGCCTGTGAGGCATTCGACATCGTGTGTACGACGCACGCCTTCAGCTTCACCTATGGCGACGATGCGCGCGCCGGGGTCATGATTGGCGCAGCGGCCCCGGCGGATGTGCTGGCCACCAGCTTCTGGCGCACCACAGTGTATTGCTCCAAAGGTCAGCCATTCCTGCCGGGGGAGACGATTGGCATGGTGACCGGGACTGCCGCCGATACTGTATACGTGCGGCCTCACAAGACGTGGTAGACAGGCGGCTCCGATCACAGGAATGACGGGATGACGGGATGACAGGATGACGGGGAGGGCATGAGCGATGGCCAGACAGCGGATCGCAACCAAACAAAACACCGGGCTGGTGATTGAGATCGACGACCAGACTGGTGGTATTTACTCTGGCGTCAACGAGAGCAACACCACTCTCAAAGGCGGACAGGGACAGGGCACAGTCACCAACACGCAAGGCCCGCTCGACGCCAACCAGGTGGTCATCGGCAACGGGGGTAACGACGCCAAGACCCTGGGGTCGGTCGGCAATTCCGGCGACGTTCTCACCTCGCAGGGCGTCGGTCAGCCTCCAATATTTGCCCCGCCGGCGGCCGCTGCCCATGCCGTTTACAACGAAACCCCCTCAGGCACTGTGGATGGCACGAACGTGACTTTCACCCTCGCGCATGCCCCGAGCCCGTCCGCCACACTGCGCCTGTATCAAAATGGGCTGCGACTATCCGCCGGTGGAGTGGATTTCACCTTATCCGGGTCAACCATCACCTTTGTGAGCGCCCCGCAGAGCGGAGATATTTTGCTCGCGGACTACGGGTACTAGCCATGCACAAGACCAAAGCCATCAGCAAAGTCATCGTCAGAGTGGTCACTTTCGCCGTCGTCGCGAGCGTCATGACAGTATTGTCATTCGCCCAGACGCGCATCGACATCAACAACCAGACCAAAGGCACACTGTTACGGTCGCGCGGCGGCATCGGCATCTCAAGCACTGCCACCTTCCCCGCGTCGGGGACCGTTGCCACTACCAGCAGTGTGCCCGGGGCCGGAAGCTGCACCAACCAGGTCGTATCGGCGCTGGTCAACGGCGGCACGCCGACCTGCATCACTCTGACCTCGGCGTATGTCAACAACTCGATTGCAGTCACCGGCGGGGACATCAATACCAGCAGCCAGATCGTAGGGTTGCATCTGCCAACGCCGTCGACCTGCACCAGTCCGCAATTCGCCACCGGCATCGACAGCTCCGGCAATGCTGTATGCGCAACTCCCTCCGGCAGCGGCAACGTCAGCAATAGCGGCACTCCGCTCATCCATCAGCTGGGAGTGTGGACAGCGGCCACCACCATCAAAGGCATCGCCGCACTCACAAACGATCAGGTGTTGATGGGTTCAACGGGGGCCGATCCATCGGGCGTATCCGTACCGTTATGCGGAGATTCGACGCATGCTCTCTCTTACGATACGGCGACTCACGCCTGGGGATGCCAAGCCATTACCGCCGGGGTCACCAGCTTCAACACGCGCACCGGCGCTGTCACCCCGTCGACCGGGGATTATGCCCTCGGGCAGATCACCGCCACCATCTCCTCGCCGCTCACCCTGACCACCAACACGCTGGCGTGCCCCACCTGCGGCGTCACAGGGTCGCCGTTGTCGCAGTTTGCCTCTACCACTTCGGCGCAATTGCGGGGCGTTATCAGTGACGAAACCGGCACCAGCGGAGGGCTGGTGTTTGCCGGGTCTCCCACGCTCACCACGCCGACTCTTGGCGCCGCTACCGCCACCAGCATCAACGGCCTCAGCATCACCACCACCACTGGCGGCATCACTGTGGCCAACGGCAAAACCCCGGTGTTCAACAACTCGATTACCTTTGCCGGTACCGACTCGACCACACAAACCTTCCCCTCCACCTCCGGCACTGTAGTGTCGTCTGTGACCTCGGCTGGCGGTGATCTGTCTGGCACCTACCCATCCCCCACGGTGGCCAAGGTCAATGGCAACACTTTCCCGTCAGGGGTGGCCGCGCATCAGGTGGCAGTAGGCACCGCTGCCAACACGTTCACCCTCAAAACTCTGCCAGATTGCGTAGGGTCGTCCAATGCGCTGAACTACACACAGTCGACCGACCTGTTCAGTTGCCTGTCCATTGCCACCCTATCCAATCCGATGACCACTCTCGGGGATATCATATACGGCGGGGCATCAGGGGCAGCGACACGGTTGGCCGGGCCGACTGCCACGAACTCGGTCCCTCAATACCTGACCTCTACACCGTCCGGCGGGGCCGCGACCTCTCCCACCTGGACACCCAGCGGCGTTCCGGTCAACGCGCAAACCGGCACCACTTACACCGTACTGGCCACAGACCGTACCTCTGAGCTGACTTTCAACAACGCCAGCGCCATTGCCATCACCTTGCCGCAAGCCGGGAGCACGGGGTTTGCGTCCAAGTTTGCATTCGTAGCCAAAAACATCGGGGCCGGGGCCGCGACCATCACCCCCACCACTTCCACGATCAACGGCAATAGCACTCTGGTGCTGCAACAGGGGGATGCGTGCTTCGTCTATTCCGACGACACCAACTACAACTCCATCTGTTCGTCTGGACAGGACACTGTAGCCTCCCCCATCACCATTACCCGTTCTGCTTCCGGCAATCAGGTCGGCTGCACCACCTGCGCCACCACCACCAACGGCGGAGCGCTCACAGCCACCAGCCCGATGAACATCTCTGCTGGCGGTGTAATCTCGGCCACGCTGTCCGGCAATGGCAGCAAAGTCCAATCCACCTCCGCGACCACCAGTAGCAACGGCAACGTGGTGACCTATGACGCGTCAGTCAACACACAGGACTCCGGCATTCCGAGCGCCAACCTGGTGACGGCCAGCAGCAACTTCACCAGCGCCAACCTGGTGCAGGCCGCTGGCAACAACAAAACGACTTCAGACTCCGGCATCCCCACTGCCAACGTTGTCACCGCGTCTTCCAATTACACCAGTGGCAATCTGGTGCAGGCAGCCGGGGCCAATAAGACAACTAGTGATTCCGGCTTGGCGACGGCCAACGTAGTGACTGCGGCGTCGAACTACACCAGCGGCCAGTTTGTGAAGGCAGCGGGCAACAACAAAACGACCTCCAGTGCCGCTATCGCTGCTGCCGATTTACCTGCCGCGCTCTCCAGCAGCACCAGTGTCAACGGCACCACTATCCCGGCCAGCGCCACGCTCACCCAGACTATCGCCAATGGTACGGCGTCGCTCGGCACTAGCGCCATCTCATCCGGCGCGTGCGCAACAGTGGTGACGGTCAGCGCAACCGGCGTGGCCACCACCGACAACATCATGGCGGACTTCAACGCCGATCCCACATCCACCACAGGGTATTCGCCGTCCAGCAGCGGCATGCTGACCATCATCAAATACCCGACGGCCAACAACGTCAATTTCAAGGTTTGCAACAACACGGCGTCCTCAATCACGCCAGGCGCCATTACCCTGAATTGGAGAGTTGTACGATAATGCGCAACTTACTATTACTTCTCGCGATCGCGACAAGCTTCTCCGTCATTGCATCGGCCACACAGTGCAGCAGCACCGCTATCGGCACGGCCACCTGCATCCAATCCGATTCTGAAGGCAGCGGCACCTCCGGGACAACGCAGACTTTGACGATGCCAAGCGCCACTGGTGCCGGGCATCAGTTTCTGTTGACCGCATTTATCTGCGCCAATAGCGCTTGCTCCTCCTCCGCATCCGGTATCTCCCTTACCCCGAGCAGCACCTGTTCAGACACTTTCACTGCTGCTCCCGGTTCGCCCTATTCCGTGCCTATCAACGGCATTGCCGATCATGCGCGTATCGCCGTGTGGATGGTCACTTCGACGTGTGGGGCCACTGTGTTCACTGTCACCTGTGGCAGTACGTGCTGGTATCCCACTGTGGGAGGAAGTGAATGGACGGGATTGGCAACCAGCAGCCCGTTCGACGTAGCAGCTGGTGGAGGAGGTTCCGCGGGCACCTCCGCGTCGCTCGGCTGCGGCACCACGACCAACGCCACCGATCTGATATTCGCGTATATCGCTTTGGGGGCCGGGAATGCGGTCTCCCCGGGGTCAGGGTTCACTGAGGTGAATGAGGCCATTACGGGCGACGAACATGAGGCCAAAACAGTGTCCGCTACCGGCGCACAGACCGCCACATGGTCGTGGACGGGATCGACATACTGGAGCGGAGCGTGTGCGGCGGTCAAACTGGCTTCCGGCGGGGGCAGCACGTTCGTGGCAAATCCCTGGGTGATTAATTAACCGAGAGAGCGAAAGGCTGACATTTATGCGAAAGCATAGTCTCAAGTGGATCAGTGGATTGTTGTTGCTGGCCGGGTTGTTCGCCGCGCCGCTGTCCCACGCAACCGTCACTGCCGCCAACCTGTGGATCGACACCGACGGCGGCACCTGCACCCGCAGCGCCACCCCCATTGCCTACAACACCGCCACAGCCTGCTCGTCTTTCAATGCGGCCATCACCGCTGCCACTGCCGGGGATCTGGTGG
Source organism: uncultured Gemmatimonas sp. (assembly GCA_964556915.1). Classification (GTDB taxonomy): domain Bacteria; phylum Gemmatimonadota; class Gemmatimonadetes; order Gemmatimonadales; family Gemmatimonadaceae; genus Fen-1231. The sequence goes on from CAZKYG010000260.1 coordinate 33,165, forward strand.
CAGTCAAATCCGGCACCTATTCCTCACAAACCATCTCAGCCAACAAATCCTCACCCGGCGTAACCGTACAGTGCGAAGTCCCTAACTGGGACACACCACTGATCGCGGCCTCGGCCACACAATATTCCTGTACCATTGCCAGCCTGACATCCAACGGCTCCTGGTACACACTCACCGACATCACTGTCAACGGTGGGGATGCGCGCAACGCATCCAGTTGGATTGCCCGTTGCAGCAACTGCAATTTCATAAACTTTGACGTGCTCGGCGACTTTGCCTATATCTACTGGCTCCCTGTACAAGGCACGCCGGGGGGAAACGCCACAAACATTGTCTGGGATGGCGGCGAGTTGTTTGACCCGAACAACCCATCCGGCCAGCGGTCCCGTAACGCCGCAGACCCGTGCAACGGGCAAGCCGACCAGGAGCCGATTTGGATTGGCGCATGCTCTTCCTCCTCCTCGGCATGTTCCGGCGATCCCAACAACTTTTACGCCAATGGCCGTATTGTCAATGGGGTCATCCGTCGCGTGGTGCTGAACCCATCATTCGTGAATGCCTCCATCCAGTGCAACAACGATCCCCTGCATCTGGAGCGCATTCGCATTGATGGCAATATCGACAACTTTCTGGTAGACCGAGTTATCTTTGCCGACGGGGGGAATGAGAACACCGGAACAATATTTGTCAGCAGTTTCCTGTCAGACAGCAGTGTGCCGGCCGTGACCTTCCGAAATAGCTATATCAGCGGCAGCGGCACTTCAGTGTTTCAGAACAACTCCGGGGGAAGCTGTCCGTGGGTGTATCAATACAACACTTTCACCAACCAGCCGACATTCACCGGATGTTCTTCCGGCATGACATACACAGGCAACGTGCTCGCCAATTTCACGGTATGCCAGGGCACGCATACCAAAAACGTATTCACCGGCGGTCTCAGCTCTTGCGGCACTGATTTCAAGACCACCAATCTGTTGCTGGGCTCCCTGGTATCGCAAGCCAGCGCCATTGTCCCTGCCAGCAACTCCCCTGTGCTAGACCGCGGCGAGACGACCTGTGCCACATCCGCCGGGGGTATAGATATCCTGGGGACCACTCGCCCGCAAGGTTCGGCGTGTGATGCCGGCGCGTATGAGTTGACGGCCAACTCCCCGGCAGTAAGCCTATTTCCTACGTCACTGTCATGTGGCACCGTACAACTGGCTGTCCCCACGGGGTGCTCTTCCACCACGCTCACCAACACGGGCACCGCCAACCTGACCATATCCAGTATCACCATCACCGGCACTAACAGCGGCGACTTCTCCCAAACCAACAACTGCGGATCGTCGCTGGGCGCATCGTCATCGTGCACCATCAACGTCACTTTTACCCCCAGCGCCATCGGAGCACGCTCCGCTTCGGTCAGCGTATCGGACAACGCTTCGGGCAGCCCTCATACCGTGCCGCTCTCAGGCACCGGCGCAAACAACACAGTGGCCCCCGCGACTGGGCTGTTTGCCACGGTGTCGCGGCTGCTCGACAGCACAGGCAATATGATGGATCTACAATCTCTGTTCAAACTTCCGGAAGGTGGAATGTAAAATGAAAAAGCCAGCTGCAATCACCCTCGCCCTCACCGTCGCCCTCGCCATCCTTGTCGCCTTCACCACTCTGGCCGTGGCCCAAAACCAATCGGCCACCAAATCCCTCACGCTCAACGTAATCTCCAATGTGAGCGTCACCACCACTACCTTGCCCTCGGCGCGTATCGGGCAGGCGTATACCGCAACCCTGGCCGCAACTGGTGGCACCACGCCCTACACCTGGTCTGTGACCAGTGGCACGCTCCCGCCCGGGCTCAGTCTTACGCCATCATCCGGGGTCATCAGCGGCACGCCCACCGCCCAATGCTCCGCCAATCCATGCGCCATCACGTTTCAGGTGACCGACAACAGCGGGTCTGTGGCCACAATCAAGCTGCAATGGGGTGCCAGTCCGACCGCCTCAGTCACAGGATACACGGTGTTGAAGGGTACAGCGTCCGGGGGACCGTATGCCACGACGGTAGCCACTACAGGAGCGGCCGTATTGTCGGCCTCAGAGACGGTGCCCCGGGTGTCAGGGCAGAAATACTATTACGTGGTGCAGGCCTTTGCCGGGACGGCGAAATCCGTGTACAGCAACGAAGCCATTGCGGCCATCCCCTAGTCTGTGACATTTCAGCATCGGGGTATTGACGCCATACGCCATCATGCATAACAGAGAGCCATAACGCCGATGAGTGAACCGAACCACAATCCTACAGTTGCCGCCACCGTGGCCAGCGCTAATCCAGCTGTCACAGTCACGGATGGCGCGGTATCTTTCCGCAAATTCATCCCGTTGGTGAAAGTGGATGAGTCCAAGCGTGAGGTGGGCGGGATTGTCACTCAGCAATCCCCTGACAAGGACGGCGAGACCTGTCACTACAAATCCACCGTGCCATTCTACAAAGCGTGGTCGGAAGAGTTGTCGAAGGCCAGCGACGGCAAAAACCTGGGCAATCTTCGCGAGATGCACGGACTCAGGGCCGCGGGGGCCGGGAAATCCATGGTGTTTGATGACACCAACCGGGCCATCTTCATGACTTTCAAAGTCGTGGATGACGATGCGTGGAAGAAATGCACGGAGGGCGTGTACACCGGATTCAGCCAGGGCGGAGAGTATATCAACAAGTGGCGCGGCGACGACGGGCAGCTTTACTACACCGCCAAGCCCTCCGAGGTGAGTCTGGTGGACAATCCCTGTCTGCCCACAGCGCACTTTGAGTTTGTTCGCGCCGACGGCAAGACCGAAATGCGCAAGTTCAAAGCCGGCGAGAAAGCAGGCACAGATACTATGTCCACCGAGGAATTGCTCGACCGATTGGCGACGCTGGTGCAGAAGGGAATGGACGCTGCCAAGACGGTTTCTGCTCCGGCTGAGGTTGCAAAAGGCGTGAAGTATTTGGTGACCGATTCGGATGGCAAAGGCCATTTGCCCTACACCGATGACAGCGGCAAAATCTCCCATCGTCTGATGGGCGCGGCCTGGGCGGCGCTGCACGGCGGGTATCGTGGTAATAAGTACGAAGGCCCGGACAAAGACGCCGCCATCACTCGCCTCAAGCATCTCTACTCCCAGGAAGGCATGGACACGCCTGCCGAAAAGCGCGCTGCGGTTGACACCGCTGTCCACACTATCATTGAGAAGAAAGCAACCGATCTGGGGATGCAGAAAGGCATGTACGAAGTTGGCATGTTTGCCAACGCTCTCTGCGATCTGGCCTGGATTCGGGTGAGCGCCGAATGGGAGCGCGAACGGGAGCGGGACGGTAGTTCCCTTCCCGAGGATTTACAGCAAGACCTTGAATCGCTGGCAGAGACCTTCCTGCTGATGGCGAGAGAGGAAACGGAAGAGCTGGTCACGTCCGCTGACGAGGCGGGGAAAGGTGGTACATATCTTATGACGGCAAAATCTACCGCCGAACTCGCAAAAGCAGCGCAGACGGTGGCCGGTATCGCTCACAAAATCCACAAGGCGGCGCAAGAGCACTGCGACGACATGAAGGCCGCGCACATGGAACACTGCAACAAGATGCACAAGGCCCATGCTGACCACATGGGCGAAGTGCAGGGGCATGTGGCCAGTATCCACAAGATCCTGGGAGTAGAGGAGGCCAACAATATGGGGGATGGGGAGCCCAAACCGGCCAACGTCGGCAAATCAGCTGAGCCCTCTGCGTCGGAAGAGTTTGTCTACGAATTCGTAGGCAAAACCTCGGATGGCGTCGAAGTGTTCAAGCGCACCAAAAAGGAACCCGTCGCCCCGGCCGCCGCAGCCGCCACTGTCACTGTTGTGGCTGACGTCAAAAAGAACCGTTATGCCGACATGACCGACGCCGATATCGACGCCGATCTGGACAAACGGGTCTCTTCGGCCATCGACGAAATCGTGAAGGCCCTCGCGCCCGAAGTCGAGGCCGAAGGCCAACGCAAACAAGTGGAGAAAGGTATCGGTGACCGCACGCAAATCCCCGTGGTGCTGCAAAACGCGGGACCCACCGTGCGGGTCATGCCGGTGACCAAAGCCGAAGACGGCGGGGGCAATGCCGACCCGAATGCCCAGCCCGCTGCCACCGAAAAGATCGACATGTCCAAGGTGCAGCGCGGTGACCGCGAAGAGCAGTTGAAGTTCATGCGATCCGCCAAACCGTCAGAGGTCCCGGCCACGGTGGTAGGATCGCTCACACGGCTGAAGCGATAGCCTGGCGCCATCGCACTCGCCGTCAACAACTAGACTAGCAATATTGTCTGGGTGCCCTAACCGTAACTGGTGAAGGCACCCAGAGTTGCATACGAAAGAAAAAAGCAAAGAGTTCCAGAGGGCATTCGGTAAGGCATTGGCAGTCAAATCTCATCACAGGGAAAGGAACCGTAACCGTTATGAATATCAGCGAACAGTCGCTGGCCATCCTCAAGGCCCTTCGTAAAGACACCACTACGACGGGTCTTGCCATCGCCACCGGCTTGAACTTCTACTACCTGGAGCAGCAGGCAAAGGGACTCTACCCGGTGTTTTACCCCCTGCTTGCCTCCACGCCGCGCGTCAACCCGATGTTCAACGGCCAGAAAGTGGGCGGCACCGCCGTCAACTGGAAGGCCATTGTGGGAATCGATCAGGGCGGGTATCCGGCGATCTCAGAAGGCAATCGCAACTCCTTCATGACGATCACCGAGCGTGATTACGCCGCGCCTTTCCGCTTCCTCGGCAAAGACACCGAAGTGTCGTTCCAGGCCGAGCAGACCGGTCAGGGGTTTGACGACAACATTGCTATTGCCCAGCTGGCCATGCTGAATGCTTTGCTGAATGACGAAGAGCGCATGATTCTCTTCGGCAACAGCGGCAGCTCCGGCGTGGGCGGGGCGAATGGCTATGTGCTCGGCACCACCCCGACCCCTGTGGCCGCGCTCAACACCGACTCGACCGGAAGCCAGCTTCCTGCCGGGCCTATCACCGTGTTCTGTGTCGCGCTCACCCCGTGGGGGTCGTACATGGCCGGAGCAACCGGCGTGAAACTCCCCTATCTGCGCACCAACGCCGACGGCTCAACCGATGTCATCAACGGCGGCACGGCCATTGTCAGCGCGGCCAGCAACACGGTCACCGCCGACAGCACCCACACCTCGATCACCGCCTCTGTTGCTGCTGTGCAGGGCGCTGTGGCCTACGCATGGTACATCTCGGTCAACGTCTCCCCGACCACGGCCAATGCGTATTTCAGCAAGGTGACCCCGTACCCGACGGCCACCCTCAGCAAATACGTCAACACCAACCAGCTTGCCAACGCCCAGTCCACCACGGTTTCGGGGGCGGCCGGCAACCTGACCGCCGACCACAGCTACAACAACCTGGATTTCGACGGGTTGATGACCTGGACGTTCACCACCGCTTCCGCCTCGCAACCGAGCTATTGGAAAGACCTCAATGGCGCCGGGCTCACGGCAGACGGCACTGGCGGGATCGTCGAATGGGACGCGGTGAGCGACTTCCTCTGGCAGAACTACAAGGTGACCTTCGACAAGATCTATCTGGGCGGCGGGTTGATCGATGCCGCGTCGAAGGCCGTGCTGTCGAGTAGTTCGGGCGGAGCAGCGGCCCAGCGCATCGTGTTTGAAAGCGATTCCGCTGGACGGCTGACGGGCGCCAACAAGATCACCCAGTACCGCAGCCGCTACTCGAACACCGGTGCGGCCAAGACCGTTGATGTGGTCACTCATCCGTGGCTGCCGGACGGCGTGGTGCTGTTTGATCTGGTGCAGAACCCCTACCCGGAGGCCGGGAGCAGCATCCCCAGCGTGCGCCGGATTGTCAGTCTGGAAGACCACTTCTCCATCAAGTGGCCGTACCGGAAACTGCAACACGAAATGGGCGTGTATTGCTTCGAGACACTGGAGCACTACATTCCATTCGGGACCGCTGTGCTGACCGGCGTGGCCAACAAGGTCAACTAGCCGATGAGCGATAAATTGAGGGTCTTGGCAACGAGTCTCTGTTCTTTGGGAGAGGTGACAGAGACAGAATTGCCGAGGCCCTCAATATCACCTCCTCCGAGCAACCCCAGCCGTATCAGCAATGTCACAGTGGCAACTGTCTCCGGTATCGCGTCTCTTGTCACTGGTCACATGTCACATGTCATCGGTATACTGGTCATGTGTCATTCTGTCATTCTGTCGCTAACCCTGAGAGTCCCCTATAATATAAGAAAGAACATAGGCAGCATGGCAAGCCCCCTCCCTCCCTCCCCCTCCCTCCCCCTCCCTCTCCCCCTCCCCGAGCTGGCGTCCGGCGTCATGCGAGACTCGCTGGCACGGTTGATATCCGGGCGTATACTGTCTCTGCCATGCCAACCAATCCCATTGACCTCACCACCGTGGCCAGCGTGAAGGACTACGCCAATATCACCTCCGCGATCAAGGACAACGACATTCAGGCCGCTATCACCTCATTCTCTCAGTGGGTGCTCAACGCATGCGGCCTCGACACTCTGGTGCAACAGGTGGCGTTCAACGAATGGTATGACGGCAATGGCAGCCCCCGGCTGTTCCTGCGCAACCGCCCCATCACAGCGGTCACCGCTCTCACCATCTGGGGACGGGCAATCCCTCAATCCACCGGCGTGGGCAGCGTGGGATGGGTGATTGACCAGAGTGGTAAGTCCATAAGTTTGCGTGGCGCGGGAACAGGCAGTGGCGGCCCGTGGACATTTACGGGATGGCCCGCGGGGGGCGCGGGAGGGTGGTTCGCCAAAGGCATCCAGAATATCAACGTGCAATACACCGCCGGATATGCCTCCGTCCCATTTGACCTGGAGCGCATGGCCCGCCAAACTGTCGCCACCTGGATCAAGCGGGAGGAGTGGATTGATATGGGGAGCAAAACGCTATCGGCTGGCGGCGGAGCGAACGGGACAACGCGGTATCGGGACTGGCCAATGCCGCCGGAGAGCGAACGGATACTAGAGAACTACAAGCGGGCGGCCATGGTGTAGCCGCGATATCCGCAATATCCGCGATATCGGGGATTACGGTCACTTATTGCTATGATTCGTCTCACATTCAACCAAACCGACCAGCGCACCGTCGCCGCCCTCCGCGACAAGGGCAACGTCCTCATCCCGGCGCTGGCCCGCAAACTCTCCTCCCTGATGATCCGGCTTCAGGCCAAAATTGTCGGCGAGAAACTGTCCGGGCAGGTGTTGAGTCATCGCTCGGGGGTGCTGGCGGGAAGCGTGGAAGCCCACCCGGCCACTTCTCAGGGGTCGGCACTGGTGGCAACTGTGACCGCCGGCGGGGGAGCAGCGCACGCATACGCTGGAGTGCACGAACGCGGCGGGGAGGGGGAGTATGAGATCCGTCCGGTGAACAAAAAAGCCCTCGCGTTTTTCCCTAGCGGGTCACTTGGCGCGGGTGGGGGGATTGTGCAGGTCAACAAAGCAGTCATCCAGCGTATCTTCACCGGCAAAGGCACCATTAAAGCCACTGCCGCGGCCCGAGCCCAGTTCAGCAAATTCGGCGGTATTGTCGTCAAGTCCGTCAACCACCCTCCGCTGGCCGCGCGCCCGTACATGCAGCCCTCGCTCGACGAATTCCGCGAGACCATCGTCACCGAACTCCAGCAAACCGTATCGTCAATCCTGAGTGGCGCGAACATCTCAGAGGCAGGAGCCTAACGGATATGGCTTATGTCACTCGCAAAGCTGTCGGCGACGCCCTTCTGGCGCTGCTCTCCACCATGACCCTGCCAGCCCCTGACACCCTCATGCCCAACGGCTATACCTTTCGCACCACCGGCCGCCGTATCCTGCAATGGGACCAGGTGACAGACCAGCCGGCGCTATTCGTGCACAAGTGGCCAGAGAGCGCCAAACAAAACCAAGCCTTCCCTCTCACGAAATGGCGCTGGCACTACGCCGCCATTATCTACTACCGCACCGATGGCACCATGGATCAAGCCTTCGCCCCAGACCAGATTGTGGAAGCGTATCTGGATGCTATCGACGCCGTCATGCAACCCTTCCCGGGCCCTCCGGTCAATGTCCGTCAGACCCTGGGCAATTTGGTGTGGCATGCGTTTATCGAGGGGGATGTGGTGTTTGACTCAGGGATGGACGATCAGCAGGGGGTGATTGTGGTGCCGATCAGTGTGATTGTGACCAGCCCGTAGCCCCGTAGCCCGGGCCGATACACGCTGGCCGTCTTACATACCCGTCGATGTCTGTCTTTGGTCTCTGTTTTCGTTTTGGGTATTGACGCCACGCCCTAAGCTAATTGTGAGCCGCGCCGCACCCCGGCAATGGCGAAAGGAGAACTGACTTGAATATTCAATTTGGCTCGGGAGTGATTTTCGCCAAACCGGTCGCGGGCAACCTGCCGACCAACCCCACGCCGGTCAAGTTTGGCGTCCTGCAAGAGATGTCCGTGTCGTTCAAGGGCGACCTCAAAAAACTATACGGCCAGTTGCAGTTCCCTGTGGCCACCGCGCGCGCCAAAGTCAACGTGGACATCAAGGGCAAACTCGCCGTATTCGATCCCACCATGCTCAACCAGATCATGTTTGCCCAGACCCAGACCACCGGGGTCAAGCTGATCGCGGACGGCGAAATCCACCCCATTGGCACCACAGTCACCACCACCAACGCCGCCAACTACGTCAACCCGGGCGGGGATTTTGGCGTCGTGCGACTGGATACCGGCGCCCAGATGATCAAAGTGGCGTCCGCGCCCGCGACCGGCCAGTACAGCGTCGTCGAGTCGACTGGCATATATTCGTTCAACGCCGCTGACACCGGCTTCAACGTCGCCATCAGCTACCTCTACACTTCGAGTGCCCGCGGCACCACCATCGCGCTCGCTGGCCAGCTGATGGGGTACGCGCCGGAAGTGGAGATTTTCGCCTACAGCATGTTCCGGAGCAAATACCTGGCCATTCAGCTGAACGATGTGACGCTGGGGGGCATCGATATCCCATCCAAGCTGGAGGATTTTTGGATCACGGATTTTGACGGCAGCGCCAACCTGGATGCGTCGAACATCCTCGGGTATCTGTATCTGGACAACGCATAACCTGCTGGCGTAATATTCCGGCACTGGTGAGTGAGTTGCAGGGGCGGAGTGATCGGCCACCAACTGAGTGGTTGACGCTCCGCCTTATAGTTTTGGCATGAGCCAAACTGACAACACCCCAGACATCACCATCCCCTCGTCCCCCTCGTCCCTCTCACGCCCCCGATACCCGGGTTCCCGTATCACTCTCGGGGACAGGGAATTCGTCGTGCCGTCGCTCTCCGTGATCGACGCACGTGACAAGTGGCCCGACATTCTCAAGCTCAACTCCGGTATGACTGCCGCCGAGTTCCCCGAACGCCTGGGCAAAGTGCTGGAAATCGTGCACGCGGCTGTCGTCCGCAACTACCCTGATTTGACCATTGACGAGCTGGGGCAATATGTATCGGCTGTCAACGCCGGGGACCTGTTGCTGACCGTGGCGCAGGAATCCGGGTTTGTGGCCAAGCCCAAATCCTCTGATGGCGGTGCCTCGGGGGAAGCCGACGCCCCGGCCAGCGACGCCGCAAAGGCCACAGTACAGTAATCGACTGGGCCGGGGTGTATGGGATACTGGTGACGCGCTGCCACTGGACACTCGAATACATTGACCAGATGAGCCTGTGCCGCGCGGTGGAGATGGTGGAATTTTTGTCACGGGCACCTGGCGAGGAGATTGAGGAAGACGAACCGGCGACTCCTGTGTCTGAGATGGATGGACGAGGGCTGGCGGAGATACAATCCCTCATGGGCACGGGGATTAATGTTGTACCGATGCCACAACGTCTCAAAGACGCCATTGGCTGGGCGGAAGAGATGAAAAAGAAACACGGGATCAACTAGCGCAGTAACAGGCAGCAGGCAACCAGCAACAGGTAGTCGTATGGCTGACAACATTCTTGAAATCGGCGCAATGGTAGACGTCTCGGCCCTGCAATCCGGCATGAGCAATGCTGCCAGCGCCGTCGCCTCTGGCACCTCCCAGATGTCGCAGGATTTCGAGAAAGTCGCCACCAGCACCGGCGACAGTCTCAACCAGATGAGGGCCGACCTCATTGTCATGGAGGAGACGTACAAGAATATTGTCGCGGTCGCCAAGCAAACCGCTGCCGAACTGGCGGCCGCTAACCGGCTGGCTGATGTCAACCCTGCCTCCGCCGCCAATGCCGACATTCTCGCCAATCGCCTCCGCGTCGCCTCCGATGCCGCGCAACAGATGAAGGGGGCGGTCGATCAGATGCGGGCGGCGATCGTATCTGCCGAAGCAGCGACCATGCAGGATGCCGCAGCGCAGGAGGCGGATGCCGCCGCCACTTCCGCCAATGCCGCCAGCAAACGCAACATCGTTGAAAGCCTGAACGCCATGCGGGGCGCCGGACAAGGTGCGGCGTTTGCAGCGGCGTCTCTGGTGCAGCAATCCTCCCTGTTGTCATTCGCGTTCGAGAAAGCCTTCCCGGTACTCGCTGCCTTCAGCTTTCTTGAGATCCTCATGCAGATTGTCGAAAGCATCGTAAAGGGCACCGAGGCCCTGGTAGGCTGGGATGATGCCGCGCGCAAGGCCTTCGACAACCTCATTGCCAGCAACAACGTCCTCTATCAGAGCAGTCTGCGCAATATCGAAGCCCAGCTCCACTTCACCGAGATCGGTCAGACCGGACTAAGCAAGCTCAACGCGTCCTACATCGCCAATCAACAAGCCATTCAGGTCTACGCCCAGCAACTGCGTAATGCCTCTCAGGAGGTACAGCGTCTCCAATCCACTATCGACAGTCTCACGGTCTCCAAAAACCCTTCTGCGTTTCTTGAATCCGGGATTGTACGGTCGGAGAAACTGGAAGAGGCCAACGCTTCCCTGAAACGGGCACAGGAGAACGTAGACAATCTCACTCAATCCATTCTTCGCCTGCAACAGGAACAACAACGCATCCCTCTGCTACAAGGCGCGCAACGGATCGCCGACCAACTGGCCGAAGAAAGTGCGCAAATCGCCGCCTCCCGCACCTCCGGGGAAGCGCGTATCGCTCTGCAAGAGCAATTTAGCCGCGAACTCCTGTCCTTGGGCCAAGTGACCCAATCGCAAGAGACCGCGGCCCTGGTGGACGCCGAAAACCAGCGCTACGAACTTCTGCGCAACAGCATTGCCCGCCGCCGCCAACTCGCCCTGACCGAACAATCCGAAACCGGCAAATCCGCCGGACCCGATCTGGCCTCTCTCAAAGGCGAGCAGGAAGCCCTCGAACTCTCCCATCAGGCCAAACTATCGGCCATCACCACGCAGGGCTCGCTGGCGCTCCAAAAAATCCAGGATGCCGCTGCCCTTGCCACCGTGCAATCGGCCCAACGCAACGCCGAAGCCCGGGTCACTCTGGAGCAAGACACGGCCCGTCGCATGCTGGCCGAACGCCAAATCTCCATCGCCGACGAAACCGCGCTACTATCTTCTGCTGAAACCAAGGCCGCGGATGCCAAGCGCGCCTCTCTCGAACAGCAACTACGCATCGCGCAAGAATACCCGGAGCGCAACAAAGCCGAAATCATCCGCATCCAGGGGGAGATTGAAGCCGCGGAAACCGAGCACCAGGCCCGGCTTGCCGCCATTGCCGCCGAAGGCGCTCAGAAGCAGTTGGAGGAGACGCGCCGTCGCATGCAGGCCGAGCTGACTGCCATCGAATCCTCCTCGAACCGCGAACTCTCGGCCTACGAACAGTCCGACAACCTGCGCCTCAAGCTCAACCTCGAAACCCTGGGCCAGTGGGAGAGCAACGAACGGGACGCCATCAACCGCTGGTACGACGAACAGCACTCCGTTCTCACCCGTCAGTTGAATGACGCCCGTCAGACCTTCGGTGAAAACTCTGTCGAATACCAAAAACTAGTCGATCGTGAAATCGCCCTCGAACAGCAAAAGGAGCAGCGGCTCCAGCAGATCGACAATGAACGTCTGTCCCGGGTCGTCGGCGTCTACAATCAAATCACCCAAACGGTCAACCGGTCCATTGCCGGTGTTATCACTGGCCAGACCACGCTGCTTCGGGCCACACAAGCCGTATTCAACCAAATCCTGGAGACTGCGATCTCCGCCATTCTGCGCATCGGCGAACGCTGGTTGCTGGAGCATGTGCTGATGGCGGCCGCCAGCAAACTATTCCATATCCAGGATGTCGCGGCCAACCAAGCCGCCAATGCCGCCAAGAGCGCGCAAAACGTCGCCCAGGCCACCTCTGAGGCCGCTGTGGCCGCCGGGGGACAGTTTGCCTACTATTCCGCCGTCTTCCCCCCCATTGCGCCTGCTATGGCCGCTGCGGCATACGCTCAGGGGCTTACATGGGCCGGGCTGGCCGCGTTTGAGAAAGGTGGCATCAGCGAAAACGGCGGGCTGTCCATGCTGCATCCGAAGGAAATGGTGTTGCCGGAGAGGCTGAGCACCGGCGTGCAAAAGGCCATTGATAACGGGGGGCTGGGGGCATCGACACCGGCACAAGGCGGCAAGGACAGTTCTGTGGCTTCCGCTGAGCAGCATACCCATGTGCATATCCATCAGGGGGATGTCACGGCGCTCGATGCCAAAGGTGTGAGCGGAGTGCTGGCAGCAAACAATCGCGCGATTGCCAAAGAGGTGCGGCGGGCGTTGCGCAGCGGAGCGCTACCGCTGAAGGGGAACATATAAGCTATGCCAACTCCCATTATTCCTATCGGCTCCGGGGTGGCCCAGTCCGTGCGAGGGCTGGCGTGGAACATCAAACAATCCCCGCAGTTCTCTACTATCGTGCAGCGCGCGGCCAGCGGCAGGCGCATCGCCATCCCCCTTTGGACGCAGCCATTATGGAAGTGGGAATTCAACTGGGAGTTTATTAGCGACGCATGGCCCGGGTTGTATCCCGTCATCCAATCCGGCAACTCGCCATTTTCCGACCTGCAAGTGCTGCAAGGGTTCTATCTATCGGCTCTGGGCATGGGCAACGAATTTCTCTACACCCCCCCGGACTCGGCACAGACCGCTGCCGCACTCGGCGCCTCTCCCACCATGCAATCCCCTGACGCCAATGGCGTGTGTGCGGTGACAGTCAACCGAGGCGGGTACTTTGAACAGATACAGGAGCTGAACGGGGGCACAATCACCAATATCCAGAAGAATGGCGGCTCTGCCGGCGCCACAACCATCCACTTGCCCAACACCGTCAGCGGGTACCTCGGATACACTATCACCGCCTCGCCCGCGTTTCTTACCACCGATGTCATCACCTGTGACTTCACGTATTACTACCGGTGCGAGTTTCTATCGGATGACCTGGAGTTCAACGAATTCCTGTACAAGCTATGGGAGCTGCAATCGCTCGAATTTCAGCAAATCCGATTGTAGGCTTGCATGACAAGGCGTCAAGTGATAACGTAGCCGGTAGCCGGTATATTGCAATCTCATGCGCACGATCTACAACACCAACGGCACTGATGTGACCTCTACGGTCAAAGCCTATCTTCTGGCCAACCGCACCTTGCTGGTCCGGGAACTATGGTGGTTTCAGTTCGTCAATTCCTTCTCCTATAACCCCTACGGCTACCTCCTCAACTACTACTACGCCAACGCGGAATGGCCGATTGCCGTCAACTGGGCGCAAAAAACCACTCAACTTGCCAATATCAACGCCACATTCCTGCCTGTCGGCGGCAACGGCTTCAAGGGCGTAAGGCGCGGCAATCTGACCTACGGCATCGGCTTTGAGGACAATCCACTCGACGCCACTTTCCTGTTCGACAACACCACGCAAATCTACCCCGACGTCAATGCCGCGGCGATCACGTTCAAACAATGCGTCAGTCGGGGGTATCTGTTTGAGCGTCCGGTGTGGCTCTATCGCGCATTCCTGTCCGACCCGCAAACCCTACTTGGCACCACACTCATGTTTCGCGGCTACATTCGAGGCAGTGAACTGACCCGCGACAGCATCAAGCTGACTTGCGCATCTCTAATGGATCAATTTCAAAATACGCAAGTCCCCACACAGACTGTGCAACCGGGCAATCGCCGCGCCCCGTACCTTCCGGGGTACGGCGGCAATATCGGGTCGCTTACCGGCCTGCCAGGGGGAACGCCTACTGATCTCCTGTTCACTCATGCCGTTGGTGATATGCCCATACCATCCGATGGGGCGCTACGCGATTGCTGTATGGTCGCTGGCAGCGTATTTCAGTATTCCCCCGGCACCAACGCCACTCCACCTCCGACCCTCGTTCCAATCCGTGACAACAAATTCATCAGCGGCGTCGAGCATATATACCCGTATGAGCCGGTGGATGTGGGAATGATCTACACCACCGGGGTGTACACTTATTTTGTGTCGAACGCCGCACCAATTACCAACACGGGGCCGGATCACGCTACCGGGTTTCCCAATGTGCCGCCGCCGGAGTTAGGAGGGCTGTGACCGATACAGGCGACATACCCGTGACTGCTGCCGAACAACGCGCCGCCGTAGCCCAGGAGGCCGGAACGTGGCTGGGCACTCCGTTTCACTCCAATGCCGGTATCAAGGGTGTCGGGGTGGATTGTGCCAATCTCATCGCGCAAACCTACAACAACGCCATCGGCTCGTCCCTTGTCGTCCGCCCTTATGCCCCGCAATGGTTTCTGCATCGCGGCGAGGAACTGTATATCAACGATCTACTGGCGGCGGGATTCGCCGAAATCCCACGGGATGAGATTGGCGACGGGGACGTGGTGCTCTCGCGGTTTGGCCGCACATACTGCCACGGGGGACTCATTACCCACTGGCCCACTATTATCCACGCCGAATCCCGGGGGCGAAAGGTGATTGCGGTGAATGGCGAAATTGACCATTATTTCTCGGGGAGCAGCTACCCGCTACGTTTCTTCTCCTGGGGAGCGTGGCACTAATGCTCCTGCACAAATCCCAGCAACGCCTCCAGCCTCAGGTCAACGGTGTCCGCGTCAACAGTTCCGTCTACGGGCAAACTATCCCCATTTTGTACGGGATGGACCGTTGTAGCACCCGGCTCATCGCCACCAAGAACTTCCAAACTCACAATCAATCCGGAGGGTTATCAGGGGGGAGTGGCGGCAAAGGCGGCAATCAGACCACTTATTCCACAGATGCGGACATGCTGACATGCTACGGTCCGATGGAGACCTGTGGAGCGGTTTGGTCGAACCAGACCCGGTATGTTGGCATCATGGGATCGCAGACGTTTGTGCTTGGCGCGGGCACGTCCTTCCCGCTCACTGTCACCTCCCCATATGGCCCGGTTGCCGGAATCATCGCGGTGGGTCTGCATGAATCCGTGTCCCAGACCTACACCGATTATGGCGCACCATCGCCTTTCACCGTCTCTGTCACTGACGAAATCCCCCTCTACAACAGCACTTCTCCCCTGCCCAACTCCGGCAATATCACTGGCGCAGGGATCCCCTATTGGACGGGCAACGCCACTCCCAACAACCCCGCGCTCACAGTCGTGTTTCCTGGGGGCACGACGGGTGCGACCGTCACCGTCTATTTCTTCTATTCCGGGGGGCTGTCTCAGGGCCCGCTGACAGCGTTCGGTCTAGACTTTGAACGGGAACTGGGGACAGGATATGCGGGCATCACTTACCCGGAATTCTCTGGTTTCAGCGGACAGAACATCGACATGGGGATGATTAATGTCATTCCACAATACAACTTTGAGGTCAAAGGCCTCTACGGGATCGGCCCCGAGGGGGATTGCAATCTTGCCGACGTTATCATCGACATCATTTGCAGCGGGGACAACCCCACGCTTTATGGCACAAACGCCTGCTGGTACCACGGTCTGGGATTGAACAATCTACCGGCGTATATCAGTGCCGGCGGCAACAATCTCACCTACTCCCGCTTTGGTGGCATCCTCAAAGACGAACCGGACATCGCGCTTGGCGGTAACAATCTCGGATTGAACGCCGTTCGTAACTACCTGCAATCTTACGGCATTTGGGCGTCCCTGTGCATCGAAGCCCAGCAATCCGCTGCGCAACTCCTCGAAGACATCTGCAAGATTGCCAACTGTGCGCCTGTCTGGGATGGGGCATCACTCGACTTCATCCCATATTGCGAGGTATCCAACTACGGCCGGGGATTGAGCTATGTCGCGCCGACCGCTGGCGGCCCCGTGTTCGCGCTCACTGACGATCACTTTATCGTCAAAGACCGTACCAAGCCCGCCGCACCCGTCACCATCATCAACAATCGTCCAGACGATCTCTACAATTCCCTTCCCATTGACTACATCGACCGCAAGGCCGGGACCGATCCGACCAAATTGCACGGCGACGGTAATTATTACAACCACAACACCATCACGGTCACCGACAACCCCAGCGTCATCATTCAGGGCCCGCTCCCCGGCACCACGCTCTCCCTTCCCTGGATCAAAGACCCGAATGTCGCCATCGCTGTCGGCCAGGCTATATTGAAGCGCAACCGTATGATCAACGGCCGTCGCATCAAGTTTGATCTTCCGGCCAGTCTATCGTGGCTCACTCCGATGGATCTGGTGACTGTTTTTGAGCCTGCCTACTCTCCTGACACTCCTCTGCCGGTGCGGATCATTCATATCGAGGACGCAGAGGATTATGGGATGACTGTAGAGGCCGAACCGTTTATCTATGGGGCTTCCCAGCCGATCGCCAATGGCCTCGCCCCACAGGCCATTAGCAATCCGGCCATATCTCCCAGTGTCGATCCCGGGACGGTCAACGCTCCGGTGATATTTGAGACCATTCCAGCAATCTCCAACGTCCCGCAGATATGGATATGCGCCAGTGGGCAGGCGGAATTTTACGGCGGGTGCGTGGTATACCTCTCTACCGACGGCGGCACCACCTACAACCCCGTGGGTACAATTATCGGGCGTCAATCCCAGGGACTGGTCTACAGCAGCAACTTCCCGAACCACCCCGATCCCGACACCGTAAACACCCTGAACGTCGATCTGTCCGAGAGTCTCGGTGTCCTCAACACTTTTACCACCACACAACGGGACGCATTCCAGTCTCTGTGCTGGCTTGAGGGCGGGGGCACCACCACGGTCAACGGAGTCACTCTCACCATCCCCTACGAACTCATTGCCTATGCGACTGCCAACCTGTCCGCCGCCAACAAATACGCCATCCCGCCGACTATCCGGCGGGGGGTGTATGGTACGCCGACTGCCGCGCATAATATTGGCTCCAAATTCTCTTTTCTGAAAGACGGTCTGGTGTTCGCGCTCGACGTTGACCCGAAGTGGGTAGGGCAGACTCTTCATTTTAAATTTCAGGCATTCAACGCCTTCAACTCTGAGCTGGAAGACCTCTCTACAGTCACCGACTACCCGTTCGCAGTCACCGGGCTGACCGGCTGGTCATACACCGACACCGGCTCCAATCCGCCGCCAACCACCGTCCCGTACCCGACAGGCAGCCCCAACCCGTCGCTGCTTATGCTCTACATCGTCCCTTATTTTGCCGGTGACGGAGTGTCCCCCCTGGGGAGCGAGACTCTGCTGGAGCACGTGGTCTCGGGCAATCTCACCAGTATGACACTACCGGCTGGGCTGGCCGGATCGGCGGCGGGATGCCGTACCGCGCCCGCGTCAGCCGTCACCATTACTATCAACAAAAACGGTTCGAGCATCGGTACCATCAATATTGCCGGGGGCGCTACAGCGGCAACATTCGCCTTTGCCACCGCTGTCACTTTCTCCCCTGGCGACATTATTACCTTTGTCATGCAATCCGCACCGGATACGTCCCTGACCGGATTGTATTGGACACTGGCAGGCACACGCACGTAGCCCAGAGGGAGCAAACAGAGAGAGAGAAGGGTATCACCATGGCTTATCAGTTCGCGGATGGCTTCGACAATTACACCAACATCACGCAGATCTGGGACATCGTGAGCGGTACCATCACAATGAGTTCCGGCAACGCCCGATTCGCCCCGCCATCCGGGCTCACCGGCCAGGGGATATCACTCACCCAGAATGCCTCTCTCACCAAAAACCTCCTGAGCAACCAAGCCACTCTCATTATCGGTGTTGCCTATTACACTCCCAATCTCCCTACCAGCGGCAACATCGCCAACATCCTCGCGCTCAGCGACAACAGCACTGTGCAAGTTACCCTCGGATACCTGAGCAGCGG
This sequence comes from uncultured Gemmatimonas sp., assembly GCA_964556915.1. Taxonomy (GTDB): domain Bacteria; phylum Gemmatimonadota; class Gemmatimonadetes; order Gemmatimonadales; family Gemmatimonadaceae; genus Fen-1231. The sequence continues at coordinate 51,426 of CAZKYG010000260.1, forward strand.
TGCGCTGCAATTCTACCGGGGGGCGACTAGCGGCGGCACCGGGACGGCTATCGGGACATCCTCCGCGCCCGGTGTCATTCAGGCCGCTGTGTGGAACTTCTTTGAAGTCGTGGTAACGATCGATCCGTCCGCGGGAGCGGTCGCGCTCTACATGAACCAGCCGGCCACCGGCGCAACCGCTCTCATCAACAGCACCGGCCTCAACACTCGCAGTTCGTCCAACTCTTACGCCAACCAGGTCACCTTAAAGGACGCCAATCTCACAGCCAACACCCGGTATGACGATCTCTACTGCTTCGACAACAGCGGAGGCAGCTTCAACGCCCGTCTGGGCGACCAACGCATTATCACCATGGTGCCTGCGGGAGCCGGGTCGAGTACGCAATGGACGCCTTCCGCCGGGGCCAACTGGCAGTGCGTGGACGAAATTCCACCCAACGACGATACAGACTATGTCTCGACCACCGGCGTGGGCAATACGGATTTCTACGCCATGCAATCGGCGAGTATTTCGGCCAACCCTAACTTTGTCGTGGGACGCATTCGCCACCGCAAAGACGACGCTAGTCCTCACACGCTCCAGTTGGGGGTTTACCGTGGGGGGTCGTCGGCATTCAGTCCGGATGTCGCTGTGCCCTCTAGTTATGTTTTCTCGGATTATCTGTTCCCCGTGGATCCATCCACGTCTGCGGCATGGACATCCACCGGGATCAATGCGGCGCAGTTCGGCGAAAAGCTGACTTTATAGGCTATGTCAGTCCGCGATACACAAAACTCGTCCCTCACCGGCACGTCTCAGCCGGGCAATGTCCGTGACACGCAGAACGCCGGGCTAGTAAGCACCCCGCAGAGTGCGGAAGTCCGTGATACACAAAACTCCGCGCTCATCGGCACGCCACAGTCCGCCACGGCTCGTGTCACGCAGGACGCTGCCATGGTGGGAGTGCCTGCGTCGTCCGCCGGGAGTGCAACACGTGTCACACAGGCTGCTGGAATAGTTGGCACACCTTATCCCGGGACAGCACGAGTCACCCAAGTGGCAGTGATGATATGTGTACCGGTTTCTCACCGCCGCGCGCACCCACAGACATGGGTTGTGACCTAGGCCGGTGTCATATGTCGCGTATTACGGAGACGGAGAGTGGCGTATGCGAAATCCCATCATTACAGGAGTGGTGATTGTATTATTGCCGATTCTGGTGGCCTGCCCTCCGCAGAAACCCGTACCGCCCACGCCTCCCTTGCCCCCCTCCCTGTCCCCATTGCCGCCACAATCCCCCTCCGCCGCGGTGCAATCCCATACCAACCAGACAGCGACTGCCACGCTCTCCATTGCCGTTGACGCCTCGACCCCCATCCCCGTGCCGCCTCTGGCCGATAACCGTTACTGCAACCCCGGCAACATCTCTGTGTTCGGTGCGGCTGACGGCCCGGCTACCCTTCCGCAGCAATGTTTCTACACCGCCACTGACGGCACACCAGCCAGTGGGGCAGCAATCCCCGTTCACGCCGGTGACAACCTGCAATCCGCGCTCAACGCTGCCCAGTGCGGCCAGCGCCTCATCCTCGACAAAGGAGCCGTCTGGACCGGAGTGCTCACGTTTCCCGCCAAACTCTGCCCTGACACCTCTTGGGTATGGGTCACTACCTCTGGCCAACTCCCCCCAGAGGGCACCCGCATCACCCCACAATCCCTCTCCGAATTCCCCAACATCCAAATCCGCCCCGGGCAATCCCATAACTGGAAAGGCGCTGACCATTACCGGTTTGTCGGTATTATGTGGACAGGTGCTACCGGAGCCATCATCAACAGTCCCGTCGGTTCACTCTCCGGGGCCAATCACATCATCTTCGACCGTAACTACATCCATGGCACTCCGGCGCAGGACTTCGCCCATGGCATCATTCTCAACAACGCCCGCTACATCGCGGTTATCGACAGTTGGATTGACGAAATGCATTGCCAGTCGGTCTCTGGCGCCTGCACGGACTCCCAGGCAGTGGTAGGCGGCAACTCCACCACTCCCAGTTCCGGCATCTACAAAATCGTCAACAATCACCTCGAAGCCGCCGCCGAAAACATCATGTTCGGCGGCGCTGACCCCGATCCCCAACTCCAGATTGACACAGACATCGAAGTCCGCCGCAACTATCTCTACAAACCGCAGCGCTGGAATCCCAAATCCCCCGAGTACGTCGCCGAATCCCCCAATCCCTACAATGTGAAAAATTGCTTTGAGCTAAAAAGCGCTTCTCGCGTGCTGGTGGAGGGGAATGTGTGTGACGGGGTGTGGGCCGGGTTCAGCCAAAAAGGCCGGGCCGTTCTCCTCACCACCAAGAACCAACCGGGGTCAGTGGACAACGTCACCATCCGTTACAATCTCTGGCAGCGCATCGGCGGCACATGGGAAATCGGCAATATGACCTTTCCCGGCTACGCCTACACCTTGCACGATAACCTGTTCGCGCAAGTAAAATGGTCTTACTGCTACGGCGGTTGCGGGCTTTACGACAGTCAGATCACCACGGACGCCGGATCGACTGTCAATATTCTCCACGATATCAGCATCACTCATAACACCGTCGCAGTAGACCCTGCGGTCGAAGGGATGGACGGGGTCGAGAACGGCACGCTCACCATAGACGGGCCACTCGGTCAAAAGCAATCCAATCTCGCCATCAACGACAACATCCTGGTCGCCGGTCATTACGGCCTGTGGCCTGCCAACGGGGGATGCGCCAACTCCCCCTCAGAAAAAAGTCCCCAGGGGCGAATTGCCAGTTGCTGGAGTGGGTGGCGAATGACTGGCAACATCATCGCTGGCGGACAGTCCATCAGCGGACAGCTCAAGCTCTGGCCTCCAGGTAACTCCCAGCCTGCCAACCAATCCGCCATTGGTTACACCGATCTCCTGGGCGGCGATTACTCTCTGTCCCCGGACAGCCCCTATCGCCACACAGCCACAGACGGCACTGACCCCGGGGCCGACATGGACACCCTGAAAGCATTGACATGGGGCGTTATAGATAAGATGTAGCTTAGCAACTCGGCCCTATATATCCACAGACGGGAGATTACCTCATGGAGACCATCAGCACGCAAGTAGCCGTAGCGGCCCTTTTGTCCGCGTTCCTGCAATGGCTCAAAGCGTCCAAGTACGCACCTTTCCTCACCGCCGAGACCGAAAAGCTGAACCGCATTGCCACTATCGTCCTGTCCGGTTTGGGGGCAATTGGCATCGTTCTGGCCTGTTCTGTCACCGATCACAGCTGCACTCTCACCTGGCCGAGCGGGCCAGACCTGTTCGCCGGACTCTGGAAATGGGCCGAGCAATTCGCCATTATGCACGGGTGGTACAAGGCCACGAAATAGGTCAATCCCAGTCGGTGCCCTATGACTTGTGACAGGAAAGGAAATGTACGGTCTCTGGCCGGAAAAGGACATGACGCATGACTGGTTCCAGCTTGCAATTGGCGTCGTTCAGCTTATCGTTGGCGGGGTTGTGTCTGCCCTTGTTAGCGCTTATTGGCGCACTCGCGCTGAGCATGAAGCGCAGCAGGCGCGTATCAACGATCTGGACAAACGTGTCGCAGTACTGGAAGACCGTCAAACCCGTCCTCATCTCCGGGCGGGTGTCGGATCGTAACATCCGGCTGGCCCGTGGCATCGTTGTGTTCATTTTGGGGGTGTGCTCTGGGTGGGTGCTCAAATCTCAAGTAGAGCATTCTCGACTGGTCACACTCGAAAACGTGTATGTGGATCGCAAGCTGGATGACTGGAACTACTGGTTGATCCCGGACAACGGTCGCCGTTTTTTGATGGTGGTGTGCCGGGACTACGCGCCGCCGGATTTTGTGCAAGGCAACACGCTAACCTGGTTACGGTATTACGATGACGCGCCAGTATGCCGTAGCCTCAACCCCAACAAGCACGCCGGATATTACCTGAGGAGAGCACTGAATGGCAAAGCGCAAAGCAGCGAAGAAGCAACCGAAGCCCAAGCCCGTTAAGCCCGCGGATGGCGGAGACCGTCCGCCGCGCAAGTAGCAAACTGGGACCGCGACTGTAGCATCTATTGCTATGCCGGACGACCCACTCAAATCCACGCAGGGCTGGCTGCGGCTGGCCCTCATGATACTGGCGCTCGGCGCCTACGCCGTGGGCATCGGGTACAATCTCGCCAAACTGAACGAGAACGAGCGCCGCATCGGGCAACTGGAATCCCAGATGACGACCATGATGCCGCGCGACGACGTGCGCCAACAACTCACCGACATCAAAGACCGGCTGGACAAACTGGACCAGCGGATGGAACGTATGACCATACCAGGACGCCGCGAATACCTGCATCCCCGCGCGCCTATCGGAGACGAACCGTGATGATGATGGCAATGATGGCAATGATGAACTGGGCCGAATTCGATAAATGGTCAGCAGCGCTATGCGCGTGGCGCGAGGCGCGAGGCGAAGGACGAGACGGCATCCGGGCGGTCATTCATGTGATCGCCAACCGTCAGAAATCCGGGGACTCGCGCTGGCAGGGGAAGTCATGGGCGCAGATCGTCTATCAACGTCTGCAATTCTCCTCCATGACCTACCCGCAAGACCAGCAGCTGTGCCGTGTGCCATCCTCGCCCGATCCCGTATTCGTGGACTGTTACGAGATTGCCGATGCCATCTACTCCGGCTTGGACTTCGATCTCACGCAGGGCGCGACCCATTATTTCGCCGATAGCATCCCCATGCCGGATTGGGCCAAAACCATGACCGAAACCGTCAAGCTCGGGCATCACACATTCTATAAGTAGCTTGACAACCTGTCATACAATACCCGGTAAGGAGACATCTCACGCTATGCGCATCCGCAACCTTGCAACCTCGCTCCTGCTGTCCGCCTGTCTGGTGCTCTCGGCTTGCACTCCTCTCGAAAAGAGTGCCCGGGACACCGCCGCCGCGCTCAACGGCGCCCTGACCGCGGCACAGCAAAAGTATTCAGCCTCCTGCCAGGCCAACACCGCTGGGCAGGCTTGCGCGCTCATCAACAAGGCCATTGCCGGCCAAAACGCGCTTATCACCGCGACCGAAGCCTATTGCGGCTTCGCCCCCGGCACAGTGGACACAGCTACGTGCACCCCGGTAAAGTCCGCCGAACCGGCCCTGAAATCGGCCATTGCCAACGCCAGTCTGTTCATCTCTGAGCTGAAAGGAATCCTCTGATGATTTCCATCATTCTTCTCGCACTCTCCCTATTGCAGACGGCGCTTGAAGCCGCGAAACAAGCCGGGGCCGCGGAACTGGTTGCCGGGCTGGAAGCCGCCATCCAGAAGCTGCAAGAGGTCAAAGACACCGAAGTGACCTACGGGCAACTGGAGTCGCTCCGGGTCACGCCAAAGTGGTAGCCTTGCCGATAGCCTTGTCGCCTCGCGCACAGAGACACCCTGTCAGCACCGTTAATATCCCGGTATTGACAGGGTGTCCACCTCTGCGCTATCCTCTCAGCGTACACAACCGTCTATGTCCACTAGCGACAACATGAGCGCTACCGTCGTCCCCCCTCAGGCACCTGCTCTGCCCGCGTCCAAGGATGCAGGCGCCATTGCCAGCCTTCCCGGCAAGCGCCGGTATCGCTCCCGTCGCAAGCGGGAGAAAGGCGCTGGCAAATCCCTTGCATCCCCTTCCGCCGTCAAAATCCTGCGGCAACTGCGTCCCGGGGCCACTCTCATTCAGATTGCCAAGGGCACCGGGCTGGATCTGGCTACCGTGTCGCGGACGTTCAACCGCAAGCGCCGACCCACCTGGGACACTATGACCCGGATTGCCTCCTACCTCGGGGTCACCCTGGACCAGTTGCAGAAAGCCATCAGCTAACCGGCTACCGGCTACCGGCTACCAGTCAACCTTTACTCCTGTCAATTGTTACCGGCATGGCAAATATTTGTGTGAATCAGCTTGACAAGGTGTCAAGCTAGGCGTAGCTTGTTGGCATGAAAGCACTGACTGAGCTGGCGGAGCGGGCGACGAAGAAAAGAATAGAGCCTGAACCATGGATGTATGAATTTGCCAAATGGGTTTCAGCCCACATGGGAAAGTGGTCAGTGAATTCCATAGAAACGGAATGCATAGTTGCGGCTGAATTATGTGATTATGCCCCTCGACCAAGCGGAATAACTCCCATCGCTGTCAACTTCTTTCCCCAGGTGGTGGAGGTGCTGGAGCGGGAACACGAATTGACTGGAAGATACTGTGGGTGTCCTCACCATTCACATACCGGAACCACTATCAGCGACCTTGACGCCATGGTCACAGCCGCACTGGAACGTGCAACCGTCCCGAGAGAGGACCTGTCCCTTGTCTGCGGCAACTGCGGCGCGACCAACGCCGAGCACGCGCACACCGGGGAATGCCCCACGAGATCCCTCACAGGACCTCATTGGGTCCGGGGGAGCCGGTTTCGGGCAGAGACCCGTGGGGAGATGTTGCGGCGCCGGCTGCGGGAGGTGGGAGCGTGACCGGCACCATTGACACAATCGAACTCGCTCTGGCTTATACATTTCTTGGCGCAGGGTGGCTCAGTGCCCTCATCCTTGTCACAAGCCCCCTGGATCGCCTGTGGGTAGTTCTGTTCAAACTGTCGCTGGCTTGCGGGATCGTCGCCTTTTGGTCGCTGATCGGATTGTCATTGATGCATTGGAGGGGGTGGCTATGAGCACGGTAATCCGAACGGTACTACGTTGGCTGAGCTGGCAGTTGCATCCGGTGCCAAGATACCCGAAGCAGTGGAGGAAGCTGCCATGAGCATGATCCGCATTGTGTGGATGTTGTGGGCACTGTTACCAGCGTGGCAGCCGAGTCCCGTACCAATGACGAGCATGCGTGTGGAAGGGGCAATTGACCTGTCGGAGCCAGGTGCGCTCACTCTTTATATACGGCTGCCACCTCGCGACTGCGAAGGCCGGGATTACTGGGAGCCAGGGTGTGCGGTAGGGAGGATTTAGCCATGACCACCATTGAAGACATCCGTCGCGTCCGCGCTGAGGCCCGCCGTGCTCGCCTGCGTTCTCACCTGCACGGGCTGGCGTTCGCAGCGGTCTGGGTGAGTCCGTGGGTAGCGAGATTGGCGTGGGAGTGGTGGCGGGGAGGAGTGAGATGAGCCGAGCAGGCCACCCCACGAGTGACTTCCCCGTGGTCAAGGGAACGGTACAGTATCGCCTCTACAGGCTGCGGGAGATTGTGCGCCTGCTCCAAGTGGAACACGGCGAGATTCTGGCTGGTTGTCGTGGATGCGAGGCCTTGGCGGCGACGGAAGCGTTGCTGGCATGGGAGCAGCGACAGAGGGGATATCGGGAGAAGCATAGGCGGAAGGCGGCTGGGAGGGAAAGGTGAGGCTTAATTTATTCGGAGCTGGGAGAAGTGATGAATTATATAAAAATGGCATTACTGCTGCTCATTTTTTGGTTAGTGATTTTCCAACAGGAGATTTTCATCTATCTCATGAAGTCTCGCAAAGTATTAGTATTCTCCGGCCCCCTTACGATACGGGCATTCGTTTGCGAAGAGGTTAGTTGCAGCACGCCGGGGGGAGAGCCGATTTCTGTCTGGGCTACCGCCAAAGACTCCCATCCATCCAAAAAGGAGCGGCAATGATCTACGCAATGGCATTGTGGTTGGCACTGCAAGTGATGCCCGCGTCTGGAGGACTTCTGTTCACGGATAGCCCGCGTACTGCTGGCGACGAGTACGTCATTTCCGGCTGCCCTAAAGACGGCACCACTGTGCGCGGGCATGACCGGGTTGAGGCGCTGAGCAATTCTGGGTGCACGGTGTGGACGAGGACGGAGTGGGAGAAGGCGCTACAGGCCGAGCCGATGGACGTGCCTGCGATTGAAGAGGAAACGAAAGAACTGGTTATCGACTGTAATCCTCCTACTATCTGCGACAAGGTGACCGGCGTATGCACTACAACAGCAACGGCTTGTGCTCCCCGTAAACAGAAATATTTCACCTGCGCCGACAAATCCCGCATCCTCCTGACCGACGAGCAGGGCGGGAAGCATTGCATGAAATTTCCGCAACGGGAGTCGATGGATTGGAGGGAAAAGTGATGCCGGAGAAGCTTTGGGTAGTGATGTGGCGACGAAAAGATTCTAATGGGCCATGGAGGCGCTGGATCGATAGTGACGTAACCTGTGAAAATGAAGCGGCGGCAATACGCAGGGCCGAGTCCTTTTCTTTTTACCACAGCGACAAATTCTTCCGCGTAGTGTCCTACGTGCTGGCGGAGCAGGAGAAGGAGCAACTATGATTACAGTCCGTTTCCCAAGCGGTTTCAGCGTGCAGTACAACGATGCGAACTTCATTGAGCGCAAGCCTACATGGCCGTTTGTCCGCATCTTGACCCAAAAGGGCGGGGAAATTATCGCACATGCCCCTTCGGAAGCCCTTATTGAACTTGCTGCGCCCTGCCTCGTCTACGACGCAGTAGTGGACACGCTGTCCACCAAAGTCGCCGCCTTGGAGAAAGAGGTTCGCGGGCTGCGGAGGGACTTGAAGCGGAAAGGGGGAAAGTAGCATGACACAGCAAAACACACTGTCTACACGCATTGTAGGTGCAGGAACATACCTTTTTCGCAGATTCAAAAACGGTGTGCTTATGGCGCAACGAATTCGAGTAAGCGCGTCCTCCCCAGAAGATGCGCTAGAGAGAGCGATTGCTCTTTTAGAGCCTGAAGATCACCCCTCGCGACTTGAGTTGTGCGAATTTAAGGGGTCAGAAGGGAGGGATGCGAAATGACGCCACAGGAAATAGCTCAGAAAATAAATGCTTTGCCCGAAGCAGAGCGCCTCGCTGAGATTACGAAATTTCTGGAAATGATTCAGGCGGCCATTCTACTGAAAGAACTGTTTGGCATGGAGTGGAAAGACGAACCGGAGAAGACCCCACGACGAAAGCGAGGTGATGCGAAATGAACTCTGAGTATTGCAATTGTATGGAGCCTTGGGGCGCAACAGTGCCGAAGCCCGAATGTCCGTTGCATCCTCAGATGCTCCGCGCCTCACGCTAGCCACCGGCGTGGGAGGCGGAAGGGACAAGGGTGGCGGAAAGGAGGTGCCAATTGACAAAGATACTTGGGACGAAGTTCGGCCTGCTCCTATGCCCAACATTAATTCTGTTACCTGTGCTAATCGCGCAACAGGTCAACTCAGAACACTCACGGATGGAAGCGACTGCAAAAGCCTCAAGGATCATCCCCGCCCGTAGGCTACGTATCGGAGGGGGATCGTGAGAGCGTGGCGGATTGACAGAGACGGTCGGACGCTTGGTAATGGCCGTAAGGCCATATGCTCGCTTTGGGTGGCTATTGCGCCAGAGTCAATCTGGACGATTTGGGTTACCCCACAGGAGGCCGGTTATACGGTTCCGGAAAGCTGGCCGACCGTCTCTGTGAGTCTCAGGAGGGAGCGCATGGACGAGCGTTTACGCGATGAACTTGAAGGCTGTTACGAATGCGACCGCAATCTCTGTAAAGCGATGCGGCTGGGCTATCGCGGGATCATCGGCGACCTCGATGAAGAAGGCCAGTCACTGCTGTGGCGCTCCGGCGATTTGCGGGCGAGAATGCTGCTCAACGATATCGGTATAAGTCTCATCGAAAAAGAAGGTGAGCCGATTGTGATCGAAAATCGCAGGGCAATGGCATCGCTCATTCACGCGGAGAGATACCTTGCTGATCGCTTGGCCTATGAACTTGCTCCATGGCCGAAGAATTTGATCCGGGATGAATCGTCCGATCCCGACCGTTGTCCGCACTGTCGGAAGCTTATTGTGGATCCGAATCACTGCTCGGTTTGCAAATTGGATTTCTGCGGCATTGAGTGCTGCCTTACCCATGAGCACTCAGGAGTTGAGTGAGCTGACGCGGACATTCGCGCGGAATGAAAAAGTAAAAGTCCCTCGCGGCATCTTGGGATTTTGAAATTGAACAAACCTGGCAGGACATGCCTCACCGCCGGGAATCACACGTTCGGTAGCCAATCCGACCGTCAGCTCACTGAGCTTCTGAGG
>CAZKYG010000261.1:0-15511 GCA_964556915.1 uncultured Gemmatimonas sp.
ATGTAGCCCAGCCCCGTGTCAGGGCGGGTCGGGACTACGCCGACCGTGACGAGTGCGTGCTCCGCCGCCGCGGCGTCGGCGGCGGCGACCAGAGCCCGCTGGAACGCCCCGGCGTCGCCGATGGCCCAATCGGCATGCACCGAGACGATCGGCGTGTCGGTGCCGGCGCGTCGCGCAACGATGCCTGCGGCCCAGGCGAGCGCGGCGGCCGTTCCGGCCGGTCGCGGCTCCGCGATCACGTTCCCAACCGGTATCGTCGGCGCCGCGGCGCGGATGGCCGCTACGAGGGAGGCATTCGTCAGTACGAGAGTGCGCTCCGGTGGCGCGACGGGCGCGAGCCGGTCGAGGGTATCGAGCAGCATGGGCTGCGCCGTCACGAGCGGGAGCAGCTGCTTGGGGCGTTCGGGTGTGCTCAGCGGCCAGAAGCGCGACCCCACGCCGCCGGCGAGCACCACTGCCCAGCGACCCGCCGCCATCGTCAGGCCGCTCCGCCTGCCGGCGCCGTCAACTCGCCGACCAGCGCCAGCAGGCGCTTGGGGCTGAACGGCTTCGTGATGAACTCGTTTGCGCCCAGCCGGAACGCCTCGGCGCGCTGCGCATCATGCCCGGCGGCGGTCAGGATGACGCACGGCAGGGACTTCCACCGCTCGTCAGCGCGCATGCGTGCGAGCACCTCGAGCCCCGAGAGCCCGGGCATCATCAGGTCAAGGAGCACGACGGCCACATCGGGGTATTCCTCCAGGGCGCGCAGCGCGCCGGTCCCATCGCCCACGAGCGTGACATGGAATGGCCCCTGCTCGAGCTTGGTCTGGATGATGCGTCCAATGTGTGGCTCGTCGTCGGCCACGAGCACGTGAGTCGCCATCGGCGCGGGCAGTCGCCGGGTGACCTACACGAGCGCGGCGATGTTGGCGCGGTTGCGTCGCAACTCGTAGAGCAACTGGCCAAGGTTGGCGCCTGGCTGGACGAGCACCAGGAGAACGGCGTCGGAGGACAGGCAGCACACCACGGACATCCCGCGTTCGTGCTCAAGGATGGCGGTCTGCAGGGCCCCGCGGTCCGCGGCGGCGCCGTACTCGTCGGCGAACTGCACGATGGACGGGATGTGCGCCGCGACCTGCTCGGCGTTCACGTGATCAACCGTCTGGCTGTCGATCAGCAGCCCGTCGCGGCCCAGTACCACGGCCGCCTCGACTCCGTCGCGCTGCCGGATGGCGCCAACCAGATCGCGAATCGTGGGCATGCGCGCTCCCTGAGAAGTTGCCGAAGTGTACGCACCATCCGAATGAAGTCAAGCTGCTGATTCGCTTGAAGTTGCCCCACCTGACAGGTATCCTTCCGCACGCACACATGACGCATTTTTTCGGCACTTCACGTGGCGCCCGCGGGGCGATCGTCGCCGCAGTTTTCGGCGTCGCACTGGTGGTTGCGTCTTGTAACGATCCCATCGGCCTGCAATCGCAGTACTCGAATGCCGACCAGCCATTCACGGTGTATGCGCTGTCAGGCACCGAACTGAGCGCGCCGACGGCGATGTCGTTCGCGACCCGGTCGGTCGTACGCGTCGACGGGGCGTTCGCGTTCGACCTGGCCTTCGACATCAACAGCGCAGGCGCCGCCGTGCTCCTGCCCGTGGGGCTCGTTGGCACGCCCGTCGGCGGCGCTCCACTCATCGGCCTGCAGCGATCCTCGCAGACGTACAGCAACCTGACCGTGGCCCCGAACGGTGGCTACGTCTTCGACTCGACGATGGTCGTCCCGGCGGGCCAGGCGATCGCGATTCAGGCGCAGCAGGGCATCTGCACGGGGTACCTGGTGCCGTACATCTTTGCGAAGATCACGGTCGATTCGGTGAACAGGGACACCCGCGCGATCCACGGGCGCACGCTCATCAACATCAACTGCGGATCGCACGAGCTCACGCCCGGCATCCCGACGTTCTAGCGTGCACGACCCTCGGGTGGTTCGCGACGCGCCCGACCTGCTCCGCGATGCGATGCGGCGCCGGGGCAAGCTCGACGCATTGGGGCCGCTGATCGACCGGGCAGTCGCCGTTGAGCAGGAGCGCCGTGCCGCGATTCAGGCGGCGGAAGAGCGAAAGGCGGCCCGCAATTCCGCCAGCCAGGAGGTCGCCAGGCGCAAGAAGGCGGGGGAGGACGCCACCGACCTCCTCGCGGCGGCGCGCCGGATCGGGGAGGAGATTGCCGGCCTCGAGGCCCGGCAGGCGGCCGCGCAGGACGAACTGGACCGCATCCTGCTGGAACTCCCGAACGCCACGCTGCCCGAGGTGCCGGCGGGCGATGAGACGGCGAACACCGTCGTGCGCACGTGGGGGACCCCACGCGGCGGCGACGTGGTGCCGCACTGGACGGTCGGTGAAGCACTCGGCCTGCTCGATCTGCCGCGCGGCGCGAAAGTCTCCGGTTCTGGCTTCATCGTATTTCGCGGCGCCGGCGCCCGGCTTCAGCGCGCGATCCTCAACTTCATGCTCGACCTGCAGACCCGCGAACATGGCTACGAAGAGGCGCGCGTGCCCCTCTTCGTGAACCGCGACGCCATGGTCGGCACGGGGCAGTTGCCGAAGTTCGAGGAGGACATGTACGCGCTGCGCGACGACGCGCTCTACGCGATTCCGACGGCGGAAGTTCCGATCACCAACCTGTTTCGCGACGAGATCCTCGACGCGGCCGACCTGCCGCGGGCGATGACGGCGTACTCCGCCTGCTTCCGGCGCGAGGCCGGATCGGCCGGCAAGGATACGCGGGGCCTGCTGCGCGTGCACCAGTTCGACAAGGTTGAGCTCGTGCGCTGGTGCGCGCCGGAGGATTCGCCCGCCCAGCTCGAACTGCTCCTCGGGCACGCGGAGGCCGTGCTCCGCGCGCTCGAGCTCCCGTATCGCGTCGTCCTGCTTGCCGCCGGCGACACCGGGTTCGCCTCCGCGAAGACCTTCGACATCGAGGTCTACGCGCCGGGCGTTGCCAAGTGGCTCGAAGTGTCCTCGTGCTCCACGTTCACCGATTTCCAGGCCCGCCGCGCGGGCATCCGGTACCGCCCGGCGCCGGGTGAAAAACCGCGATTCGTGCACACCCTGAACGGCTCGGCGCTGGGCATGCCGCGGACGGTCGCTGCCCTCCTCGAGCACCACCAGAATGCAGACGGGACCGTGACGATCCCGGCGGCGCTCCGACCGTACTTCGGTGCGGATCGCATCGCCTAGCACATGCGCCGCAGCGCGCCGGTCGTCCTGGTCACGCTCGGGCTGCTGGCGCTCCTCGGCTCGTACGTCTGGTACACGCAGCGGGTCGTCGTCGAGCTCGGTCGCGAGGCCCGCCTCACCGCCGGCGTGATCTCGCGGGTGTACGCCGAGGCGGCGTCCACGTCGCCGTCCACGAACGACAACGTGATGTTCGACATCCAGACCACGCTGCAGGATTTCGGCATCCCCATGATCGTCACGGATTCTGCGGGGCGCGTGACGGCGGCCAATCACCTGCCGTTTGAGAACTCCGGGCCGGGGGACCCCCGCGTCACCGCGTACGTCGATGTGCTCGACCGCCAGAATCCTCCCGTCGGCGACCCGCGCGTCCAATTGGTCCACTTTGGGCGCAACCGGCTCGCGGAGGGGTTGAACGTCATTCCGGTCCTGCAGGTCGCGCTCGTGGTGCTGCTGATCGGCGTCGGCGCCGTCGTCCTGCGCACCCGCAGCCGCGCCGATCGCGAGCGCGTCTGGGCGGGAATGGCTCGCGAGGCGGCGCATCAGCTCGGCACTCCGCTCTCGAGTCTCAGTGGCTGGGTGGAGCTCCTGCGGGATCATGCGGCCGGGGATGCGCGACTGGGATCCGCACTGCCGCACATCGCCGGCGATGTCGAACGCCTCGAGCGCGTGGCCCATCGCTTCGAACGCATCGGACGGCCGCCGAAACGCGAGCCGGTGGACGTCACCGCGGTGGTGACGCAGCTGGCGGCGTATTTCCGCGAACGGCTTCCCACCCTCGCCCACGCGATCACCATCGGAGTCACGGGTACGACCGATGCGCTCGTCGTCCCCGGCGACCGGGTGCTGCTTGAGTGGGCCATCGAGTCGCTGGTCAAGAATGCCGTCGATGCGCTCTCGGGGCGCGGCGGCGCCATCACGATCAGCCTGGGGGTGGCGGCGGGCGGCGGCGTGACGGTTCGGGTCGCGGACGATGGGCCGGGCATTCCGCCGGACATGCGCGCCAAGGTCTTCGCCGCCGGCTTCACCACCAAGGAATCCGGATGGGGCATCGGGCTTCCGCTCGCGCGGCGCATCGTCGAGGAGGCGCACGGCGGGCGTCTCGTGCTGGTGCCGTCGGATCGGGGCGCGGTGTTCGACGTTATTTTGCCGGGATGACCGCGGGCACGAACTCGACATCACTCAATGCGGCACAGCGCGAGGCGGTGGAACACGGCGGCGGACCGCTGCTCGTCCTCGCCGGCGCCGGTTCCGGCAAGACGCGTGTGCTCACGGCGCGCATCGCGCGCCTGATCAACGAGGAGGTCGCGCGCGCAGACCAGATCCTGGCCGTCACGTTCACCAACAAGGCGGCGCGCGAAATGCGCGACCGGGTCGGACGGTTGCTGGGGTACGACCCGCGTGGCATGTGGATCGGCACGTTCCACGCGATTGGCGCGCGCATCGTGCGCGCGCATGCGGCCGTGGTCGGGCGCACGCCCGCATTCACGATCTACGACGAGGACGACACGCTTGGCGTGGTGAAGCGGCTCATGGAGCGCCACCGCGTCTCCACCAAGGTGTGGACGCCGCGGCTCGTCGCCGCGACCGTCTCCGAGGCGCGCAACGCGCTCGTGTCGCCGGCGGAGTACGAGTCGCTGGCGCTGACGCCGCTCGCGAAGGCGGTCGCGCCGCTGTACAAGGACTGGGACGCGGCGTTCCGTGCGGCGAACGCCGTCTCGTTCGACGACCTGCTGTGGCTGCCCGTGGCGATCCTGCGGCAGGATGCGTCCGCGCGCGCGCGCCTTCAGGCGCGGTTCGCGCACCTGCTCGTGGACGAGTACCAGGACACGAATCGGGCCCAGTATGAGCTCATCCGGCTGCTCGCATCGGTCGCGCAGAACGTGTGCGCCGTCGGCGACGACGACCAGGCGATCTACGGGTGGCGGGGTGCAGACGTCCGCAACATCCTCGACTTCGAGCGCGACTTTCCGTCGGCGCGTGTCGTGCGACTCGAGGAGAACTACCGGTCCGTGCCGGAGGTGCTCGACCTCGCGAACGTCGTGATCCGCGAGAATCGCGGCCGCCGGGGCAAGACCTTGCGCCCCACACGTCCGGCCGGCGAACCGGTGACGCTCGTCGGCGCCGCCGACGACCGCGACGAGGCCGAGGCCGTCATCGAGGAGATCGAGGCGCGGCGCGGACGCGGCGAGTTCGCGCTCGGCGACATTGCGATCCTCTATCGCACGAACTCGCAAAGCCGGACCCTCGAGGAGGCGTTCCGCCGCCATGGCATGCCGTATCGGCTCATCGGTGCCGTGCGGTTCTACGACCGGCGCGAAGTGCGCGACCTGCTTGCGTGGCTCCGGTTGATCGCGAACCCCAACGACATCGAGGCGTTCACACGCGCGGTGGCCGCGCCCCGCCGCGGGGTGGGCGAGGCGACCGTGGAGATGCTCATCGCCGGCGCCCGCGAGGCGGGCCTGGGCATCCTCGACGCGGCGGTGAGCGACCAGGTCCTCACGGGCGCGCGTCCGGCCACGCGTCAGGCGCTGGCCCGCTTCGTCGAGACCGTGCGCCGGATGCAGGCCCTCGCCGCGGAGGCGAGCGTCGACGTGCTCCTGTCGGAACTCGTGTCGGCGATTGGGTTCGTCGACGCGCTCAGAACGGAGCCGGACGGCGCCGAGCGGATCGAGAACGTCGCCGAAATGATTCGCGGCGCCGCCGAGGTGGTGATTGAGGAGGGCGGGGAAGTCGGATTGCGGCCGCTCGACCGGTTCCTCCAGCAGGCGACCCTTGTTGCCGGCGTCGACGAACTTGGTCCCGGGGCTGACGTCGTCACGATGATGACGCTCCACACGGCAAAGGGTCTGGAGTTCCCCTTCGTCGTGATCGCCGGCCTCGAGGACGGCCTCTTCCCGCTGAGCCGCTCGGCGGACGATCCCGAGCGCCTCGAGGAGGAACGGCGGCTGTTCTACGTGGGCATCACGCGCGCCGAGCGCGTGCTCATGCTCACCTGGGCGCGCAGCCGGCGGCGCAATGGCGAGTTGATCGCCTCGCGCCTGTCGAGCTTCGTGACGCCGGAGGCCGAGCGGTTGCTCAAGGTGCGCCAGACGGCGCGCCTGCGCTCGACACCTCGCGTGTTCGGCGGCCAGCGCGGCGGGATGACCCGGGACGATTCGTGGGATGATTTCGGCGACGACGTTCCGCGCTGGCGTCCGGATCCGCACCGCGAAGTCGCCGTCGAGGTCGAGGACATCTCCCAGGATGCCCCGTCGTTTGCCGTGGGGGAGCGCGTGCGGCACGGTCGCTTCGGGTCCGGCGTGATCGCCGGCCTCTCCGGCGCGGGCCGCGACGCGAAGGTGACGGTGCAGTTCGACGACGAGGCGATCGGCACGAAAAAGCTGGTTGTCGCGTTCGCGGGACTCGAGCGGGGCTTCGACTGATGGCGGTCTCCGCGGACGACGTGCGGCGGGTTGCCGCCCTCGCGCGCATCGGCGTCGCCGAAAGTCGCATTCCCGCCCTCGTGCGGGAACTGGACGGAATCCTCGCCCACATGGAGGTGCTCGCCCGTGTGACGGAACTCGCGCCCGACGTCGAGCTGGCCGGCATGCCGCTCGCGGCGGACGAGCCTGGCGCCGTGCCGCTCGCTCGCCCGCGCGAGCAGTTCGCGCCCGCGATGCGAGACGGGTTCTTTCTGGTGCCGCGACTCGCGACCCACGACGCCGCCGCCGGGGCGTCGTGACCGACGCCGTCGCCGGCTCTGCGGCCCTCATCGCCGCGTCGGTGCGGGCGGGGAACGTGTCGGCGCGGGAGCTCGCCTCTGCCGCCCTCGATGCCGCCGACCGCCATCAGCGCCGGCTCAACGCGTTCGTCTCGATGGACCGTGAGGCGACGCTTGCGGCAGCCGACGCCGCCCCGCGCGGCGGCGTGCTCGCCGGCGTTCCGGTCGCCATCAAGGACAACATCGCCACGCCGTTTCTGACCACGAGCTGCGGGTCGCGCGTTCTCGAAGGCTACGTGAGCCCGTTCGAGGCCACCGCGGCACGCAAGCTGCGCGAGGCGGGTGCCGTGCTCATCGGAAAGACCACGATGGATGAGTTCGCCATGGGATCGAGTACCGAGCATAGCGCGTTCGGCCCGGCGCGGAATCCACACGACCCCGATCGCGTGCCGGGCGGAAGCTCGGGCGGCTCGGCGGTGGCCGTCGCCGCCGGCGTCTGTCCCATTGCCCTCGGATCGGAGACGGGCGGCTCGGTACGGCAGCCCGCGGCGTTCTGCGGCGTCGTCGGCGTGAAGCCCACCTACGGCCGGGTGAGCCGGTTCGGGCTCGTCGCCTTCGCATCGTCGCTCGACAACGTCGGGGTCTTCGGCCGCACGGTGGACGACGCGGCGCTCGCCCTCGAGGTCATCTCCGGTCCGGACGCCGCGCACGATGCGACGTCGGCGACTGGCGATGTCCCGCGATTCCGCGCGAGCGCGTTCGACGAGCCATCCCCGCGGGGCGGCGCGCACGTTGGCGACCTTTCAGGCGTCGTGATCGGGAGGCCGCGCGAATACTTCCCCGGGTCGCTCGACGCCGCCATGCGCGACCGGTGCGACCGCGCGCTCGACGCGCTGCGTGCCGCGGGCGCCGAGGTCCGTGACGTCTCGCTGCCGCACACCGACCTCGCGATTCCGGCCTACTACATCGTCGCCCCGGCCGAGTGCTCGGCGAACCTCGCCCGGTTCGACGGCGTGCGGTATGGGGCCCGCGTGACGGGCGACGGCCTGCGGGCGATGTACGAGGCGACGCGATCGAACGGGTTCGGCGAGGAGGTGACCCGGCGCATCCTGCTGGGGACGTACGTCCTCTCGGCCGGCTACTACGACGCCTATTACCGGAAGGCAATGCAGGCGCGCGCGCTGATCCGCGCAGACTTCGAGTCCGTGTTTGCCTCCGGAGTCCACGCGCTGTTCACGCCGACGACCCCGACGACGGCATTTCCGTTCGGCTCCATGGCCGATCCGTACGACATGTACCTCAGCGACATCTTCACCGTGACGGCCAACCTCGCCGGCGTGCCGGCGCTCTCGCTGCCCATCGGCCGCGTGCACGGCCTGCCGGTCGGCGGACAGGTCATCGCGCCGCGATTCGCCGAGGCCGGCATGCTGCGGGTGGCGTCGGCGCTGGAACGCGCGCTGGGGGCGGACGCCCACCGATGAATCGCGACGCGTTCGAGATGATCGTCGGCCTCGAGGTGCACGTGCAGTTGCGGACGCGCACCAAGGCCTTCTGTCGCTGCCCGACGTCGTTCGGCGACCCGCCCAATCGCAACACGTGCCCGGTATGCCTCGCGCTGCCTGGCGCGCTTCCCGTGCTGAACGCGCGGGCTGTCGAGCTGGCCGTGCGCGCGGCGCTCGCGCTCGATGCCACCGTGCACAACCGCTCGGTGTTCGCCCGCAAGAACTATTTCTATCCGGATTTGCCGAAGGGCTACCAGATCTCGCAGTTCGAGCACCCCCTCGCGACGGGGGGAGGGGTCAGCCTGGACGGGGGCCGTCGGATCGGCATCACGCGCATCCACATGGAGGAAGACGCCGGCAAGTCCGTGCACGACCGGTTCGCCGGGGCCACGGCGGTCGACCTGAACCGTGCTGGCGTGCCGCTCATCGAGATCGTCGGCGCGCCGGACATTCGTTCGAGTCGCGAGGCGGGGGCGTACCTCCGCGCCCTCCGCGAGATCCTCGTGTACGCCGATGTCTCGGACTGTTCGATGGAGGAAGGCAGCTTCCGTGTGGATGCCAACGTCAGTGCGCGGCGCCGCGGCGAGTCTGCCTTGAGGACGCGGACCGAAATCAAGAACCTCAACTCGTTCTCCAATGCCGAGCGTGCGCTCGACATCGAGTTCGCGCGCCACTGTGCCGCGCACGAGGCCGGGGAGGTCGTCGTGCAACAGACGATGCTGTACGACGCTCCGGCCGACGCCGTGCGCCCCGCGCGGTCCAAGGAGGAGAGTCACGACTATCGCTATTTCCCCGACCCGGACCTGCCGCCCCTGGTGCTGGCGCCGGGGTATGTGGACGCGGCGCGCGCAACCGTGCCGGAACCGCCGGGCGCGCGACGCGCGCGATATGTGTCGCAGGGCGTGACGTCCCCCGACGCACACGCGCTCACCGCGGACCGCGGCGTGGTGACGTACTTCGAGGCCGTCGTGGCGGCAGGCGTCCCCGCGCCGACCGCCGCGCATTGGGTGCTCGGGGAGGTCCTCGCGGCGCGCAACGCGGGCGCCGGCGACGCCGCGTTCGTCGAGGCGGGGCGACTTGCCGATCTCGTCGCGATGGTGCGGGCGAACGAGGTCAGCTCGAGCGCCGCCAAGGCGATCTATGCGACCATGATCGGCGATCCCGGCGCACCCCGCGCGATCGCCGCGCGCGACGGTCGCCTGCAGGTCGGCGACGACGCCGCGCTCCGCGCGTGGGTGGACGAGGTGCTCGCCGAGAATCCCGCGGAAGCCGCGCGCTTTCTCGGTGGCGAGGCGCGGCTGCTCGGCGTGCTCGTCGGGCTGGTGATGAAGAAATCGTCGGGGCGCGCCGATCCGAAGAAGGTCGGTCAGCTGCTTTCGGGACGCGTCGCGGGAAGGTAGAGCGGATCGCGCGCGTTCGCGGCGTACGGCAGGGTGGAATCCGGAAGCCCGAACGAACGGCGCGCTTCGTCCGCCGCGGCCTCGTCGCCGCCGGCGCGCAGCGCGTCACGACGCACGCGCTTCGCCGTGCGCAGCGCGCGGTCGCCCGACGGGTCGTACGTGTACGGCACCGATCCCGCCTCCCGGATCAGCAGATCCATGACGTAGTCGTACGATCGGGCCACGTGCGCGGCAACCACGGCCTCGGCAAGGTCCCATCGGCTCTTGGCGGCCACGAGCGCGAACACGCGCTGCCAGCTCGCGCTGTCCGTCGCGTGCACCATGCCGCGGAAGATCCGGCGGTTGGTCGGCGTGGAGAAGATCGTCGGGCTCAACACGCGATCGAGGTGCGTGTCGCTGGCCCCGTGGTCGAGGCGGATCACCTCGACGGCGCGTTTCGGATATCGCGGGCTGAGGTGCGTCTCGAACCGGCTCTCCCAGTAGCTGTGCCCGAGCGCCGTCGTGCTCGAGGTGACCGCGAGCTGGTGCGGGACAAAATAGTTGTGGGCGACGACGTCGGCGGCCAGGTGCGCGAGATACCCCCACGCGAAGGCCTGGAGTCGCTCGTCCCGGGCGCGCGTCAGGATCTCGAAGCCGACGGTCCACGAATGGCAGTGGCGGCCGAAGCGCGCGTATTTCTTCGCGATACTCGTGTCCGCGGCGATCGAGCCATACAGGAAGTCCCAGGGGAACTCCTCGAGCAGGGCCGCGAGCCCGGCGGGGAGCGCCGCCGTGGACCGAAGCACCGCCTCGCCCAGGAGGATGTGCGTCCCCGGCGTCCATGCGTGGGCAACGGCCGGGCACACGGCGACGAGAACCAGTCCGAACACCACGCTCCGCATGGTCACGGTTCGATGCTAGGAGCCGTCACCGGCCGGGTCAAGCAACTTGCTCGCGCCTGCGTGCCCCGTCATCCTTCGGCAACCCGTCTTCCGAGCGCACCGCCCGTGTCGAGCCTCCAGTTCGTCGTTGAGGGGAGCCGCCCGCTCGCCGGCACGATTCGTCCGAGCGGCAACAAGAATGCCGCGCTGCCCATCGTCGCGGCGGCACTGCTCACGGACCAGCCGGTGACGCTCGAAAACGTACCGCGCATCCGGGACATCGAGACGCTCGTCGACCTGGTGCGCACCACGGGCGCCGAGGCCGAGTGGATCGCCCGCAACACGCTGCGCGTGCACGCCGCCACCGTCCGGTCCGCGGCGCTCGACCCGGCGATGTGCGCGCGCATCCGCGCCTCGATCCTCCTCGCCGCGCCGCTCCTGGCGCGTTGCGGCCGCGTCGACCTCACGCCGCCAGGGGGCGACGTCATCGGCCGGCGCCGCCTCGATACGCACTTCCTCGCCCTCGAGGCGCTCGGCGCCAGCCACGAGTTCAGCGATCACATCCGGTTCACCACGCGGGGCCTCAAGGGCGCCGACGTGTTCCTCGACGAGCCCAGCGTGACGGGCACCGAAAACGCGGTCATGGCGGCGGTCGCCGCGAGCGGAACCACGATCCTGCGGAATGCGGCGTGCGAGCCGCATGTCCAGGACCTGTGCCGGTTCCTGGTCGCGCTCGGCGCTCGCATGGAGGGCATTGGCACCAATGTCATCACCGTGCACGGTGGCGCGGCGCTGCACGGCGCCGTGCACGCCATCGGCCCCGACCACATCGAGGTCGGGTCCTTCATCGGCCTTGCCGCCGTGACCCGGTCCGCGATCCGCATCGAGGATGCGGGCGTCGAGCATCTCCGGTCCATTCGCATGGGCTTCGAGCGGCTCGGCGTCCGCACGGTGGTCGAGGGAGCCGCGCTCGTCGTGCCGGCCGAGCAGTCGCTCGACATCCAGAGCGATATCGGCGGTCACGTGCCGAAGCTCGAGGACCAGCCATGGCCTGCGTTCCCGGCGGATGTCATGTCCATCGCGATCGTCACGGCCACGCAGTGCAACGGCCTCATTCTGATGCACGAGAAGATGTTCGAGTCGCGCATGTTCTTCGTGGACAAGCTCGTGTCCATGGGGGCGCGCATCGTGCTGTGCGATCCGCACCGGGCCCTCGTGGCCGGCCCGTCACCGCTGCACGGCGCCGTCGTGGAATCGCCGGATATTCGCGCTGGCATGGCCATGCTCATCGCCGCACTGTGCGCGCGTGGGACGAGCATCATCAACAACGTCGGCCAGATCGAACGCGGGTACGAGCGCATCCACGAGCGCCTGAACGCCCTGGGCGCGGGCATCCGGCGCGTCGCTCCGGACGGGGCGTGACCGGCGCACCGGCTCTTGAGGCGCGGGACCCGGTCGCCGAGTTCGCCCGGATCGGCGTGACGGCGTTTACGACTACCCGCGCCGCCGGCGACTTCGCGCTGGCGGCGCCCGTGCCCGACGCCGGGTGTCTGGCGCGCTGGACGGCCATGCAGGCCGCCCTTGCGCCGGCCGCGCCGGGGGTGGTCAGCAGCGTGCAGGTGCACGGCACCGGCGTGGCGAAGCACACGAGGCCGTGGGTGGGGCTGCGGCGGCTCGAAGGTATTGATGCACATGTGGTGACCGTGCCCGGCGCCGCTGCCGTCACCGTTGCGGACTGCGTGCCCGTCTTTCTTGCGCATCCCACCGGTGCCGTTGGGATCGTGCATGCGGGTTGGCGCGGCACAGCTGCGCGCGTCCTGCCGGAGGCCATGGCACACTTCGCGGCCGCCGGCCTTGATCCTGCAGACCTGCTCGTTCACCTCGGGCCGGCCATTTGCGGACGGTGCTACGAAGTCGGCCCGGACGTGTACGAGCAGCTCACGGGGTGGCAGACGATCCGGCATCGCCACGTGGATCTGCGCGCGCTGCTGGCGGAGCAGGCAAAAGCCGCCGGTGCGGTGCGCTTGTCAGCGAGCCCCTGGTGCACGCGCTGCGACAACGATCGGTTCTTCTCGCACCGCGCTGGCGACGCGGGCCGCCAAATTTCCGTGGTCGTTGCCGGTGCCGGTGGCGGGCCGTGAGCGCTACGGTTCGGCTTGACTGAGGCCGTCGCGGCCAATAACATTAGACCGTTCGATCCGTTGCGGCGGACCGATGGATGTGGGGGAGGGAGCCCCACATTTTTTTGTCCCCGTTTTCAGCGCAGAAACGACGTGAATAACGATCTGCAACTCGTTGTGCAGAAAGAAGTTGAGGCAGTCGGCTACGAGTTGGTTGACCTTCGGGTCGGCGGACCGCGGTCGAGGCCGGTGCTCGATGTTCGAATAGACGTGCGGGATGGGGGCAAGGTGCAGGTGGGCGACTGCGAGCGAGTCTCTCGCGCTCTCGAGGCTCGGCTCGATGGCGCGCCGGACCTCATTTCAGGACGGTATGTGCTGGAGGTGTCGTCGCCGGGCGTCGAGCGGCCGCTCAAGTCGCTGCGCGACTGGCAGCGGTTCGTGGGGCGGCAGGCGACGGTGCAGAGCGCGCGGTTTGCGGCGGTGGGCGGACACGTGGAGGTCGAGATTGTCTCGGCGCACGCGGACGACCGTGGGGAGACGGTGCGGGTGCGGGACGCAAAGGGCATGGTACACGACCTGGCGCTGGCGGAAATCGAGCGGGCCCGCCTCGCCGTTCATTGGAACACCTGAGGGAGTTTCCCGATGGCCGGTTCAGCAGAGATACTGGCGGCAATTCGCGAGCTCGCGAACATGAAGCAGATCGAGCGCGCAGAGCTCACCGAGCTCCTGCGCGATGGCATTCATGCCGCCCTCGCCAAGAAGCACGGCGCAACGGTGCAGGCCGAGGTGGACGTCGACGAGGATCGCGGGGAGATCCGCATCGTGCTGCTGAAGAGCGTCGTTGACGTCGTCGAGGATCCCGCCGCGCAGATCTCGCTCGAGGAGGCGCGCTACGAGGATCCCGACTACGAGGTCGGCGACATCATGGAAATCCCCGTCGATTTCGCCGAGTTCGGCCGCTCGGCGGTGCAGGCGGCCAAGCAGCGCATCATCCAGCGCGTGCGCGAGGGCGAGCGCACGAAGATCCGCGACGAATTCTCCGGGCGCGTGGGTGACCTGCTCTCGGGGGAAATCCAGCAGATCGAGCGCGGAAAGATCGTCGTCATGCTGAACAAGTTCCGCGAAGCCGAGGCGATCATCCCGTATCGCGAGCAGAACCATCGCGAGACGTACAAGCAGGGCGAGCCGGTCCGGGCGGTGCTCAAGAAGATCGAGGAGACTCCCAAGGGGCCGCGCCTGGTGCTCTCTCGCGGCGACGCCCTGTTCGTGAAGGCGCTGTTCCGCCTGGAGGTGCCCGAGCTGCAGCAGGGGATCGTCGAGATCCGCGCGGCCGCGCGGGAGGTGGGCAGCCGCACCAAGATTGCGGTGTTCTCGCGCGACGAGGCGATCGACCCGGTGGGGGCGTGCGTCGGCATGAAGGGGTCGCGGGTCCAGACCGTCGTTCAGGAACTGGGCGGCGAGCGCATTGATATCGTGCCATGGTCCGCCGATCCCGAGCGGTTCGCCCGGCTGGCGCTCGCGCCGGCCAAGGTCGCGCGCGTCTTCAGCGACCCGGCCACGAAGACGATCCAGGCGATTGTGGACGAGGATCAGCTCTCGCTTGCCATTGGGCGCAACGGTCAGAATGTGCGGCTCGCGTCCGAGTTGACGGAATGGAAGATCGACCTGTACTCGAGTCGCGAGTGGCTCGAGCGCGGCGGCGACATCCCGCTCTTCCAGCCGTTGCCGGAAGAGGGCGACACGGGCGGCGACGTGAAGCTGTCCGACCTCGAAGGGCTTCCGCCGGCGACGGTTGCCGTGCTCGAGGCGGGGGGCTATCGCACGCTGAACGACATCATCGACCTCGAGAAGGAGGACTTCCTCCGGCTTCCGGGCATCGCGCCGGAGGAGGCCGAACGCATCATGAAGCTCATCAACGAGCTCACCGAGGACGGCGCCGATGCCGCCGACACGGACGCGGCGGCCGAGGAGGGCGCCGGTCAGGGCGCGTAGCCGCACATGACCGACGTCGAGCGGGCCAGAGTGAAGGCGCTGCTGGGGCTCGGGCTCAGGGCGCGGACGGTGGTGGTGGGTGTGCAGCAGGTGCGCCATGCCGCAGCGAAGGGCCAGGTGGCTCTCGCGGTTGTCGCGGATGATGCGTCGGCGCACAGCAGGGCGAAGGTCGTGCCGCTCCTCGGGGCACGACGCGTGCAGGTCGTCGGTGGCGTGACGGCCGCATGGTTGGGCGAGGTGGTCGGGCGGGAAGCCACGGCGGCTGTCGCGGTGGTTGATGCAGGGCTGGCACGCGGCATTCGCGAGGCGGTTGCCTCGCCGGCCGCGGGCCCGCAGAACGGAGGAACGGGGTGACGACCAAGCTTCGTGTTACGGATCTGGCCACCGAGTTCGGCATTTCGAGCGACGAGGTCGTGGCAATGCTGCGATCGCTCGATGTCGTCGTGCGGAGCCATGTCACGCCCCTGACCGACGACCAGGTTGCGCGGGCGCGCACGCGGTGGGAACGCGAAAAGCGGACGCGCGCGGCGCAGAGCGCGCCCCCCGCCGCTGCCGCGGGGCGCCGCCGCCGCACCACCGGCGCGACACCTGCCGCCCCGTCTGCGCCGGCGCCTGAGCCCGCTCCCGCTGAACCTGCCGCCAAGCCGAAGAAGGCCGTCGCCAGGAAGGCGTCGCGCAAGGCCGAAGCGACGGTGGAGCCGCCAGCGCCGGTGGTCGAAC
>CAZKYG010000262.1:0-7147 GCA_964556915.1 uncultured Gemmatimonas sp.
CTTCACCGAGTCTTCCTGGGCGAGCTGTGCGTAGACCCGCTCGAGACCGAGCAACGCCTGCTCGGTCTCTCCCGCGGCGAGCACGCGGCGCCACGCCGCGATCGCGTCGGACCAGCGCCCGGCCTGTTCGAGCTCCACGGCCTTGCTCAGGTCAGCGGGCTGCGCCTGCGCCCGCACGCCGGCAGGCATCGCCGAAAGCGCCCACGCGACCGCCGCCGCGAGCACCCGCGTGCCCGGGCGCCCGCTCCGCGCCACCGCCGCCCGCACCCGCGCCCTCAGGGCCGGTCGCCGTTGAGGCGGCGGAAGTAGTCGATCACCAGCCGCCGCTCCTCCGGGCTGAGGCCGCGCAACTCGCTCCAGTCCGGCACGCGGTACTTGAGCGCGGCCTTGCCCGCCGCGGTGCCGTTCGGGGGAAGGAACGGATTGGACTGGTCGCCCGGCTTCGACTCGCGCTTCGCCGACTCGTCCGTCTTGTCGTTCTCGAGCGTCCGGCCGGCGTCGAGCATGCGACGGAACAACCGCTGCTGCCGTTCGAGCACCGAGGGATCGACCGCCCCCTGCTCCAGCGCCTGCGCGAGCTGCTTCGCCTCGCGCGCGAGCTCGGCGGCGCGGCCGGTCTGGTCGGCGTCGCCCACATCGGCGAGTTGCTGCGCGACGTCGCGCTGCGTCTTGCTGAGCTGCCGCGCCTGCTCGAGCGCCTGTCCCGTTGCGCCCTGGTTCGCGCGGTTCTGCTGGGCGAGCTGCAGGAGACTCTGCATCTGCCCGTTCAGGCTGCCCTGCTGCTGCGCCAGTTGCTGCAGCTGCGCCAGCAGCTCCGGCAGGCCCGAGGCCGACTGCGATGAATTCGCCCGCTCGCGGTCGCGCGCCAGCGCGGAAGCCACCTGGCGCAACGCCGCCGCCGCGTCCGCCATGCTGTTCGGCGCCTGCGACATCGTCCGCGGGTCCCCCGCCTCACGGGCGGCCTGGGAGACGCGCTGCTGCGCATCCGACATCGCGCGTTGCGAGCCCTGCGACACCAGTGCTGACCGGCGGCCTTCGTCCGCCAGTCGCTGCGCCGCCTTCTCGACACCCTGTTCCAGCGCGCCCTGCTCGGAGCGAAGCGACGGATTCGTCGGGTCGCGGCGCGCGCGCCCCGCGAGGTCATCCAGCTGCCGCGCGAGCTGGAGCATCTCCTGCAGCGACTGGTCGATCTCGCCGGTGACCTCGTTCTTCCACTGGTCCACCTGCGCCTTGCGGCCTTCCGCCAGCGCCTGCGCCGCGCGTTCGAGCGCATCGGCCGCCTGCTCGGTGCCCGGCTGTCCTTGCTGCGATCCCGGCTGGCCCTTCGCTCCCTGCTGCCCGCCTTGCTGCTGCCCGCCTTGCTGCTGCCCGCCTTGCTGCTGACCCGGCTGGCCCTGCTGCTGACCCTGCTGCTGGCCCTGCTGCTGACCCTGCTGTTGACCCTGGGCGCCGCCTTGCTGCGGCTGACCGCCCTGCGCCGACGCGCCGCCCTGCTGTCCTTGCGCCCCCATCTGCTGCTGCTGGCCCTGCTGCTGCTGGCCCTGCTGCTGCTGGCCCTGCTGCTGCTGCCCCTGCTGTTGCTGCCCCTGCTGTTGCTGCCCCTGCTGTTGCTGCCCCTGCTGTTGCTGCCCCTGCTGTTGCTGCCCCTGCTGTTGCTGACCAGCCTTGCGCAGGGCATTCTCGAGGGCCTGCATGGCCTTTTGCGTCTCATCCGACGCCGTCGCTGCCTGCTTGGCCGCCGTATCGGCCTTGGCGTTCTGCAGCCGCTGCTTCAAGGCATCCAGGTCCTTCGTGAGCTGCTCGGTTCGCTGCGCGAGGCGCTTGAGTTCGTCGGGCGTCGGGGCGCGCGCGCTGTCGGCAGCGTTCTTCTGGGCGTTCGCGAGTTCCGTCGCCTCGTCCTTCAGTGTTTGCATCGCCCCTTCGAGCGCCGCGCGCTTCAGGATCTCCGCGCTCTTCTCCAGCGCCTCCTTCATTTTCTTCTGCTGCTCCGCAAGCGCGGCGAGCGACTGTTTCGCCTGCTCGCCCGAGAGTTGCTGCGAGGAGTTCTCGAGCTTCTTGAGGGCGTCGAGCATCTCCGGCGTCAGTGCCTGTCGCATCAGGTCCTGCGCCTGCTGCAACTGCCGCGCGAGCGCGGTGTCGAGCGCGCCGGCATCCTTGAGGCGCTGCTCGAGGTCTTTCGACGCCTGCGTCATCTGCTGCATGCGCTGGGTCATCTCCCGCGCCTGCTGCGCGAGCGCCTGTGCCTGCTGCGCCTTGTCGAACTCCATCGGCTTTGCCTGCCCGTTGTTCTGCGCCTGCTGCTGCGCCGCCGCCTGCTGGGTGCGCTGCTGCAAGTCGGCCATTGCCCGCGACAGGGCGGCCACGCGGGCCGCGGCCGAGTCGGCCGCCGCGCGCGCGGCGACACGCTGTTCCTCGGTGGCGGGCACCTTGAGCCGGATCTCGCGGCTCAAGCCCTGCCGCCGCTTTGGGGACGCGTCAAACGCGATCAGCTGCAGGTGGACCGCGTCGCCGGGGCCGAGGGAAAACCTGGAGAGGTCCAGGGTGAACGCACCGGTCCAATCGGCAAGGCCCGCCCCGCCGAGTGGCTGCGCGGCTGGCGCCTCGGCGCGTCCATCGCCTGCCACGCGCCAGAGCTTCAGCGTCACGGACTCCAGGGCGTGGTCGTCGCTCGCGATGAGCTGGACGCCCACCTTGCCGTCCGGTTCGACGAGCGTGTCGCCGGCCGGTGCGAGGATTTCGGCGACCGGCGCGGAGTCCGGCACGACTTCCACGGACAGTGGCGGCGGCACGTCGGCGATCTGCGTGGTGAGTCCGCGCGCCGCCCACTCCCAGCTGCCACTCTCGGACGGTTCGAACCGCCCCGTGAACCGGCGTCCTTCCGGGCTCAGACGCAGCGAATCGCGCCCGCGCGCGAGCGTCACCGATGCCAGCGGCTCCGACGCGTGCCCCTCGATGTCGAGCGCCGTGCCCGCCGGCACGCGCAGCATCGCATCGGCTGACACCGTTTCGGGCGCCCGCTTGAGGTACGACGGAAACGTGAGCCGCACCGACACGTCGCCGAGGAAGGGACGGTCCACGACGCGGATCACCGCCGTGTCGCTCGTGGAGCGCCCGTCCCCCGCGATGAGCGTGACGTCGGCGTCGAGGGGACCGATCTCCGTCGTCGCGGTGCCGCCCGTGAGTACGATCGGCGTCTCGATCCACGCATTGCCGGTGCTGCGGCGCATGAGGCTCACGTGCTGCCGCCCTCCGGCGCGCACGGCAAGCGTGAACGACGACCCGCGCAGGAGCCGTTTCGGCACGTCCACGAGTTCGATCTTCGGGAGGAGCGCGCCGCGCCAGGCGTCCACCGGATGCGCCAGCGCGCGCCAGCCGTCCGCGGACCGCGCCGCCACCAGCGTGCCGACCAGCACGGCGGGGACGATCACGGCCGCCCCGCGCATCGCCCCGCGGGAGAACTGGCGCTCCATGCCCGGCGCGAGCGGCGAGGCGATCGGCGCGAGACGTTCGGCCAGGCGCTCGGACGCCCGCCGCACGAACGCCGTCTCGTTGCCGGCCAGTTCGACAAGCCCGCGCAACGATCCGTCGCGCAGACGCTGCTCGCGCTCGACCGCCGCCGCCACCGCCGCCGCGGAGGCGTCGTCGCGGAGCGCACGCATGCCGCGCCGCACGATGACCACGGCCAACGCGGCCGCGCCGGCCCATACGAGGAACGGCACGAGGCGCGGCAGCGCAATCCACCGCGCGCCGCCGAGCGCGAGCGCGCCGACGGACAGGACCGCCACGACCGCCGCGAGCGCCCGGGCGGACACCGACGCCCGCAGCAGCCGCACCAGGCGGGCGCGCTCGCGCGCGACGATCGAGAGTATCGTCATGAGATCGGCCGGCTCGTCACGGCGTAGGCGAACAGGTTGACCCCCATGCGAAGCGCCTGCTCATGCAGCTCCGGCGGGTCCGTCGGGTACGTCCCGACGTCCTCCCAGCCGTTGCCCAGGTCGCTGGACCAGCTGTAGTACACCGCCAGCCGGTTTCCGAGAAAGATGCCGAACCCCCGCGCCGGTTTCCCGTCGTGCTCGTGGATCTTCGGGATGCCCTTCGGGAAGTCGTACACCAGATGGTAGATCGGGTGCGAAAGCGGCACGTCCACGAACTCGCGGTCCGGGAAGACCTTCTTCATTTCGCGCCGGATGTGCTCGTCGAGGCCGTAGTTATCGTCGATGTGCAGGAATCCGCCGCGCGCCAGGTACTCCCGCAGGCGCACGACTTCCGCGTCGGAAAACACGATGTTGCCGTGCCCCGTGACGTGGATGAACGGGTACTCCCACAGCCGGTCGTCCATCAGCGTGACGCGGCCCTCGGTGGGATCGATGGCCAGCGAGGTCCGCTCGCGAATCGCCTTGATGAGGTTGGGCAGGCTCGACGGGTTCGCGTACCAGTCGCCGCCACCGTCGTACTGCAGGCGGGCGATCGCCAGGCGCGGGGCGAACGCGTATGGCGCCGGCGCGGGCCGCGCCGCGGCTCCCCCGGCCGGCCGTGCGTCCGGACGTGCCGCGAGGCCCGGCGCGACGCCGGACAGCATCGATCCCACCACCATGGTCGCGAGCGCGCGTGCGTTCATTCGTGAGCCAGTCGGTACGCGACGTTTCGGGAAGCCCCCAACTCCTCGGAAAGTACGCGCGCGGTCTCCCGGGCGCTCATGCCGGATGCGCGCAACTCCACCGCCCGGCGGCGGAGCGCCGCCTCGTCCGGACCCGTCGGCTCGGGCGCCGCGGCCACCAGCACGACCACCTCGCCCCGCGGCGCGGCATCGGCGTACGCCGTGGCCAGTGCGCCCACGGTCCCGCGGGAAAACTCCTCAAACTGCTTCGTCACCTCGCGGGCCACGACGGCCGCCCGGTCGGCGGCGCCGGCCGAGCCCAGGTCGTCCAGGAGGGCGCGCACGCGCCCGGGAGCTTCGTACAGCACCGACGTGACCGGCGACGCGACCACGGCACGGATCGCGCGCGCACGTTCCGGCCCCTTGCGCTCGATGAAGCCGAAGAACGTGAAGCGGTCGGCCACCAGCCCCGACGCGACCAGCGCCGCCAGCAGCGCAGACGCGCCGGGCACGGGAACGACGCGCACGCCGGCCGTGATGGCCGCGCGCACCAGCCGTGCGCCCGGGTCGGACACGAGCGGCGTCCCGGCGTCGGTGATCAGGGCAACGCTGCGCCCCTCGGCCAGGCGTCGCAGCACCTTCGGCGTGACCGCCGCCTCGTTGTGCTCGTGGCACGATTCGACGCGCGTGTGCACGTCGAAGTGGGACAGCAGGCGCGCCGAGTGCCGCGTGTCCTCGGCAAGGATCAGGTCCACCGCCCGCAGGGTATCGAGGGCCCGTGGCGTTACGTCGCCGAGGTTGCCAATGGGCGTGCTGACGACGTACAGCGTCCCCGGCCCCGGCGATCCCGTCACACGAACAGCTTCCACGGCAGGGTCTCGAACAAGCCCGCCCCCTGGAACATGTGACGGCGTTCGCGCAGCAGGTCTTCGAGGAAGATCTCGGGCGGTGTGCCGTCGGCCGGGGGCGTCGTCCAGAGGATCTCCGCCAGCCACGCACCGACGGCGGCGCTCAGCGGGCGCGCCTCGGTGATCGGGTCCCTGGTGGATGAGCCGGCCGTCCTCCCGAACGACAGGGTGGAGACAAGGCTCGCGTTCGACGGCGCGTCCACCGACACCGCCATGCGGTCCAGCGCCGGATGCGCCGGAATGAGGTTGCGCCGCGCGTGCTCGGCAATCGTCAGGGCGGAGTCGACCCCGGACTTCTGCAGGCGGCGCACCGCGTTCGCCATCAGCTCGCGGTAGCCCTGAATGAGGGCCGGCGCGGCCTGCGCCGGCAGTCGCGGGGGCACCGGCCAGAGGCGCAGGCGCACCCACCGGTCGGCCGGCGCCAGCAGCGCGCGCACCTGTTCCTCGGGTGCGCCGAACGCGTCGTCGGAAAAGTAGCCGCGCACGAGCACGCCCTCGCGCACGACCGCGTAGCTGCGGCCCTCGTCGTGGATCACTTCGAGCACGCCATCGTGCATCGTGGCGCGCAGGAAGCCCAGCACCGCCGCCGCGTCCTCGGCGTTCACGTCCGGTGGCCACGGCGCCGGATCGAGCATTTGCGTCCAGTACATCATCGCGAGCTGCTCGTCGTCGGCCTCGTGAAAGCAGACCTCGCCGTATTCCGCCTCCCGCGGCACCCTGGCCACGGCGTCGGCGATCGCGATCGGGTGGAAGCGCTGCCCGTCTGGGCTCGACGTGGCGTTGACGATCTCGCCTTCCTGCATGTAAAACAGCAGGAACTCGTCCGGAAGCCAGACGCAGACGTAGCCGAACACCCGGGCCCCGCGGTCGCGCTTGGCGTCCGTGAACAGGTTGCGCAGGTGGACGTACGCGAGCCGGGTGCGTGGCAGCAGCACCCGGTATCGCGGAAACCGCAGGCCCCCGGCGGGGAGGCTCATCGCCGAGGCGTCAGCACGCTCTGGTGCGCGTCGGCGACGG
Organism: uncultured Gemmatimonas sp.; assembly: GCA_964556915.1. Taxonomy (GTDB): domain Bacteria; phylum Gemmatimonadota; class Gemmatimonadetes; order Gemmatimonadales; family Gemmatimonadaceae; genus Fen-1231. The sequence goes on from CAZKYG010000262.1 coordinate 6,523, forward strand.
CCGCCGCATCACGCGGTGTGCTGCGCGAACTTCGCCGCGAGCGCGGCTTTCGGCACGGCACCGATCACCTGGTCCACCAGCTTGCCGTCCTTGAAGAACAGCATCGCCGGGATCGACCGCACGTTGAACCGCATCGTCGTCTTCTGGTTCGAATCGACGTCCAGCTTCGCCACGCGCACCTTGCCGTCGTACTCGGCCGCCAGCTGGTCCAGGATCGGCGCGATCATGCGGCACGGGCCGCACCACGTCGCCCAGAAGTCCACCACCGTGAGTCCTGCCTGCTTCTCGACCTGAGCCTCGAAGTCCGCGTCCGTCACCGCGACCGCATTCGACATCGTGACGCCTCTCCCCGGTTTGCCGCACCGGCGATTTCGCCGGCCCGACGCATTGCGTAGTGTTCGTCGGGCGACGCCTCGCGCGCCGCGCCGACCCCTGCCCCGTACCGTCCCACCATGCCCTCCGAGCCTCGCCGCGGCACCCGCATCGCCCACGTCGGCCTCGCCGTCCCGTCGATCGAAGCCCTGCGTCCGCTCCTGCGCAACGTCCTTGGCCTGACGGACGCACCGCTCGCCGACTCCGACGGCGCCCGCATCGCCGGCTTCACCGCGGGCGAGTCACTCGTCGA
>CAZKYG010000263.1:0-22956 GCA_964556915.1 uncultured Gemmatimonas sp.
GGTGTCCGCCGGGCCGTGCGTCAGGCGCGCGCGTCCGCGGCCGCGCGGAACGGCAGCGTGAGCGTGGCGACCGTGCCGCCGCCGGGCGCGTCGGCGAGGGACAGCGCCGCCCCGTCGCCGTAGAGCCGGGCGAGCCGCTCGCGGAGGTTGGCGACGCCGATGCCACTGCCGCGTCGCGCGCCCGGCGCCGCGAGACCCGGTCCGTTGTCGCGCACCGTCACGACCAGCGTGGAGCCGGTGACCGCCGCGCCGATCGTGATGCACCCGGCACCCGTGTTGCGCGACGTGCCGTGGACGATCGCGTTCTCCACGAGCGGCTGCAGGGCGAGGGCGGGCACGGCCGCGCCCCGCGCGATGTCGTCAACGGCCCAGCGCACGCCGAGCCGGTCATGGAACCGGATCTGCTCGATCTCCAGGTATTGCGAAACGAGCTCGACCTCGCGCGCGAGCGGCAGTTCGCGTTCGGACGAGAGCGCGAGGGTGCTGCGGAGCAGGTCGGCGAGCCGCACGATCATGCGCTGCGCGTCGGCGGGCTCCTTGTCGATGAGCGTGACGACCGAGTTGAGCGCATTGAACAGGAAGTGCGGGTTGAGCTGCGCGCGGAGCGCGCGGAGCTGGGCGGCCGCAAGGTCGGCGCCGAGCTGTGCGGCGCGCACCGCCTCCGCGCGCCAGGCCTCGTACCAGCGGAGCGCGGCGTGGGCGCCGACGATCGCCCAGAAGGCGACGAGGAAGACGTCGCCATAGCTGCGGACGCCGACGGCGATCGTGCTCGTGAAGTGGTACGACGGTCCGAGCCCGTACAGCTCCGACACCCACGCCATGAGGAGGATCTCGGCGAACAGCACGATGCCCGAGAGCGGGATGAGGATGGCCAGCGACCGCCGCCACCCGTCGCGGTCGAGCGGGACGCGGTCGAGCACGGCAAACACGACGAGCGCGACTCCGCCCCACGACATCCACATGAGGAGGTTGGCGCCGAGCTTCTCGACGAGCGTCAGTTCCGGGTTGTACCGGACGCTGACCAGCTGCATGCCGTACGTCGCGACGACGGACGGCAGCAGCCAGAAGAGGAACAGCAGCTGGCGGCTGCGCGAACGCGTCACGCTCAGGCCATGCCGGCGAGGCGCCTGGCCACGCGCTCGCGGTAGCTGCGGCTCACGCGCAGCTGCGTACCGTCCTTGAGGATCATCACCTGGTCGCCGCCGAACCACGGTTGCAGTTCCTTCATCGCGTCCACCGCGACGATCACGCGGCGATGGATGCGCACGAACTGCGAGGGGTCGAGCCGGGACTCGAGGCTCGTGAGCGTCTCGCGGACCTCGTGCGTCTCGCGCCTTGCGTGCAGCGCCACGTAATTGCCCGACGACTCGATCCACTGCACGTCGGCGAGGCGGACGAGGATCGTGCGCTGGTTCTTCCGCACGACGACACGGTCGGCCCAGCGGCGCACGGGCGCGCCCGCGGCGCCGGCGTCCGGCGGCGGGGCGGCGGCCGTTCCCGGCGGCGGACCGTCGAGGTGGGTGAGCAGGCGGGCGAGCCGGCCGGATTCCACGGCCAGCGTGCGCAGGGTGTGCGCGCGCGTCGCCCGCTTCCACGCCGCGCGGAAGCGGGCCTCGTCGAACGGCTTCAGCAGGTAGTCGAGCGCGGACACGTCGAACGCGCGGATCGCGTGCTGGTCGTACGCGGTGACGAACACGACGGGCGGCATCCGGTCCGTGCCAACCGCGTCCACCACGCCGAAGCCGTCGCGTCCAGGCATCTGCACGTCGAGGAACACGACCGACGGCGCCCACGCCGCAATGGCGTCGACGGCGTCGTCGCCGTTGGCGGCCTCGCGGATTTCGGCCGCGGGTTCCACCGCGCGCACGAGGCCCGCGAGGCGTTCGCGGGCAAGCGGTTCGTCGTCAACGATGAGGACGCGGGGCACCATGCCGGGAATATCGCGCGGTCCGGTCCGGCGTGGGACGACGCGCGCGCGGGTTGGTGACGCATCGCGGCGTGCGCGGGGCCGGTCGTAGCCGCCGCGTGGCGAACCGGAGGCGGCGGTGCGGTGGTAACTTGGGGCCACCTCCGCCATGGCCCTCATCCCGTCGCTCGTCCGCCTCGGTCGTCGCAGCCCGCGCCTGGCGTGGTTCGTCCGGGCGCTGTTCCGCGAATGGTACGGGCTGCCTGTGCCGCCCGGCCACTACTACAGTCCGTACCCCGACGTCGTGGCGCTCAAGGCGAACGCGGCGCGCTGGTACCGCGAGGACATCGCGCCGGGCATCGACTGGAACGCCGAGGGCCAGCTCGCGCTCGTCACGGCACTGGCCACCCGCGTGGCCGAACTCGGCGCGCTCCCGTCCGCGACCCTGGCCGCCGCGCACGGCCAGGGCTACGGCGAAGTCGAGGCGTCCGTGCTGTACCTGATGCTGCGCCACCTGAAGCCGCGGCGCGTGATCGAAGTCGGTTCCGGCGCCTCCACGCTGTACATCGACGCCGCGCTGTCGGCAAATCGTGCGGCGGGCGCCGCCGAGCCGCGCCTCACCTGCATCGAGCCGTTCCCGAACGACGCGCTCCGTGCGCGTCTGGCGGCGTCCCGTGCCGAGCTCATGGTCCGCGAAGTGCAGGACGCGGGGGTCGAGCCGTTTGCCGAGCTCGAGCGCGGTGACGTGCTGTTCATCGACTCGACGCACGTCAGCCGCACCGACAGCGACGTGAACTTCCTGGTGCTCGACGTGCTGCCGCGGCTCGCGCCGGGCGTCGTGGTGCACTTCCATGACATCCCGATGCCGTATCCCTCCACGCCGCCCGGCCATCCGCTGTACGACTACTCGCTCATCTGGAACGAAGCGGCGCTGGTCCGGGCGTTCCTCTCGTTCAATACCGCGTTCCGCATCCTGATGGCGCAGGCGTGGCTGCACGTGCACCATCCGGCGGCGTTGCGCGCGCTGCATCCCGGATACGACCCGGCACGCCACTTTCCGACGTCGCTCTGGATCGTCCGCGGCGGCTGAGGCTGTCGCGCACCGGCGGCCGCACCGGCGCGCGGACCATTGGCGGCACGACCTTCGGAGGAGACATGGGCACTCGCCGGCAGTTTGTCGCCACCGCGCCGCTCGGCGCACTCGGACTGCTCGCCGCTTGCGACGCGGCCGGTCCGCCGCCATCTGCGGCGCACACGCCTGCGCCCGGTGCCGCCGATGCGGGCCGCGGGGGAGGGAACGGCACGCCGCCGGGCGCGCCGCGTCCCCTCATCACGGTGCCCGCCAACGCGCCCACCCTGAATTGGATCCCGAAGCACGAGGACCTCGTGTACACGTTCGGCGGCGCCGCGCCGAAGCAACACATCACGCCGGGGACGAAGATCGTGACGTGGACCGAGGACTGCTTCGACGGGGCCGTGAAGACCGCGGACGACCTGCCGTCGAAGGCCATGCCGCCGGGCCACGACAACCCGCAGACGGGCCCGTTCCATGTGGAGGGCGCCCAGCCCGGCGACACCGTCGCCATCCACGTGCTCAAGCTCGAGCCCGCGCGCTCGTACGCCGTGTCGTCGTTCTCACCCGGGTTCGGCATCCTGGTGGGCACCGACCGCACCGCCATGCTGGGCGGGTCGCTGCCCGAGACCACGTGGCGGTATGAAGTGGACGCGGCCCGCAACGTCGCGCGCACCACCACGCGCGACCGGCGCCACGCCTGGGAGGTGCCGCTCGCGCCGTTCCTCGGTTGCATGGGCGTGGCGCCCGCGGCGGCTGAGGTGCGCTCGACGATCGTGCCCGACGTGTTTGGCGGCAACATGGACTGCTGGGAAGTTCGCGCGGGGAACACCGTGTTCCTCGGCGTGAACGTGCCTGGCGCGATGCTCTCGTTCGGCGACGGCCACTACGCCATGGGCGAGGGCGAGATCATGGGCGCCGCGATCGAGGGCGCGATGAACGTCGAGGTGTACGTCGAACTCATCAAGCACACGGCGACGCCCGTGCCGCGCATCGAGAACGCCGACGAGGTGATGTTCGTGGGTGCGGGCCGCCCGCTCGAGGACGCCGCGCGCATGGCGTTCAAGGCAATGGTCGGCTGGGTGCGCGAACGCTCGGGGATGTCGGAGGTGGACGCGTACCAGTTCGTGTCGCAGAACGCGAAGGCGCCCATCATCCAGCTCGTGGACCCCGAGTACACCGTGCTGGTGAAGATCGACAAGCGGCGCCTGGCCGCGGCCTGACGGATCCCCGCTCCCGCGGGTTGCCCGCCGGCGGCACATTTCAGGCGACTGCCGCTGGCCAGACCCCCCACCCGAGTCACCCGATGTCCTCGTTCCGGCACGTCCGTCGCCCGACCGCGTCGCTCCTCGCCATCGTTGTCGCCGCGGCGCCCGCCGCGCGGGCCGCCGCGCAGCAGGCCGGCGAATGGCCGTCGTACCATCACGACGCCGCCAGCACCCGCTACTCGCCACTCGATCAGGTGAACCGCGACAACGTGGCGAAGCTCGCCGTTGCGTGGACGTGGAAATCCGATTCCGCGGGCCGCGCCACCGAGTACAAGAACGAGAACACGCCGATCATGGTGGGCGGCGTGCTCTACTTCACGACCGGGCTGCATCGCGACGTGGTCGCCGTGGACGCCGCCACGGGCGCGGAGCAGTGGCGCTGGGCCGCCAACGAGTCGGAGCCGCGCTTCTCCAACTCGCCGCGCCTGGGCGCGGGCCGCGGCGTCGGCTACTGGACCGACGGCCGCAGCGCCCGGATCTTCACCGTCACGCCCGGCTTCCAGCTCGTCGCGCTCGACGCGGCCACGGGCAAGCCCGTGGAATCGTTCGGCTCGCACGGCTGGGTGGACCTCAAGGCCAGCATCGGCGTGCCCGTGAATCTCGACAGCGCCGACATCGGCAACAGCTCGCCGCCGATGGTGTTCGATGACATCGTGGTCGTGCCGCCGGCGCTGCGCGAGGGCTCGCGGCCGAAGTCCATGAAGAACGTGCCCGGCCGCATCATGGCGTTCGACGCGCGCAGCGGAAAACTGAAATGGCGCTTCAACACGATCCCGCAAAAGGGCGAGTTCGGCAACGACACCTGGCTCGACGGATCGGCCGAGTACACGGGCAACGCCGGCGCGTGGGCGCCGCTCACGGTGGACACGAAGCGCGGCTGGCTCTACGTGCCGGTCGAGGCCGCCACCGGCGACTACTACGGCGGGCACCGCCACGGCAACAACCTCTTCTCGTCCACGCTCGTGTGCCTCGACATCCGCACGGGCAGGCGCATCTGGCACTACCAGCTCGTGCACCACGACATCTGGGACCGCGACATCCCCACGGCGCCGATCCTCGCCGACATCACCGTGGATGGGCGGAAGGTCGAGGCCGTCGCGCAGATCACCAAGCAGTCGTACGTGTACGTGTTTGATCGCGTGACGGGGAAGCCCGTGTGGCCGATCATCGAGAAGGCCGTCCCGCAGACCGACGTGCCCGGCGAGTGGACGTCGCCGACGCAGCCGATGCCCATGCGGCCACCGCCGTTCGACGTGCAGGGCGTGACGCAGGACGGCCTCATCGACTTCACGCCGGAGCTGCGCGCGAAGGCGATCGAGGCGATCAAGTCGTACCGCATCGGTCCGGTGTGGATGCCGCCCTCGCTCGCCAACGCGGCTGACGGCACGCACGGGCTGCTGGCCGTGCCGGGCTCCGTTGGCGGCGCGAACTGGGAACACGGCTCGTTCGATCCCGAGACGGGAATCCTCTACGTCGGCTCGTTCACGAATCCGTCCATCTACGCCCTCGGCCCCGACTCGGCGCGTTCCGACATGCGGTACGTCGGCGTGGGCGGGCGCCTGCCGAGTGTGGAGGGGCTGCCGATCCTCAAGCCGCCGTACAATCGCATCACCGCGATCGACCTCAACACGGGCGAGACGCTCTGGACCGTGCCCGGCGGCGACACGCCGGACAACATCAGGAACAACCCGGCGTTGCAGGGCGTGAACATCGGCGTCACCGGCGCGCGCACGCGGCCGGCGGTGATGGCGACGAAGGCGCTGCTGTTCGCGGCGGAGGGGTGGGGCAGCAAGGCCGTGCTGCACGTGCTCGACAAGAAGACGGGCGAGCGCGTGACAGACATTCCGCTGCCGGGTTCGGTCGGCGGCACGCCGATGACGTACATGGTGAACGGCAAGCAGTACGTCGCGTTGTGGGTGGGCGTGCAGGGACGCCTTCCCGCCGAGCTGATCACACTCGCGCTGCCGTAGGCGGGCAATCCGGCATCGTGGCCGGCATCGCGGCCTGCCTCAGCCGCGCATGACCTCGCCGAACGCGGAGTAGAACGCCGTCATCTCGGGCTCGGTCCCGAACGTCACGCGCAGGAACGTCGGCATCGCCGGGAACTCGCGGCCCACCATCACGTGGCGTTTCGCGAGCGCATCGATCACCGGCTTGACCGGCCGCCGGAGGTTCACCATCGCGAAGTTGGCGTGCGATTCGGCGCACTCCAGCTTCATGCGCTGCATCTCGGCGGCGAACCGTGTGCGCTGTGCGGCGTTCTTCTTGTGCACCTCGGCGCGGTACGACGAGTCGGCGAGCGCCGCGGCCGCCGCGTTGGCCGTCGCGCCGGAGATCGCGAAGTCCGTGGTGAACGGCGCGATCTTCCTGATGAGGTCCGGCTTCGCGATCGCGTAGCCCACGCGCATGCCGGCCATGCCGTGGATCTTCGAGAACGTCTTGGCGACGATCACGTTGCGCCCTTCCTTCACGTACTTCACCGCGCTCTCGTACCCGGGGTCGTCCACGAACTCGGCGTAGGCCTCGTCCACCAGCACCGTCACCGACGCCGGCACGCGCGCCATGAACGCCGCGATCTCGTCCTTGCGCACGATGGTGCCCGTGGGGTTGTTCGGGTTGCAAATGTACACGAGCCCGGTCGTCGCCGTCGTGGCGGCGGCCATCTTCGGCAGGTCGTGGCGATGGTCCGGCGTGAGCGGAACCTTCGACGCGTTGGCCTTGCTGTTCGCCGCGTACTGGAGCACGGCTTCGTACGCCGGCTCCGCCACGACCAGCGGCGCGCCGCCGGAGAGGAACACGTCGTCACAGACCTTCAGGACTTCGGTGCTACCCACCGTCGCGCGCACGTGATCCGGCGTGACGCCGTGATACTTCGCGATCGCCGCGCGCAGCGTGTCGTAGTTGTCCTCCGGGTAGTAACGGTTGACGAACCGCAGCTCCACCTCGCGGATGGCGTCGAGCGCCTTCGGCGACGGGCCGTACGGGCTCTCGTTGAAGTTGATCAGCACGTCGCCGTTGGCGACGGCCGGCCCGGCGGAGGCAACGGGGGCGGCGAACGCCCGGCCCGACGCGAACAGCGGGCGCGTCGCGAGTACGGCGGCGCCCCCGCCAAGCACCTGCATGAACCGCCGGCGAGTCGGGCGGCTCATGCAGATGCACGTGGATCACACGCGCGGGCAGCCTGGTGGATCAGCACGAAGAAAATGTACCCGTATTGCCCGTGCCATAGGGCCCGATAACGATGCCCAAACCGCCGACGCAGGTTTGGAAGTTGAAGTCGGAGTTGACGAGCGACCTTTGGAGGCCGAGAAGAATTTGCGACTGCGTCGGCGACGTGACGAAAAGCTCAAAGGTGGTGGTTTGATACAGGAAGTTCTGAGCAATAAACGAGTACAGGTCAGTGGTCTGGTACGCCACGCCAGGCGCACCGCCTTCGGTGCGGAACGAGATACCGGACTGAGACGGGTGCTGGAAGGCACTGGTGGTCGGGTACGTGATCGTGCCGCTCACCACCTGCGAATTGCCCTCGGCGCGAAACGCCGTAGACGACGTAAGCGTGAGCTTCAGGGGGGCCCCGGCGAACCGTGCGTCGAAGAAGCCGCCGTCACTGAACGTGAAGGCTGAGTTCTTGATCGCATCCGCCACGCCGGGGACCATGGCGACCGTGACCGGTGCGCCGAACTTCGGCCCCTGGTCGTGGCAAGCGCCGAGCGCGGCGATCATCGCAATGCACAGAATGCTGGATACGGGCTTCATGTCGATTGTCGGGCTGAGGTGAGACTCCAGCGGCGCCGGGGCGCCTGGTCAACTCAACGCACCTGAACGGCGGTTACCACGATATTACCTTTGACCCCGATGTATGGCCAGCGGCGGCGGGCTCCCGGACTTGGCCTGAACCACGCCATTCGACCCGGGAGCGTTTCGGTGTCCGTCAGGCATTGCGCTGTCACGCGAGTGGTCGTGGAACGCTTCCGCGGAATTCGTCGGTCGGTCCTGTCTGGCCTGGTCATGTGCCTCGTCGCCGTGGCCACGCAGCCGTTGGGGGCTCAGCGCCTGCCAGTGGGAGACGCGGATGAGTCCTACCTGAGGGTCCTGCAGATCCTCGGACGCGTCCCGATCGGCACGTCGATGCTGGTGCGCCCGCTCCCGATGTCCGCCGCCACCGATTCCGCCACCGACGCGACGCGGCATCCGTGGGCCGGACGCTGGGGCACCACGCACACCGTCATGCAGGGCCGGATCGAGGTGGACGATCCTCAGTTCCAGGGCATCTACCTCTCCGCATTTCCCGAGAATGGCAACGAGGGCGCGCTGACTCCGGGCCGCTACCTGACGACGGCGTTGCAGGGCGGCGCATCACTCCGTCTCGGTCGCCTCACGGTCAGCCTCAGGCCCATGGCGGCCTGGGTCCAGAATGGGGACTTCGAGCTCGCGCCGGTGAAGGTCAGCGGCCAACCGAAGTACGCCTATCCCTGGCGACGCATCGACGAGCCGCAGCGCTTCGGGCCCGACCCCTTCTGGCAGTTCGACTGGGGCCAGTCCGAAATGCGGCTTGATCTGGGGCCGGCGTCCGTGTCGTACGGGACCACGAACATGTGGTGGGGGCCGGGAACGCAGAATGCCATCCTGATGAGCAACAACGCAGCCGGCTTTCCCCACGCCACGCTCGAGACGTCGCATCCGCTCGACATCGGGATCGGGCGCCTCGAGGCGCTCTGGATGTTCGGTCGTCTCCAGGGCACGCAGTGGTTCGATTCCACCGTCGCGGACAACGGGCGGTACATCACGGGCGCGGCGTTGGCGTACACACCCACGGTCAAGGCACTTCGGGGCCTCAGCGTCGGTGTCGGCCGCGTGTTTTACGCCGAGGTGCCGCCGGAAGGCCTCGGTGCCGGCGAGTACCTGCTGATCTTCCAGACGCCGCTGAAGGCGGCGTTCGCCACGGGAGACAATCACACCGGCGACGACACGCGGGACCAGATGATTTCCCTGTTCGGTCGCTGGGTCTTTCCGGAGAGCGGATTCGAGGTCTATGGCGAGTGGGCCCGCAACGACAACGCGTGGGGCTTCCGCGAGTACTTTCTCACCGCGGGAAACACGGCGGCGTTCACCCTCGGCCTCCAGAAGGCGACGCCGCTCTCGGGCGGTGACGTGCTGGTGCTCAGCGCGGAGGCCACGCGGCTGGACAATCCCAACGACTCGCGCGCGTGGCCCAATCCACCCTACTACGAGCACGGGTTCGTTCCCCGCGGCTACACGAACAAGGGACAGATCATCGGTGCGGCCGTCGGGACGGGGGGTACGGCACAGTTCGTCGGCGCCGAGCTGTACGCCCCCTGGGGCGGCGCGTCACTGTACGCGCGTCGCCAACTATTCGACCTGGACGCCTGGCTTCAGACGAAGCAAGCCGGAGTGCCCACGTCCGACGTCATCGACGGGGCGCTGAGCCTGGGGGGAACGTACACCTGGTTCCGCGGCAGCTGGGATCTGCAGGCGTCACTGGAGCACACCCTGGAGTTCGATCGCTATCGTCGCTACCTGAACGACGTCGAGAACGTGAGACTTTCGCTCGGTGCCCGGCTGCGCCTCGGGTTGATGCATCGTCTCGCCGGCGCGCCACCGGCATTGCGACGATAGACTGCGCAACGGCGCGCCGGGTCTGCAACTTCGCGCTGCAGAGCCGACGGTTCAGTCCGGACGGCCCCGCCCCGCACCGAACGTGTCCGCGATCCTGTCGAGCACACGCGCGTTCATCACACCTTCCCCCGCGGAAAGCAGCGGCTTGCGCCCGTCGAGGACGGCGCGGGCGAAGTCCTCGATTTCCAGCCGGTACGTGTCCACCATCCCGAATTCGGTGCGTTCAACCGCCGCGCCGCGCCTGACCTCGAGTACATGCGGCTCGCCACGATAGGCGAACGCCCAGTTCAGCGCCGCTTTGCCTTGCGTGCCGGTGAGCACGAGCTCCTGTCGCACCGGCCCGGCAAATCCGAATGAAATGTCCGCCGCCGCGCCGCCGGCGAACGACAGTGTCGCGCGTCCTTCCAGGTCGACGCCGTCCGGTCCGCTCGTGACAGCGGTCGCCGCTACTTCGGCCACGTCCTCACCCAGGAACAGGCGGCTCGCGTTCACGCAGTAGCAGCCGACGTCCAGCAGCGCGCCGCCGCCGAACTCGCGCACGAGCCGAACGTCGTCGGGGCGCGTGAGCTGGAAGTGAAACGACGCACTCACGTGCCGCACCTCGCCGACCCTGCCCAACCGCACGACGTCCTGGAGTGCAGCGACCTGCGGGTGATAGCGGTACATGAACGCCTCCATCAGCATCCGGTCGGCCTGTTCCGCCGCGGCGACCATCCGCTCGCACTCGGCGGCGTTCATGCCCAGCGGCTTCTCGCAGATCACGTGCTTGCCGCGCCGGAACGCGGCGATTTCCAGCTCGCCGTGCAGGCCGTTGTGCGTCGTGATGAACACGGCGTCCACGCCGGCGTCGTCGAGCAGCGCGTCGTACGAGTCGTACGCACGCTCCGCGCCCAGCGACCGCGCGCGCTCCGGGTCACGACTTGCGGCCGCCACGAACTCGACGTTGCGTGCCGCGAGGGCGGCCGGCGCGATCGCCCGCCGGGCGATGCGTCCAGCACCGAGTATCCCGAGACGGAGGCGGCGCGGTGAGCGACCAGGTGAGCGTTCGCCTGACATGCGGCGAGTATCGGCGGTGTGTGGGCGGCGCGTCAACCGGCCGCCCTGGCCACCGATTCTTGCGAACGGCCGCGCGGCGCGGCCATTATTGCCGCGGCATGGCGCCACGCCGGCCCCGCGCATGGAGCGGGCGCGAACCCGTACCCCCGAGGCTTCATGTGGCGTCATAACTACGAGCCCGTCGCCGGCAGCCTGATGCTCTCCGCGCTCGTGGCGGCCATCCCGATCATCGTCCTGTTCGTGATGCTCGGCATCCTGCGCAAGGCCACCTGGAAGGCGGCGCTCGCCGCCCTCGGCTCGGCGCTCGTGATCGCGCTGGCCGTGTACGGCATGCCGGTTGGGCTCGCACTCATGTCCACGCTGTATGGCGCGGCGTTCGGCATGTTCCCGATCGCGTGGGTGGTGTTCGCGTCCATCATGCTGTACCGGCTCGTGGTGGACGCGGGCAAGTTCGAGATCATCAAGGACTCCGTCGGCAACCTGACCGACGACCGGCGGCTGCAGGCGATCGTGATCGCGTTCTCATTCGGCGCGTTCATCGAGGGCGCCACGGGGTTCGGCGCGCCCGTGGCGGTGGCCGGCGCGATGATGGCCGGGCTCGGGTTCAATCCGTTCTTCGCGGCCGGCCTCTGCCTGCTCGCCAACACGGCGCCGGTGGCGTTCGGGTCCATCGGCATTCCCGTCGTGACGCTGGCGAATGTGACCGGGCTGCCGCTGCATGGACTCAGTTCCATGGTGGGCCGCCTGTGCGCCATGGTCTCGGTGATCATCCCGGGGTACCTCGTGGTGGTGATGGCGGGGCGCAAGCGCGCACTGGAAGTGCTGCCGGCGATCCTCGCGTGCGGCCTGTCGTTCGCGGCCACGCAGTTCATCGTGTCGAACTTCGTGGGCGCCGAGCTGACGGACATCCTCAGCGCGCTCGTGTGCATCGTCGTCATGGTCGCGGTGGTGCGACTGTGGAAGCCGAAGACCGTCATGCGCCTCGACAGCGACGGGCGCGCGACAATGGCACTCACCAGGCACGGCGCAGGCGAGCTGTTCATGGCGTGGATGCCGTACCTGCTGCTCGTGGTGTTCGTGCTCGCCTGGGGCGTGCCCGCCATCAAGGCCCGGCTCGACGCGTTCACCAACAGCCTGCTGCCCGCGTTCCTGCCGCGCGCCGCGGGGCTGAACGCCATCGCCGTCCCCGGGCTGCACAACCTGATCGAGCGCGTGCCGCCGGTGACGGGCCAGCCGTCGCCGTACGGCGCGGTGTTCACGCTCAACTGGCTCAGCGCGTCGGGCTCGGCGTGCTTCCTGGCAACGCTCGTCGCGGCGCTGTTCCTGCGCGTGAAGCCGGCCGCCGTGGTGAAGGCGTACACGTCCACGTTCAAGCAACTCTCGTTCGCGATGCTGACCGTGGCCTCCATGCTCGGCCTCGCGTACCTGATGAACTATTCGGGGATGACCTCCACCTTGGGCCTCGCGTTGGCGTCCACCGGCGGCGTGTTCCCGTTCTTCAGCGCCGTGATCGGCTGGATGGGCGTGTTCCTCACCGGCAGCGACACGAGCGCCAACGCGCTGTTCGGCAACCTGCAGGTGGTGACCGCCAACGCGCTGCACCTGAACCCGATCCTCATGGCGTCGGTCAACTCGGCTGCCGGCGTGATGGGCAAGATGATCTCGATCCAGAGCATTGCCGTCGCCGTGGCGGCGACCGGACTCACGCAGGCCGACGAGGGCCGCCTGTTCCGCTTCACCATCAAGCACAGCGTGCTGTTGATGGCGGTGATCGGCGTGTTCGCCCTGCTGTTCGCCTACGTGGTTCCCGGACTCGTGCCCGTGGCGCCGGGCGGCTAGCGCTCGCGCGTCAACCGATCGCGAGGCCCGCCGCAATGGCGACGCCGAGGATGCTGAGGCCGGCGGCCGCACGCCGCCGGTACGTTCCCGCGCCCAGCGCGGTGGCGAGCCCGAGCTTGACGACCGTGTTGGCCGCCACGCCGACCATGATGGCGCGCGCCGCATCGGCCTCCGCGACGCCAGGGCCAGCACTGCTCATCGCCACCGTGAGCGCATCCACGTCGCTGAGCCCAAGCACGGCGCTGGTCGCGTACAGTCCCGAGGGCCCCCAGGCGTCGCGCACGACCCGCAGCAGCACGATGGCCACCTGGAAGAGCAGGGCCATCCGGATGGCGGCGACCAGGTGCAGCGGATTCTCGGGGCCGCCATCCTGGTTGCCGGCGGCGGGCTCGTGTCCGCGCCAGTTCCAGGCGGTGAGCACCACGCCCACGGCGACGGGAAGCAGGATGCGCGGCACCAGCGCCGCGGCGACGCCGGGATTGAGTGCGGCGCTCAGCACGGCCACGCGCGGGAGCAGCACGGTGCACGCCCCGACCACGCCCGTCGCGAGCGCGGTGCGACGTTCCGGGTGCGCGCGGCTCTGCCGGCTGTATTCGAGCGTCACGAGCGTGGACGACACGAGCCCGCCGAGCATCCCGGCGATGCCGTAGCCCCGCCGCATCCCCACGCCCCGGCGCGCGAGGTACCCCAGGAAGTTGAGGCCGGAAAAGAGGAGTACGGCCATCCAGAGTGCGCGGGGCCGCACGGCGAGCATGCCGAAGTACGGCCCCTCGGGCAGCAGTGGCAGCACCACCAGCGCAAGCGCCGCGAACTGGAGCGCCGCGCGCAATTCGGTCTCGCCGATGTGCTGCGCCAGTTCGTGGAGGCGCGTCTTTTCGCTCAACACGAGGACGATGAGCGAGCCCGTGCCGGCCGCGAGGGCGAGCCGCCCGAGTCCCGCGAGCATGCCGATCGCGACGACGACGAGCGCCGCCGCCTCGGTGGTGCCGTCGAGATCCGCGTCGGGCGCGCGCACGGCCATCACATACGCCGCGATCGCGAACCCCATGCCGCCCGCAACGAGCGCGGCGGCGGCGGGCGCGGACTCGCCCGCGACGAGCCCGGCGCTTCCACCAAGAAGCCCCATGAGCAGGAACGTCCGCAGGCCCGCGAACCGTGCGTGCGGCCCGGACGCGCGCCCGGACCGCTCACGCTCGAGCCCGACGCCGATGCCCACGAGCCCCGCGATCGAGAGCCGGGCCGCGGCGTCGAGGCTGGTGTCGACGGGAATCATGGGGCAGGGCGCATGGCCACCGGATGCGGGTCCGGCCGGCCGGTCACGTCGGTGGGACGGCGCTGAACGCCGGCGTCAGGCCGAGCCAGTGGAACCACGTCGCGCCGGCGAGGAGGAGCAGGGCATAGCCGAGCGTGCACACGGCCAGGCCGTAACGCAGGTTGTCGCGCGAGGAGTACTGGTTCGTCCCGAACAGGATCACGTTCGGCTTTCCGCTGATCGGCAGCCCGACGACCCAGTCGATCGTGAACGCGGCGGGCAGCGCGAGGCTCACGGGATCCCACCCGAGGCCGCGCGCCAGGAGGATGATGGCGGGCACCATGATCACCGTGCGCACGGTCTTCGACGTGGACAGCAGGTGGCTGTAGATCATCACGGCAAGGACGGCGGCGTACGTCCAGCCGAACGCCAGCCCGCGAAAGTCGAAGGATCCGAAGATGCGTTCGACCCCCCACCGGGCGGCGCCCGTACTCTCGAGCGTGAGTCCGCCCGCGTACGCGCCGGCGCTGAAGATCATCAGGTGCCACGGGATGTCGGTGTCGTCCCACTCCAGAAGGCCGACCTTCGGCGTGAGCGCGATCGCGGCGCCGATCATCGCGCTCATCGCGGGCCCGATCTCCACGCCGAACCACGCCTTCTGGTAGCGGTCCGTGGCCCAGAGGAAGATCACGAGCCCGAAGATCGCCACGGCGCGCCACTCGCGCGCCGACATGCGGCCCATGGACCGCGACTCCCGTGCGACGACGTCCAGGCCGCCCGGCAGTTGCGGCGTGCGCTCGGCGGGCGCGAGCGGGAAGATCGCGCGCGGGCCGAGCAGCCACGCCCCCGCCACGGTGAGGATCGCGATCGGCGCCGACGCCACCAGCCAGTCCGTGTAGTACACGCGATGGCCGCCCAGGCTCTGGATGAACCCCACCGCCATCACGTTCGCCGCGCTGCCCGTCATGACCGTCGACGAGAGCACGCTGATGCCGGTCAGGTTGAGCAGGAACAGGTTGCGCCCGAAGTTGGTCGGACGTTCGGCCGTCGAGCCATAGATCGCCGCCATGGCCACCATCAGCGGGAGCGTGATCGCGGCGCGCGCGGCCGTCGCCGGGATGAGCGGCGCGAGCACAAGCTGGAGGATCACGAACGCCGCGAGCGCAAGGGAAGCCCGGGCGCCGAACTTCATCGCGAGCCAGAGGGCGATGCGCCGCACGAGGTGGGTCTTGATGAGCATCGCGCTGAGGATGAACGCGAGGATGTTCAGCCAGATCACGTCGAGGCCGAACACCGCCATCACCTTGGCCGGCTCCGACGCGCCCAGCGCGACGAGCAGCACCATCAGCATGAGCGACGTCACGTGCGTCGGAATGGGTTCCGTCACCCACCAGACGAGCGCCAGGGCGAAAACGCCCGCGGCGCGTTGTCCCTCGACCGTCAGCCCCGCGGGAAGCGGCGCGAGACAGATGAGCAACAGGGCGGCAACCCCCGCCGGCAGGCCGCCGAGTCGCAGCCAGCGATCGAGCCGTCCGGTGGCCGCGTGCCCCTTCGACGAGAGCACGAGGCGGTCCATGCGCAGCAGCTCGGTGATGCTTCCGGCGCGCGGCTCAATGGTCGTCGCCGTCATCGTGACCCCAGTCCTTGTACGGATGCCGCGCGAGGTTCGAGTTGAAGTACCGCGGGTCGCTGGACACCTCGCGGCCGAGCCAGGCGGGCGCGTCGTACGCGGCGTCGGCCGCCGGCAGTTCCACCTCGGCGACGATCAGGCCCGCATTGTCGCCGGCGAAGTCGTCCACTTCCCACATCGTCGCGCCGTGCCGCACGCGGTAGCGCGTTTTCTCGACGAGTGGCCGGAGGCAGAGCGTATCGAGCATCCGATCCGCGTCGGCGCGCGGGATCGGATACTCGAACTCGCTCCGCTCCACTCCGTGCGTGAGGCCCTTGATCGTGAGGAACGCCGAGTCGCCGGCCACGCGCACCCGGACGACCCGCGCGGCGTCGTCCGAGAGATACCCCTGGCGGTATCGCACCCCGGGGGTGGTGGGGCTCCAGAGCGCCCGCCGAACCGCGAACTTGCGCTCGATCTCGCGCGCCATGGAGCCCCCGTGCTGCGTCAGAACGCGAGCGCGAACCGCGTCTGGATGATGTTGAACTTGTCGCCGACGGTGAACGGCGCGGTGCCCAGGTCGGGCTTCGCGTTGTTGTCGTTCGCCACCGCGACGTAGTTGAGCATCCACTTGAAGTTCGCGTTGATGTACCAGTTCACGCCGAGGGTGTAGTTCACGGCGCTGCCGCCCGCGATGGCGACGCCCGTGGTCGGGTCGTTGAGGTCCATGCGGCTCCACCGCGCGGCGATCTCCCACGCGCCGCCCTTGTCCTTCGGGATCACGCGGTCGAACTCGGCCTCTTCCATCAGGTACGGCCGATGCTCGCCGGTGAGGAAGTAGCTGAGCTGGACGTAGCCGGCGCGGAACGTGGGCGCCTTGAGCCCGGCGAGACGGTCAACGGTGACCTGCGTGAACTCACCCTGCAGCGTGGCCGGGCCCCGCGTGGAGGCGAGCTCGCCGCTGTAGTAGTTCGTGTGGTCCACGCTCCGGATCTTGCCGGTGGTGAGGAAGCGGGCCTTGCTGATCCACGACTCGGGGCGTGCGCGGAACCGTACGGTGTTCGTGTCCGCGCCCGACGCCGCATCCGGCGTGCGCATGCTGGCGGCGATGCCGAGGTGCAGCAGCCCCTCGTCGGACTTGATCGGTGCCCACACGAAACGGCCGGTGAAGGCGTGGCCTTCGTCGTTGCCCGTGGCGTCGGGCGTGCCGGCCACCTGGCCGAACGCGCCGGCCGTGGCGTACCACTGGTCGCCCCAGCGCACGATGCCGAGCCCGATGTTGCGGTCGGGCGAGAAGTTGTCGGCGTACGACCGCTCGACAAATGTGATGTACTTCGACGACGTCAGCGTCTCGAGGCCGAACGGCTCCTTGTAGTTGCCGACCTTGAGGACGGTGTTCTTGAAGCCCTCGTAGCCGAGCCACATGTCCTTCATCTCGACGGCGTTCCCGGCGAAGTCCACGTCGATCTCGCCATGCCAGTCGGTGAAGAGCGTCGCCTTCCAGCCGAGCCGCGCGCGGCGGATGTCCGTGCCGCTGCCGAGCTTGTTGTCGCTGCCGAAGTAGCTGGCCGCGTCGACCTGGATGCGGCCGTCGAGCCAGTACTTGAAGGCGCCGTCGGCGCTCTGGAACACGAGGTAGCCGCCCTCGTATCCGCCCGGGGTGGCCACCTTGCCGGGGTCCTGCGCCGACGCCGACTGCGGCGCCGCAACGACGATGGCGGCGCACCACGTGGTGGCCGCGGAAATGAGAAATCGCAAGCGGGATGTCATGGGGTCTCCTGGGTGTCTGGCACTGCGTTGGCGGGCGTCGCGCGGACGATGCGCTTCAACGCCGCGGGGTAGTTCGTGTTCTCCTGGATGGCGAAGCCGAGCGCGGTCACGGCGGCGATGACGCGTGTGGGGTCGGGGTCCTCGAACGCCACGCTCACCCATCGGGCGTGATCGGCGACGAGTTCGACGTATTCGCCGCTGCAGAGGCCGGAGCGGAGCGGCGTGCGGCGCTTGGTCACGCTCACCGCAGTGAGATCCGGCGCCCGCGCCACGAAGTCGGCGAGAAACGCCGGCGCCGACCAGTCCGTCGCGGCGCTCGCCGGCGCCGCGGTTCCGAGGGCGTCGCACACCACGCCGACCGCGCGCGCATCCACGGGAAACCGCTCGGTGAGCGCCGGTTGCCACAGTTCGAGGCCGCCGTGCGCGGTGGCCACGAGGCGCTTCACCTCGAGCCGTCCGCCGCGAATCTTCACGTTGTGCACCGAGGCGCCCGACACGACATAGGTCTCGTAGCTCCGGGCGCCCGCGGGCGCGGTGACCAAGTGCTGCACGCGCGCGATCAGTGGTCCCGGGCTGAAGATCCGCCACTCCCACCGGAGCGCCGTGACGTCGGCGGGCGCGGGGCCCGTGGCCGGCGATACCGTGGCACTGGTGATGACATCCGGCATATGGGTCCATCCTGCCCGCGCCGCCGCGCGGCCGTCATTGGCCGCTGCGCATCGCGGACACGCGCAAGTTTCCCTCGGCCGCCCCTGGGCGGCGTCGGGCAACGTGCTTGCCGGTTGTCAGGATTTCAGGCGGCCGGCGCGGGCCCCCATACCGGTTACGCCGGGGCCGAGCGGGCCGTCACGCGCGACACCGAGGCAGTCACGGGAATCCGGCGCATTGTGGTCACTTCGCGCCTCCGACGAATGGCCAGGCGAGGCGCGGGGCGCAGGGCGTCGCGCCGAGCCGCTTGATGAGTGAGGCGAACCGTACGTTGCGCTTGAGGGGATCGAACCGCGGGTCGCAGGGAAGGCTGATCAAGGAGAACATCGGTTCGCGGGCATCGACGCTGCGTTCGAGCTCCGCCATCGCGGAGTCGGTCCGGCCAAGCGCCACATCGGCGAGTGCGCGGCGATAGAACGGGGAGTTTGACTGGCCCTCTCGGTCGAGCAGCGCACGCTCACCGAGCGCGTCCGCCTCGCGTCCCGCGGCGATGCGGGCGTAGATGAGGTTGGCGCGGCCGTCGAACCGGTCCGGTCCGAGGTGGTACGCGCGCTCGTACTCGACGGAGGCGCTGTCGCGTGCGCCCGAGAAGGCCAGCGCCTCCGCGAGGACCTGGCGGATCAGGATGTTGTCCGGGTCGAGCGAGGCGCCGGCGCGACCCCGCACGATCGCCGAGTCCGGGTGGCCGGCCATGAGCCACCCATAGGCGAGCACGCCAGTGGCCATGCTCGAGAGGGGATCCATCGCGAACGCCCGGCGCATGGCCGCGAGGCCGGCATCAACGCGCCCGATCTGCATGAGGCCCAGCCCGTACGCGACGCGCGACTCCACGGTCGTCGGGTCGAGTGCGATCGCGCGCTCGAGTGGCGTGATTGCGTCGGCCAGCAGCAGTTCGTTCGCCTTGACGTTCGACAGCGCGAGGTAGGCGTCGGCGACCGTGGAGTCGATGGCAAGGGCGCGGGCGGCACTGGAGCGGGCAAGCACGTTGAAGGAATCCGCCGCGGCGATGCCGACCGTCGGGATGTTGCTGTACGCGATGGCGACGTTCGCATGCGCCCGCGCGAACCCGGGATCCCGTTCGGCGGCGGCCCTGAAATGACGGAGGGCGGCTTCCCAGTTCGTGCGGTCGCCTTCAAACCGGCCGCGGAGGAACTCGTCGTACGCCACGGGATCGGCGGTGCCGCGCTCGGAGCGTCCGCGCGTCGTCGAGACGCTGAGCGCGACGGAAATCGCATGCACGAGAGAGTCCTGGATCGATGGCATCGCCTCGACGGGCCCATCGAACGAGTCGCTCCACATGGCATTTTCGTCAGCGGCGTGCACGATCTCCGCGGTGACGTGAATGCGGGGGCCGGCGCGACTCACCGTGCCGAGGAGGATGAGGCTGGCGCCGAGGGCGCGGCCGGCCTCGCGGGCCGGCTTGCCCTTGAGCCGGCGGGACGAACTGCGCGCCTTGACGGTGACGCCCGTGAGTCGCGCGACGGCGTCACGCACGTGATCGCTGATGCCGTCCTCGAGGTAGTCGATGGTCGTGTCCCGCGAGGTGTTCTCGAACGGCAGGACCGCGACGGACCGCGAGCCGGCCTGCCTGGTGCGGGTCAGGACGGGAAGGATGGCGAGCGAGGCCAGCGCGATGACAACAAAGGCGGCGAGGGCGACCACCGGGCCGCGCCGGATTCGCGCCGCGGAGAACGGGACGTGCGACGGTGGCGGCGCCGACAAGTCATCGAGCGCGTACACCAGCTCGATCGCCGACTGGGGGCGCTCGGCGGGGTCCTTTGCGAGGCAACGCGAGACCAGCGACGCGAGCGCCTTTGGCAGCCGATCGCGCTTCTCCTCGATGGGTTCGGGGTCCCGCGTCAGGTGCGACGCCAGCATCGCCTGCGGCGATTGACCGGCGAAGGGCGGTGCGCCGGTGAGCATTTCATACGCCAGGCAGCCGAACGCATAGATGTCGGCACGGTGATCGACACGCGCGTCGCCGCTCGCCTGCTCAGGCGCCATGTAGGCCGGTGTTCCGAGCGTGATGCCCGTGCCGGTGAGCGCGCCTGCACCCGCCGAGGCCGAATCACTGAGCGCCTTGGCGATGCCGAAATCGGTGACCATCGCCGATCCGCCCGAGATGAGGATATTGTCGGGCTTGATGTCGCGGTGAACGACGTGCCTGCCATGGGCGTGCGACAGGGCCCGGGCGATTTCCTTGAGCCATCCGATGGCTTCCGGAATATCGAGTGCGCCGGAGGTGGCAAGTCGCGCGCGAAGCGACTCGCCGTCCACGTACGGCATCGTGTAGAATGGCACGCCGCCGGTCTCGCCCGCGTTCAGGACCGGAACGATGTTCGCCTGTTGCAGTGCGGCGGCGAACTGGATTTCGCGCTTGAATCGCTCGACGCTGAGCGTGCCCGCCGCCTCGGACGGCAGAACCTTGATGACCACCTTCCTGCCGAGTCCGTGCTCGTCGGCGAGAAACACCCGCGACATCCCGCCGCCGCCGAGCTCGCGCTCGATGGTGTAGGCGTCGCCGAGCGTGGCCTGGAGCCGGGCGCGGAGGTCGGTCATTGCTGCATCCGGGAACGCGTGAAAATACCGGCCATCCGGGCCCCAAGCCAGCAAGAGGCCGCGCGTCAGCCCCTTGGCGCACCAGCGTGAGGATCGGGTAGATGACGGTGAGCCGCCCCGCGCGCCGTAACCGGTTCGTGACACCCACGGCCGCCCGCCGGGCGCCGGGCGGCCGTATCATTTGCAGATGATCTCCGTCCTCCTGCTTCCGCTCATCCAGGCGCGGGTGCAGCAGCCGCCCGCCCCGCCGCGTCGCGCCGTCCCCGACTCGGGCGTCATCACCTTCGAGCAGCGCGTCACGCCCGCGGGCGTGCAGAGCGTGTTCAACGGGCGCGTGGCCGCCGTGCGCTTCGGCCTTGCCCCCGGCGAGATCTGGGTCGCCGCGCCTGATGGCGCATACCGGCTTTCGTACCAGGAGAATCGGGTCATCGCGAGCTCGCGGTTCGACGGCACGCCCGGGGTGCACGGCATTGCGATCGATCCCGTGGCGCGCCGCGCGCTGTTCAGCACTGTCGGGCGGCGGCCCGACGACGTGATGGCCACGATTCCGGGCGCGCAGCGGCAGCGCGCGCCGTCGGTGTCGCAGGTGTTCGCGTACGATGCGGCGTCCGTGACGCCGCGGAAGACCGGCGGCGGTGACAGCGCGGCCGTCGTCTTCAATGTGACCCGCCTCGGCGACTACATGTCCGGCGGGCTCGCTGTGGCGCGGCGCGCGAATGCGTCCGGCAAGCGCGTGATCGTGGCCCCACTGCCGGCCAACGACAAGGTCGAAGTGCTCGACGCCGGAACCGGCGCGCGCGTGTCCACGATCGCGACCGGCGTACTGCCGGTGGCCGCGGTCGTGTCGGACGACGGCTCGGAGGCCTGGGTGTCGGTGTACGGCGGTCCCAAGCCGAAGCCGGGCGAGCTGCAGGCGCCGCAGCAGGCCGGGTATCGGCGTGCCGAACCCGTGCGCATCGACCCCAGGGGCATCGCGCGCGAGGGCAGCGTGGTTCGCATCGACCTCGTCGCGGGCCGCATCACCGACCGCGTCGTGGTCGGCCGCCACCCGGGCGCCATGGCCTGGGACCGCGCGCACGACCGGCTGTACGTGCCGAACGCGAACTCCGACTCGGTGTCCATCGTGGACACCCGCGCGCGGCGCCGCCTCGGCGGCTTCGCCATTGCGCCGTTCCGCGAGCGCAAGGCCGGTCTCTCGCCCACGTCCGTCGCCCTCTCGCCAGACGGCACGACGCTGTATGTGACGCTCGGCGGCATCAACGCCGTGGCGGTGTACGACGTCGCGCGCGCCGGCAACGGGAGCGGCGCCACGCTCCGCGGGCTCATTCCCACGGGCTGGTATCCGTCGAGCATCGACGTCAGCGCCGACGGCAGCACGATCGCGGTCGGCACGCTGCTTGGCGTCGGGTCGGGCGAAGGCACGGTGAGCCGCCTGACGAGTGGCAACGCGCTCGCGGCGCGCGGGTCCGTGAACGTGATCCCCGTGCCGACGGAGGCGGAGCTCCTCGCCTACACCACGAGCGTCGGGCAGAATGTGCGGCTGCACCCCGTCGCCGGTGGCGGTGCGCCCGCGCCGCTGGCGCCGCGCGCGAACGTCGCCGCGCGCGCCGTGCCCGAGCGGCCCGGCGAGCCCTCGCTCATCAACCACGTCGTGTTCATCATCCGCGAGAATCGCACGTACGACCAGGTGCTGAGCGACCTCGACCGCGGCGCGCGCGACTCCACGCTCCTGATGTACGGCCGCGACGTTACGCCGAACGCACATGCACTGTCGGAGCAGTTCGTGACGCTCGACCACTTCTTCGCCACCGGCGGCAACTCCGCCGACGGCCACCAGTGGCTCACGCAGGCCAACGAGACCGACTACCCGATGTGGCCGCTCTACTTCGGCCGCAGCTATCCGTCGGAGTCGAGCGATCCGCTCACGTACTCGTCGGGCGGGTTTCTCTGGGAGGCGGCCGCGGCGAAGAACAGGACGGTGACCGTGTTTGGCGAGTATGCGCCGCCACCGAGCGATTCGGTGCCAGCGGTGCGCCACCGCATGCTCGACGAGTACCAGGATCGTGCCACGCACGACGCCGCATACTTTCGCGCGCAACTGAAGAAGATGTACAACACCCACTCGTCGGTGCCGTCGCTCGACAAGGTGCTGGTGCGCGAGTATCCCGGCTGGACGCAGGAGACGCCCGACGTCGTGAAGGCCGACGTGGTCCTCGAGCACCTGAAGGAGTGGGAAGCGGCCAGGACCATGCCCAATCTCGTCATGGTCATCCTTCCGAG
>CAZKYG010000264.1:0-4927 GCA_964556915.1 uncultured Gemmatimonas sp.
GCCGGGGGGGCGGCCGGGGGTTCGCAGGGCCCGCCCCGCTCTGCATCAGCGCGCGTCAGGGGTTGCGCCCGCCGCGGGATGGCTTCGATCCGCCACCCGGGCGGTCGGGGTGCGGCTGGTACCCTCCACCGCGCGACACGCCCCCGCCCTTCGGCACTGCCACGCGTTCTCCTCCGGACACGCGCGACGGACCGCCATTTCCCGAGACGCGCGACGGACCGCCGTTGCCGGACACGGTTGACCCCGGCCGGCCGGGCTCCGCGCGATACCCGTAGCCGCGGGAGTCACGATCGTGCGCGCCGCCGCCGTTCCCGTCCCGCGGCACCGCCACGCGCCCGCCGTCGTGCGGCCGATCGTCGCGGCCCCCGCGCGGATCGTGCCAGCCGTCGTCCCGACGCCCGTTGTCGTGTCCGCGGTTCACCACTACCACCGGGTGGGCCGGCCGCGCGACGATGACGCGCGGACCGACGTACACCCGCGGGGCCACCACGCGCGTGCTGACGAACACGCCCAGGCCCACGTGCCAGCCGTACCACGGATAGATCGCCGGCGCATAGACCACGCGGCCGCCGCACGGCCGATAGACGGCCGACGTATAGACGAGTTCCTGGTCGCCGAGCCAGAAGCGCACCGGCCCGAACCGGGCCGCGACCCAGACGAACGGCCCTCCATGACGTACGCGGAGCACGCCGCCGCCATAGCCGTCGTACCGCACGGCGAGGTCGTCCATGGCATCGTTGTAGAACACGAACCGCGTGCCGCAGTCGTACACCACGCGCACCGGACGCTCGACGACCACCGTGGCGGGCTCGTTCACCACCACGGTGCGGTCGTCGGGAGGCAGTGGTGCCGGCTCTTGCGCGGCCCCGCTCACCTGCCGCGTCCCCGTGGCCAGTCCGTCGCGGATGACGCCCTCCCAGCACTGCGCCGTCGTGCGCAGGTACTCGGGCGCGCTGCGATCCGCCGCGGCGAACGCCACCGCGTCGACCGCCTGGTCATACGCCGCCGCGGGCAGCGTATTCGGCGCCTCGCGCAGCGTCGTCGTGCGCTCATAGGTCTCGCACCGCGCCGCCATGTACCCCTGCAACGGCCCCGCGACCTCGACGTCCGGCACGTAGAGGCCGGCCAGCAGCCACATCGCCCGCAGGCGAACCGCGTTTGAGGCGTCCGGCGCGCGCAGGAGCCACTCATACGCGGCCACGAGCGACGGCTGGAACCAGCCGTCGAGCATGCCGGCCATCTGGTCGAGCCGCGAGAGTTCGGTCTCCCCGCGAATGCCGTCCGACCGCAGTGCCGCGCCAATCACGGCCGCACCACGGGACCCGCACCCCGTGAGCGTGACCCAGTCGTTCCAGCCTGGGGAGCCGACGCGCGGCAGCGGGTTCGCGCCCACGCGCACGGCGGCGTCCTCGCATCCTGATCCCTGTGCCATCGCAACCGGGGCGCTCACGGTCGCGAGCGTGACGATCACCGACAACGTACGGAGCATACGTCCTCCGAAAGGCATGAGCCTGCTGGATCCTACCCCAGTCCAGAAGAGCAAGTGCCGTGCCGTTCGTCCCGCCGCTCCATCCCTCGCGTGCACGACGCGGCGGCGCGCCACCGTCTCCGCAAGGGGACATCCCGTGTCACTGCGACGCGTCACACCTCCCGGTACCATTCCGGGAAGTCGGACTTCAGGTGCTCCAGCTTGGGCAGGTCGTTGTAGACGATGTACGGCTGGCTCAGGTGCTGCGCGAGGTAGTTCTGGTGATAGTCCTCGGCCGGATAGAACGCGTCGAGCGGCGACACTGCGGTGACGATGCGGTCCGGATAGGCCCGGTTCTGCGTGAGCGTGGCGATGACGGCCGTGGCCGCTGCCCGCTGCGCCGCGTCGGCAACGAAGACTGCCGAACGGTATTGGGTGCCCACGTCCGGCCCCTGCCGGTTGAGCTGCGTGGGGTCGTGGGCCACGAGGAAGAAGATCGTGAGCAGCGACTCGTACGAGACCGTCGCCGGGTCGAAGTGCACGCGCACGGACTCGGCGTGCCCCGTGGTGCCCGAGCTCACGGTCTCGTAGTCAGCCGTCGTGCGGGATCCGCCGGCGTAGCCCGACGTCACGTCGATGACGCCGCGCACGTGCTTGAACACCGCATCCACTCCCCAGAAGCACCCGCCCGCGAACACGGCCGTCGCCTCGCGCGGCACGTCGGCCGGAACGAAGCGGAGCGCCACGGAATTGATGCAGTGGCGCAGGCCCGTCGGCGGCGGGCCGTCGTCGAACAGGTCGCCGAGAAAGCTGCCGCACCGCGCGCAGGTGATGGCCGTGGAGAGATTGCCGTGGCGGCCGATCACGATGTTCTGCGCCGCGAGCGGCCGCGTGAAGCTCGGCCACCCGGTGCCCGAGTCGAACTTGTCGGCGGACCCGAACACGGCCGTGTCGCACGCCGCGCAACGGAAGATGCCAGCGCGGTGGTTGTTCCAGTGCGCGCCGCTGAACGCCACCTCGTCACTGAACTCGCGCATCACGTCGTACGCGAGCGGAGACAGCTGGCGTCGCCACATGGTCTCGGGCTTCACGACGGTCGTCAGGGACGCCACGCCCGCCGGTGCGCCCGCCGGCGTGAAGTCGGCGATCGGAATCACATGCGCGGCCGGGAGCGGCGCCGCGCTCGCCGGTTCCGCGACCATCGGCGCGTGGCGCCCGCCGAGGTCCCACCACAGGCCGCCGGCGGCGCCGACCGCTGCAACAGTGAGGAACTCGCGGCGCGAGGCGGGCGTGCCAGCGCCGAACCGATCCCGTTCGTACTTCATCCGTGAGCCTCCGAGGCGAACGCCGCTTTGCCGGTTCGCGCGTGGATTCCTACATTCACAATCAATCCCCTCCAGGAGTATCCGCAATGGCCCGCACCCGTTCCGGCACCCTGGCCGCGGCGCTCCTTGTCGCCGCGCTGTCCGTGGGCGCGCTCGCGCCGAACCTCGCGGCGCAGGGCGGCGGGTCGCGCGGGCGCGGCACCCCCGCCGGCGCGTCGGGCCGAAACCCGGGCGCCAGGAGCGACACCGTGAAGCCTCCGCTGGTCGTTCCCGGCCGCTCGATGATCGCGACGAAGCTCGGCATCGTGGCGTCGAGCCAGCCCCTCGCCGCCGCCGCCGGCGCCCAGATCCTCGCCGCGGGCGGGAACGCCGTCGACGCCGCCATCGCGGCCAACGCGGTCACGGGCGTCGCCGAGCCGATGATGAACGGCATCGGCGGCGACCTGTTCGCGATCGTGTACGAGGCGAAGACGGGCAAGGTGTACGGCCTCAACGCGAGTGGGTGGGCCGCGTCGGGCGTCACGGCCGACGTCGTGGCCTCGCACGCGCCGAACGGCCGCATGCCACAGCGCGGCGTGTGGACGGTGAACGTGCCGGGCGCCGTCGCCGGATGGGACGCCCTGCGCACGCGATTCGGCACGAAGCCGTTCTCGGAACTGCTCGCCCCGGCCATCTACTACGCGTCGCACGGCTTCCCGGTCGGCGAGGTGACCTCGCGCCTCTGGGCGGGCGCCGACCGCCAGGAGAACGCCGCGTTCCGCGCGACATACCTGGTCGACGGCCATGCGCCCCACGCCGGCCAGGAGTTCCGCAACGCCGACCTCGCCGCCTCGCTCGAACGCATTGCCCGCGGCGGCGCACGGGGGTTCTACGAAGGCCCCACGGCGCACGCGATCCTCTCGACGATCGCCGCCGAAGGCGGCACGATGGTGGCGTCCGACCTGACGGGGTTCCGGCCGGAGTGGGTGAACACGCTCACCACGAATTACCGCGGCTGGACGGTGCACGAGTTGCCCCCGAACAGCCAGGGCATGGCGGCCCTCATGATGCTCAACATCATGTCGCGCTTCCCGCTGGGGGAGTACGGCTTCCTGAGCACGAAGACCATGCATACGGAGATCGAGGCCAAGAAGCTCGCGTACGCCGACCTGCTCCGGTACATCGGTGACCCGAAGTTCTCGAAGCTGCCCGTCGAGCAGCTCATGAGCGCGGCCACCGCCGATGCCCGTGCGAAGATGATCGATCCCGCCCGGGCGAACTGTCACGTCGAGCCCGTCGCGATGGCGGATCTCGAGAAGGGGGAGAGCGAAACGATCTACCTGAGCGCGATCGACAAGGATGGCAACATCGTCTCCCTCATCCAGAGCAACTACTCCGCGTTCGGATCGGGGATCGTCGCGCCAGGCACCGGATTCGTGCTCCACAACCGCGGCGCGCTGTTCACGCTCGAGAAGGGCCAGCCGAACACGATCGAGCCGCACAAGCGCCCGCTGCACACGATCATCCCCGCCTTCATGGAAAAGGGCGACGTGAAGATCGGCTTCGGCATCATGGGCGGCTGGAACCAGTCGCAGGCCCACGCGCAGTTCGTCAGCAACATCGCGGACTTCGGCATGAACATCCAGGAAGCGCTCGAGGCGCCGCGGTTCACCAAGCGCACGTTCGACGGGTGCGATCTCGAGGCCGAGACGAAGGTGCCGGCCGGCGTGATCGCCGAACTCCGCGCGATGGGCCACGACATCCGCGTCACCGACGGCCGCTTCACCGATTCGTACGGCTACGGCCAGGCCGTCATGTCGAACGGGGCCGGCATCCACTTCGGCGCGAGCGAGCCGCGCCACGACGGCGCGGCGATCCCGCAAGCGGCGCCGGTGCCGCGCTGACCTGCGCCTGCTTGACACTCCGTCGCAACGCTCGCCAACGTTCTCGTGCCGATGCGGGGCGCCCGCTCCGCATCGATCCCCACCGAAACACCCTCGGGACTCTCATGAGCAAGTTGACCTGCCTCATCGTGCCGGCCGCCCTGGCGGTCACGGCCTCATGCTCCTCGTCGACGGGCTCGACCCCGGCGGGCACCGCGGCGGCAGCGCCCGCGCCCGCCACGACGCGCGCCCCGGCGACCGCTGCGGCCGCC
>CAZKYG010000265.1:0-9085 GCA_964556915.1 uncultured Gemmatimonas sp.
GACATCGAGGCCATTGCGGCCGGCGGCGACGGCGTCGCGCGCCACGATGGGCTCGTCGTGTTCGTGCCCCGAACCGTGCCCGGCGACCGCGTCGTGGCACGCGTCACCCGCCAGCGGAAGTTCGGCCGCGGCCAGCTGGAACGGATCGAGCGGGCAGGCGCCTCGCGCGTCGAACCGCGCTGCCGGCACTACACGGTCGACGATTGCGGCGGATGCCAGCTCCAGCACCTCGACCTCGCGGCCCAGCGCGCAGCAAAGGTTGCAGTGGTCCACGACGCGCTGCGGCGCATCGGCCGCCGGCAGGTCGCGCCCCCCGTGATGCACGCCGCGCCCGCGGCGTGGCGCTATCGCCAGCGGATTGCGGTGGCGGTGCGCCGCCGCGGCGACGCGCGATATGGCGGCTTCCATTGCGCGACCGATCCGCATCGCGTGTTCGACCTGGAGGACTGTCTCATCGCCGACGAGGCGGTCATGGACCTGTGGCGCTCCGTGCGCGCCGCCGCTGGTCACCTGCCGCCGGGCGACGCGTTGCGCGTGTCGGTGCGCGTGGCCGGCGCGGAGCGTGCGGTCCTCGTCGAGGGCGGCGCTGCGGCATGGACGGACGCCGCCGCGTTCGTGGCCGCGTTGCCGCCCGGCACCGGCGTGTGGTGGGCGCCGGACGCCGGACGTCGGCGCCGCGTGGATGGCGGGACCGACGCGTTCGCCGGGGCATCGTTCGCGCAGGTGAACCCGGCGGTCGCCGGCGCGCTCCGGCAGTGCGTCGTTGCGCACGTGACGAGCCGCGCGCCGCGCACGGCGCTTGACGCGTATGCGGGCGCCGGCGACGTCGCGGAGGCACTGCAGGCCGCCGGCATCGCGGTCACGGCCGTCGAGATGGACGAGGACGCCGCGGCCGCCGCCGCACGGCGCCTGCACGCTCCGTCGCGCGCAATCGCCGCCCGGGTGGAGGACGTCCTCGCCCGACTCCTCCCGGCCGATGTCGTCGTCGTGAATCCGCCGCGCACGGGCCTCGCCGAATCCGTTGCCCACGCCATGGAGTCGGCGGCGAGGCCCGGCGCCGCGTTGGTGTACGTGAGCTGCGATCCGGCGACGCTCGGTCGTGACCTGGCGCGCATGCCGTCGTGGAGCGTCGCACGGCTCGACGCGTTCGACATGTTCCCCCAGACCGCGCACGTGGAAACCGTCGCGCTGCTCGTGCCCGGAGCCGTCGCATGACCCGTTTTGTCGTGGACCTCGGCGGCCGCTCGTTCACGGTGACGCTTGACGGCGCGATGGCCTCGGTCAACGGCCGCCCGCCGGTCACCGCGCATGTCGAGCAGGTGGAGGGAACCCCGGTGCGCCTGGTGACCATCGGCACCACGGTGCACCGGGTCACGGCGCGGCGCGATGGGGAGCGCGGGCGGTACATCCTGCGCATCGACGGGCACCGTTACGACGTCGACGCCCTGGATGAGCGCACACGGGCGATCCGGGACATGGCCGACGCGAACCGGGCGCATGCGGGCCCCGTTCCGCTCGTTGCGCCGATGCCCGGCCTGGTGGTGCGCGTCCACGTGGCGGCGGGCGACGTGGTGGCGGCGGGCCAGGGGCTCGTGTCCATCGAGGCGATGAAGATGGAAAACGAGCTTCGCGCGGTTGCCGCGGGGACGGTGCGTCGCGTGGTGGCGGCGGTCGGCACCGCCGTGGAGAAAGGGGCGGTCCTGGTCGAGTTCGACTAGGGCCGCCAGCCAGCGGACGCGGCGGCGATCCGCGTGCGCACCTGGGCGGCGACCTCGTGCAGGTCGAACGGTTTCGCGATCGTATCCTGTGGCGGCGGCACGGCGTCTGTGCCGCGAGCCGGCGTATCCCCCTGTCCGGTCATGAAGATCACCGGCAGGTCAGGGCGCCGCTGGCGCAGCCGCGCGGCCAGCTCGAGGCCGTTGGTGTCCGGCATGCGCACGTCCGTCAGCACGAGGTCGATCCGCCAGTCGGCGGCGTCGAGCCGCGCAAACGCCTCGTTCGCGCCATCGGCCTCGAGGATCCGGTAGCCGATGCGCCCGAGGTACCGGGTCAGCGCCGAGCGAATGGCGCCTTCGTCGTCCACGACGAGCAGCGTGCCGAGCGACGCGGCCGGCGACGTCTCGCGTGATGCCGGGGGCGACGCGACGGGCGACGCGACGGGCGACGCGACGGCCCGTGCCGCATCCGCGGGAACGGCGCCGTCGGCCGTGATCGGGAGGAACACGGAGATGCTCGTCCCGCGGCCTGGTGCGCTGTCAACGATCACGTGACCCCCCGCGCCCTGGACAATGCCCGCCACCGTCGCGAGGCCGAGCCCCGTGCCGCCGCGGTCGGCCTTCGTCGTGAAGTAGGGCTGGAACAGGTGCGCCTGCGTGTGGGCATCCAGCCCGGAGCCGGAGTCGCGGACCACGATCGTGGCCCACGCCCCGGGCGCGACGCCACGGCGGTGGAGCGCGGACTGCGGATCGACCGTGACCCGGTGCGTCGCCACCACGATCGACCCGCCGGCCGGCGTTGCGTCGCGCGCATTGATGGCGAGGTTCAGGATCACCTGCTCGAGCTGTCCGTCGGCGAGGTGCACGGTCGTCGCGGCGTCGTCGGCGTCGAGGCGGACTTCGATGTCGTCGCCCGCCAGCTGTCGCAGCATCTGGCGCATCGACTGGACCGTGGGTCCGGTGCGGACCGCCGTGCGTTCCGGGGACGTCGACCGGCTGAACGTGAGCAGGCGGCGCACGAGCGCCGCGGCGCGTTCCGTTGCGAACGCGATCTCATCAGCGGCGCTGTGCCCGTCGTGCGTCGCGTGCGCGCGCAGCAGCTGCGCGTGGCCCGAGATGGCCGCGAGGATGTTGTTGAAGTCATGGGCGATGCCGGCGGCCAGCCGGCCGACCGCGTCGAGCTTCTGCGCCTGGCCCAGCTCGTGCTCCAGTCGCAGCCGGTTGGTGACCAGTCGCTCGATCTCGACGCGGGCGAGGCGCTGGCGCCACAGCGCGAGGAGCATGAGCACGATCACGCCGATTCCCGAGGCCGCAAACGGGTTGGCGAGCAGGTCGCGCGTCGAGGCCACCTCGGCGGCGAGCGGAAGGATCGACACGAGGAGGGCGCCGAATACCACGGCGTCGGCGCGGTCGATCGCCGTCGGGTATTCGCGGGCGCCGCCCGGGTCGCGGCACTGGGCCTCGGCTCCGAGCGCGACCGCGAGGATGGCGGCGCCGTACCAGATGTCGAGTGGCGATCCGGCCGTGTAGGTGTTGAGCGCCATCTGTTTCTCGATCACCAGGTCGGCCGTCGCCAGCATGAGCAGCCCCGCCACCGTGCGCGGCATGGCACCCGCCGCCAGGCCGCGCGGCGCGCGGAGCCACAGCGTCACGGCCAGCAGCAGCGACGCCGCGTTCGCGGCGCTGTCGTAGAAGAACAGGAAGACGCCGGTGGCGTCGTCGTAGGCGGTCGTGACGAGCCGGGCGGCGACGAAGTACCAGGCGATGGTGGCGCACGCGACGAGCAGGATGGCGGCGTCCACCCAGTCGCCGGAGCGCACGAGGCGTCCGTCGCGGGTGCGCATCATCGACCAGTATCCCGAGATGTTGAACGCCGCCTGCGGGACGGTCCACGCGAGGTACGTCCAGTTGGACGTGTCCTGGCCCGTGAGGTCGGAGACGATCCACGTGCTGTTGCCTGCGACGGCGAACACCTGGCCGATGGCCAGCAGCAACCAACCGCGGGCGATGACCGGCTCCGTGGATGCGCGCGAGGCGCGCCAGAGCATGTATGCCGCCGTGATCCGGAACGCCATGTACGCCGTGTCGAATCCGAGGGGAATCGGCGGCGCGCGGCCCGGAATCGTGAGGACGGCGACGGCGTACGCCACCAGGTACGCCCCGAGGAACGCGATCGGCGGGGAGGGGCGCTCCAGGGAGAGGACGAGACGTCGCGGCATGGGGCCTCGGCGTCAAAACGAGCATCGCGGGGTCGGCGTCCACAAGTCCGGACTTGCGGGGGCACGAAAACGCGATCGCGGCTCGATTGACGGGAGCTAAGTCAGTGTCTAGCTTGCATGTCTGTCCAAAAACGCCCCAAGGGGCGGCCGAGACCCGGGTTGCAGCCCGCACCGGTGAGGCGCAGTACCTACCGCGGACGCAGGTCCGCACGAGCAGGGTTGGGAATTACCCGATGTCCACGTATTCCGCACGACCCGCCGACGTCGATCGCAAGTGGTTCGTCGTCGATGCGGATGGGATGGTGCTCGGTCGCCTGGCGACCGAAGTCGCCCGGATCCTCCGCGGCAAGCACAAGCCGATCTTCACGCCCCACATCGACACCGGTGACCATGTCATCGTGATCAACGCCGCCAAGGTGCGGGTCACGGGACGGAAGTCCGAGCAGAAGAGCTATTTCTCGCACTCCGGCTACATGGGGCACGACAAGCAGACGCCCTTTGCCACGATGATCGCGCGGCATCCGGAGCGCGTCATCGAGAAGGCCGTGTTCGGCATGCTCCCCAAGAACTCGCTGGCCAAGCAGTCGCTGCGGCTCAAGCTGCGCGTCTACGCCGGCGCCGACCACCCGCACAAGGCGCAGCAGCCGGCGACCCTGTCGTTCCCGAAGCGCGAGGCCAAGTAAGCGATGAGTGACATCGTCCATACCATCGGCCGCCGGAAGGAAGCGGTGTGCCGCGTGTTCATCCGCCCCGGGTCCGGCAAGTGGGACGTGAATGGTCGCACCCTGGGTGACTATTTCCCGCGCCCGTCGCTCGTGACGGCCATCCAGCAGCCGTTCACGGCCACCGATACGCTCGGCCGGTTCGACGTGCAGGCGAACCTCGAGGGCGGCGGCTCGACGGGCCAGGCGGGCGCGCTGCGCCTTGCCGTGGCGCGGGCGCTCGTCAAGCTCGACGAGGCGCACCGCCGCAAGCTCCGTGAGCTGGGGTTGCTCACGCGCGACGCCCGTGCGGTGGAGCGCAAGAAGCCGGGCCGTCCCAAGGCCCGCAAGCGGTTCCAGTTCAGCAAGCGCTAGCGCTGGAGCGGGGCCGTACGACGCAGGACGCAGGGCAGGAGCAGGCGCAGTACCAAATCCCTCAGGTGTGCAGAGTTCCGGCCGGGTGCCGCCCCGCGTGGGGCGGTCGGCCGGGACGATGAAGCGCACCGACGCCACCAACCAACCCGCAGGCACGCATGTCACAGACGACGATCGACGATCTCCTCAAGGCCGGGGTCCACTTCGGCCACCAAACCCGCCGCTGGAACCCGAAGATGCGCCGGTTCATCTTCGCGGAGCGGAACGGGATTCACATCATCGACCTGCAGAAGACGCTTCGGCAGATCGAACTCGCCACGCAGCTGGCCCGCGAGGTCGTGCTGCGCGGCGAGAACGTCCTCTTCGTCTGCACCAAGCGGCAGCTGGCGCAGATCGTGCAGGCGGAGGCGGAGCGCTGCGGGGCCCTCTACGTCACGGAGCGCTGGCTCGGCGGCCTGCTGACGAACTTTTCGACGATCAAGCGGCAGATCAAGCGCCTCAAGGAACTCGAGGCGGGGACCGAGGCCGGCGGCGAGTTCGAGAACTACACGAAGAAGGAGCAGCTGATGCTGACGCGTCAGCGCGACAAGCTCCTGAAGAACCTCGCCGGCATCAAGGCGATGGGACGCCTCCCGGGGCTGCTGTTCGTCGTGGATGCGCGCAAGGAGCGCATCGCGGTGGACGAGGCCAACAAGCTGGGCATCCCGATCGTCGCCATCTGCGATACGAACTCGGATCCCGACCTCATCACGGTTCCGATCGCGGGCAACGACGACGCCATCCGCTCCGTGGAACTGATCACGCACGGCTTCGCCGAGGCGGTGATCGAGGCGCGCCGCGAGGCGCCCGTGCGCGAGGAAGTCGAGGAGGGCGAGAGCTACACATACTCGTCCGACCGCGGCGCCGAGCCCGAGGGCGATCGTGACAACCGGCGTGGTGGTGGCGGCAAGGGCCGCCGGCCACGGCGTCGCCGGGCCAAGCCCGAGGCCATCGCGGCGCGGCTCAAGGCTGGCGAAACCGCGGACGGCGGCGACGCGCCGGAAGCCGGCGACGCCGAGTAGTCATCGTCGTCCGGCGCGGGGCGGCGCGCAGCCACGGCGCCGCGCCGCTTCGCATGGCCGGTCGCCCGACTGCCGGCACGACGGGTCGCACGGCCGGAGGGTTCGCCAGGTCGCACCATCGCCATCACGTACATCAGATTTCCGGTTGACTCCATGACAATCACAGCGAAAGACGTTGCCGCCCTCCGCGCCCGCACCGGGGCCGGGATGGGTGACTGCAAGAAGGCCCTCGAGGAGAGTGGGGGCGACATCGAGAAGGCGATCGACCTGTTGCGGACCAAGGGGATCGCGAAGGCCGAAAAGCGCGCCGGCCGATCGGCGGCCGAGGGCCAGATCATCACCTGGGTGGCGGACGACGCCAGCCTCGGGGCCATGATCGAGCTCAACTCGGAGACGGACTTCGTGGCGCGAAACGAGGAGTTTGTCGCGCTCGCGACGAACGTGGCGCGGCACATCGCCGAGGACACCTCGCTCGACGGGTCCGTGGACCTGACGGCCGATCACGCCCTCATGCAGCGGCACTGGCACCACGACAAGGCGCTCACGCTGGGCGAGGTCGTGAAGGCGGCCGCCGCCAAGACGGGTGAGAACGTGACGCTGCGTCGCGTGGCGCGCTTCCCGTCCGACGGAGCGGTCGGCTTCTATCGCCATTTCAACGGGAAGATCGCCGTGCTCGTGGAGATCGCCGGAGCGTCCGGTGACGCCGCGCGGACCCTCGCGAACACGATCGCCGAGCACGTGGCCGCCGGGGTGCCGGTGGTGCCGCTCGCGGTGCGCAAGGAGGACGTGCCCGCCGACGTCGTGGCGCGCGAGCGGGACATCTTCGTCGCGCAGGCGAAGGAGAGCGGCAAGCCCGAGGCAATCGTCGAGAAGATGGTGGCCGGCCGCGTGGACAAGTACTTCAAGGAAGTGACGCTGGTCGAGCAGCCGTGGGTGCGCGACCCCGAGAAGACCATCAGCCAGATCGTCCGGGACGTGCCCGGCGCGTCGGTCCGCCGGTTCGTCCGCTTCCAGATGGGCGAGTCCTGAGGTCACCGCCAATGCCCCGCGTTCCGAAGCTGGCCTATCGGCGAATCCTGCTGAAGCTGTCCGGCGAGGCACTTGCGGGCAGCGGCGGTCATGGCTTCGACTTCCACACCATCGCGGGGTACGCGCGGGCGCTCAAGGAAGTCGTCGAGTCCGGGGCGCAGGTGGGTCTCGTCATCGGCGGCGGCAACATCGTGCGCGGCTCGCAGATCTCGAAGCTCGGGGTCGACCGGGTGAGCGCGGACTACATGGGCATGCTCGGCACCGTCATCAACGCCCTCGCGTTCCAGGACATCCTGGAGCGCGAGGGTGTCGACACCCGGGTGATGACGGCGATCCGGATGGAGGAGCTCGCCGAGCCCTACATCCGGCGGCGTGCGCTGCGCCACCTCGAGAAGGGGCGCGTTGTCATCTTCGCGGCCGGCACCGGCAACCCGTATTTCAGCACGGACACGGCCGCCGTGCTCCGTGGCATCCAGATGCGCGCCGACGTCATCATCAAGGCGACCAGCGTGGACGGCGTGTACAGCGCCGACCCCAAGACCACGCCGGGCGCGCGACGGTTCAAGCAGATCAGTTACCGCAACGTCATGCAGAAGGAACTCGGCGTGATGGACCAGACCGCCATTACGCTGTGCAAGGAAAACAAGCTTCCGCTGATCGTTCTCGACATCAACGCGCCGCAGTCGGTGCTCAAGGCCGTGCGCGGCGAACGCGTGGGGACCCTCGTCTCATGAGCACAATCGCCCAGATCATGAAGGACTGTCGCTCCGGCATGGAGAAGAGCGTCGAGTCGGCGCGTCACCAGTTCAGTACGGTGCGCACGGGGAAGGCATCGGCCGGCATGCTCGATTCCGTGAAGGTGCCGATCTACGGCACGGAGTTGCCCCTGAACCAGTGCGCCACCGTGTCCGCGCCGGAACCGCGCCTGCTGGTGGTGACGCCGTTCGACAAGACCCAGGCGAAGGTGATCGAGAAGGCGATTCGCGACGCCAACCTCGGCCTCGACCCGGCGCATCAGGGCGGCGTGATCCGGGTTCCGCTCCCGTCCATGAACGAGGAGCGGCGCAGGGAGCTCGCCAAGATCCTCCACAAGTACGCCGAGGACGGCCACATCGCGGTCCGGCACCTCCGCACGCACGCGCGCGACACGCTGAAGAAGCTCGACGGCGTCTCGGAGGATGACGTGAAGCACGCCGAGAAGGATCTCCAGAAGCTCCACGACGAGTTCATCGCCAAGGTCGACCAGGCGATGCAGGCCAAGGAAAAAGAGTTGATGGAGGTGTAGGGAGCCGCCCATGGCCGACGCCGACGCACTCCTCGCGCAGGTTCGCGTCCACGGCGCGGTTCCGCGGCACGTCGCCATCATCATGGACGGCAACGGCCGGTGGGCCCGCGAGCGCATGCTGCCGCGGCCGATCGGCCATCGCAACGGGATGAAGTCCGTCCGGGCGGCCGTCGAGACGGCGCTCGACGCCGGCGTCGAGGTGCTCTCGCTGTTCGCCTTCTCACAGGAGAACTGGCAGCGACCGGCCGTCGAGGTGTCGGCCCTCATGTCGCTGCTCGAGGAATACATCCAGCGTGAGGCGGCCAACCTCGAGCGTCAGGGCGTCCAGGTGCGGTTCCTCGGCGAGATCGACCGGCTCGCGCCCGCCGCACGCGCGGCGGCCGACGGCGTGATCGCCAAGACCGCCGCCTGTTCGAAGCTGCGGCTCAACCTGTTCGTGTCGTATGGGTCGCGCGCGGAGATCGTCCGGGCGGTGCGCGCGGTGGCGCACGACGTGGCGGCCGGTCGCCTCGCGCCGGACGACGTCGACGAAGCGACCGTGAGCGCCCGCCTGTTCACCGCCGACTGCCCGGACCCCGACCTGCTCATCCGCACGTCGGGTGAGCAGCGGATCTCGATCTTCCTCCTGTGGAAGATCGCCTACACGGAGCTGTTCATTTCTCCGTTCCTCTGGCCCGACTTCGGCAGTCTCGAGTTCCTG
>CAZKYG010000266.1:0-8629 GCA_964556915.1 uncultured Gemmatimonas sp.
GCAGGCCGTGGCGCTCGACGCGCCCGTGTGGGCGTCGCCGGCGTTCGGCGTCGAGATCACGCTCGGCAAGATGCCGGCCACGCCGCCGGCCGCGGCCGGCGCGCACGACTACTCGCGGGCCAGTGCGCCGACGCCCGCCCGCCCGGCGCTGCGGTACGTGCCGCTCCCGACGCAGCCGGCCGCGGAGTTCGACCTCGCGCTCATCGTGCCCGACGCGGTGTCCGCGGCCGAGGTGGAACGGCTCATGCGCGCCACCTCCGGCGAGATGCTCGAATCGGTCGTGGTGTTCGACGAGTACCGCGGCGACAAGGTGCCGCCGGGCACGCGGTCGCTGGCGTGGCGGTTGACCTTCCGCCATCCGGAACGCACTCTACGCGACAAGGAAATCGAGGGGCGTCGTGCCCAGCTCCTCAAGACGCTCGAACGGGAGATCGGAGTTCGTGCCCGAACCGGTTGACGTGCAGGCCTACCGCGAGCTGGAGACGCTCATCCGCCACCTTGGCGAGGAGCTCGCCGCGTTCCGCAAGCGTGCGCACGCGGCGGAGTCCCGCCTGCAGGCCATCGCCACCCGCGGCGGCGGCGGCGACGGCCGCGCCGAGGAACGGGTGGCGCAGCTCGAAGCCGAGAACGCCGCGTTGCAGTCCCGTCTCGCCGAGGCGTCGGCGCGGACCGGAAAGGTGCTGGAGCGGATCCGGTTCCTCCGGCAGCAGCACGAGGAGGGCGTGCGATGACGGCGCCGAAGCACTCGACCCGCGTAACGATCTGCGGTGAGGAGTACACGATCCGCAGCGACGCCTCTCCCGAGCACACGCGCGCGGTTGCCGCGCACGTGGACCAGGCGATTCGCGACGTGATCGGCAACGCATCCGTGGTGGAGCCGCACAAGGCGGCCATCCTCGCGGCGCTGTCCATCACGGACGACCTCTTCAAGGCGCAGGCCGAACGACGCGAGCTTGCGGATACGATGCGGGCGCTCTCGAGCGAACTGCGCCGCTGGCTCCCGCCCGGCAAACGGGGCACCGCGGCCTGACGCGCCACCGTCGCCGCGGCGCGGGCCGCGGGGCACGCGGCCGGCCTACGCCTCGAGCACCGTCCGCACGGCGAGCATCAGCTCGGTCGGCGTGAACGGCTTCAGCAGGATCGACACCGTGTCCTGCGTGGCATGCTCGTCGGTGGTCGCCTCGGGCGCGCCGGTCACGAGAATGACCCGGATGTCGGCCCGGAGCGCGATGAGGCGCGCGAGCGTTTCGCGCCCCGACGTGCCCGGCAGGTTCCAGTCGAGCAGCACGAGGGCGATGTCGGGCGCGTTCATCTCGAACAGCCGGATGCCGTCCTGCCCATTGGCCGCGAGCAGCGTGTCGTAGCCGAACTGCTTGAGCAGCCGGTCGATCACCTTGCGGATCCCGGGCTCGTCGTCGATGACCAGGATCCGGCGTTCGCCCGACGCGCGTGCCGTCATCGCGCGCCCCCGCCCATCGGCCCGCGTCTCATCGCGCCATTCCCGGACCGAACGCGTTGAGGTTCCACTGCGTGGCCCACGCGGCGAAACCTTCCTCGGTCATCGGGCGACCGGTGAAGAACCCCTGCATCTCCTCGCAGCCGAGTTGCTGCAGCAGGTCCCACTCCGGGCGCTGCTGCACGCCCTCGGCGACGGACGTCATCTTCAGGTTGCGCGCG
This sequence comes from uncultured Gemmatimonas sp., assembly GCA_964556915.1. Classification (GTDB taxonomy): domain Bacteria; phylum Gemmatimonadota; class Gemmatimonadetes; order Gemmatimonadales; family Gemmatimonadaceae; genus Fen-1231. Next base: position 1,678 of record CAZKYG010000266.1, read on the forward strand.
AGGGCCACGCTCGCCTCGACCACGGATCGCTTCGTGCTGGACTCGGCCGAGCCGTGGACGAACTGGCGGTCGATCTTGAGCTGGTTGAACGGGAGGCGCCGCAGCTGGGCGAGCCCCGAATGCCCGGTGCCGAAGTCGTCGATGGCGAGGTTGAAGCCCTTGAGGCGCAGGCGCGTGGCGACGTCGAGCATCCGGATGGCGTCCTCCGCCACCGAGCGCTCCGTGATCTCGAGCGTGACGCGGTCGGGCGAGACGCCGGCCTCGCGCGCGACCGCCTCCACCTTTTCCGGCAGCGCGATGTTGTCGAACGCGCGGGCGTGCACGTTGATCGCGACGTCGAGGTCGAGTCCCGACTCGCGCGCGCGCTGCGAAAACGCGAAGGACTCGCGCAGCACGAAGTCGAGCAGCCAGTCGCCGAGCGACGGCGACTCCTCGCACATGGCCACGAACACGTCGGGGCCGACCGGGCCGAATTGCGGGTGCTTCCACCGCGCGAGCGCCTCCACCCCGGCGATGCGGCCCGTGGACATGGCGATCTTGGGCTGATACAGGAGGTGCAGGGCGCCGGCCAGCAGCGCGTCACGGATGTCCTCGCGGGGATACACCTTGGCGCTCGTGGCGCTGGGCGTCCCGCCGCCGATCACCGACCGGAGCAGGGGGGCGAGTTTCTCGACCGTGAGGGGCTTGCCCACGGCGCCGAGTACGCGCAGGCCCTGTTCCTCGGCCAGGAGCGCCGAGGTTTCGAGGACGCGCTCGGGCTCCATGCTGAGCAGGACGACCGCGGACTCGAGGCGCATGGCCGAGAACGCGCGGATGAGCTCGATGCCGTCGGTCCGGGGCATCTTGAGGTCGCACAGGATGAGGTCGAAGTGCATCCCGGGCGTGGTGACCACCGCGAGCGCGGCCTGGCCGTCCTCCGCTTCGGAGACGAGCGTGACGCCGAGGGACGAGAGCACCCGGCGCGCCCATTTGCGCACGTGTTCCTGGTCGTCGATCACCAGGACCCGCAGGGCGCCAAACGCTTCGTGAGCTGCCGGGGGAACCGTCATCAGTCCGTTGGTCCGCGAGGTGGGACGGAGCGGCGTCGCGCGATGCGGCAACCGGCGTCTCCGCAGATTGGCTCCGCGCCCGCACGCCCGCAAGTGACCGAATTGGGGTATCGGCAGCGGGCGGAATGGCGCCACCCGCCACAGTTGGCTAGGGTATGCCTGTGCGCGGCCGGGACCGGCCGCCGGGTGGAACCTGCAGACGGGGCGCTGAGTGACCAGGGCGACGCCGATCAGAAACATGTTCCACGGGTTCATCAACGCCGTGCCGCATGCGGTGGTGGTGGCCGACGAGCACGGCGTGATCCTCCATGTCAACGACATGGCGGAGGAGCTGCTCGGGTACGCCAAGGGCGAGATGGCGGGGTTGTCGATCGAGCGTCTGGTGCCGGAGCGACTGCGCCCACGACACGCCACGCTGCGCGCAGGCCTCACGGAGTCGCACGAGAGCCGCATGCTCGCGTCGGGCCGGGAACTCGTCGCGCTGCGCAAGGACGGCACGGAGCTCTCCGTGCTGATCGGCATCGCGCCGTGGGAGTCGCCCGAGGGCCGATGCATCGTCGCGAGCATCGTGGACAACGAGGCGCGCCGGCATGCCGAGGAAAAGGCCGCGGCGGACTACCGGGCCGCCCTCGAGCTCGGCGAGTTCAGCCAGGCGATCATCCGGGAAGCCGCCATCGGCATCATCATCTACGAGGCGGACACCGGCGCGTGTATCCTGGCCAACGATTCGGCCGCGAGCATCACGGGGGTGGCGCGCGAGACGCTGTTGTCGCAGAACTTCCGGCAGATCGCGTCGTGGCGGGCGTCCGGTCTGCTCGCCGACGCGGAACGCGCGCTCGAAGAACGACGCCCCGTCGAGCGGGACGTCGAGTTCGTGACCACCGCGGGCAAGGATGTCGCGCTGAGCTGCGAGTTCCTCGCGATCTCGCTGCGCGACCGGCTCCACCTCGTGATGATGATGGACGACCTCACGGAGCGGCGCGACCTCGAGCAGCAGTTGCGCGGGGCGCAGAAGGTGGAGGCGATCGGGCAGCTCGCGGGCGGCGTGGCGCACGACTTCAACAACCTGCTGACCGTGATCGGGACCTACTCCAGCCTGCTGATGGAGGAACTGCCCGAGGGCGACACACGCCGCGAGGACCTCGCCGAGATCTTCAGCGCCGCGACGCGCGCGGCCACGCTGACCCGCCAGCTCCTCGCGTTCGGGCGTCGCCAGCTGCTCGACGCGCGCGACGTGAACGTGAATGACGTGGTCCACGCGCTCGAGAAGATGCTGCGACGCGTGATCTCGGCGGAGATCTCGCTCGATATCGACCTCGCGGCCGATTTGGGGACCGTTCATGCCGACGCCGGGCAGCTCGAGCAGGCGCTCATGAACCTCGTCGTGAACGCGCGCGACGCGATGCCGGCCGGCGGGCGGCTGCGCATCGAGACGCGCAACGTGGACCTCGTGCCGGACGAATCCGAACGGGAGGGGATGGCATCGAGCGTCGCGCCGGGAACGGCGGTGCCGATGGTGGTCCTGCGGGTGTCCGACACCGGCGTGGGCATGGATCCGGCCACACGCGCGAGGATCTTCGAGCCGTTCTACACCACCAAGGGGCCCGGTCGCGGATCGGGGCTCGGCCTCTCCACGACGTACGGGATCGTGAAGCAGAGCGGCGGCGTCGTGCGGGTGGAGAGCGCGGTGGGGGACGGGACGACCTTCGAGCTGTACTTCCCGCGCATGTCGCGCCCCGCCGCCGAGGCCGAGGCGCCATCCCGCGTGGTGGGGGACGCCGCCGGCTCCGGTGATGTCCTGGTGGTGGAGGACGACGAGCACGTGCGGCGGATCGTGGTATCCGCCCTGCGCGAACGCGGGTACACGGTCACGGAGGCGTGCGACGGCGAGGAGGCCCTGGTGGTCGCGGACGCCATGCCGTGCCCACCCGCGCTGCTGGTGACCGACGTCGTCATGCCGCGCGTCAACGGCCGGCAGCTCGCGGATCGGCTGCGCGAGCGCTGGCCGGACCTGCGCGTCCTCTTCACCTCGGCCTACGCCGTGGATGAAGCGACCGGTCAAGCGGTGGCCGACCTGCCGGGCTCGCTCCTGCGGAAGCCGTTCGTGCCGGCGGAGCTCGGCGCCGCGGTGCGCAACGCGCTCACACCGTTCGAAGCCTGAGCGCCCCGTTCGCGACGGGGCATCGATACGGTTGCCGGGGCCCGACCCGGGCCGTATCTTGCGAGTGCGCCGGCGGTTGCGCGCGTAGGTGCAAGCGCTAGAGGAAGTTAGCCCATCCCGCCTCGCACCCAATTGGGGCATCTCATCGGTGCGAGACCGGGTGGTTCGAACGTCCTCGGCGACTGCGCCGCGTCACGACGCTGACGTGCGGTCCTCCTGAATCCGCGGTGAACGTCCGTTTGGGACGTGGCGCCGCTTCGAGGCACACAACTGATGAATATGGAAATTGTGGCGATCGCCCTCGCCGCTTTTGGCGTGGTGGGGTCGGCGGTCGCGTTCGTGGTGGGCCGCAAGACCGGTCGCGAGGCGGAACTCACCGCACGAAAGGCCGCACGCGACACAGCCGAAGACCTGGCCAAGCGGCTCCTGGGCGACGCGGAACGTGAGGCCGACAGCCTGCGCAAGCAGGCCACGCTCGCCGGGAAGGAAGAGGCGATGCGTGCGCGCGAGGAGTGGGAGACGGAGGCCCGCCGCCGTCGCGAGGAAATCGAGCGCGAGGAGAAACGGCTGCAGGAGCGGGAAACCGTCCTCGACCGCAAGTTCGACGTCATCGAGTCACGCGACAAGGACCTCGGCCGGCGCGCGACGGACATCGGTCGCAAGGAAAAGGCCGCCGAGGAGCGCCAGGCCGAACTCGACCGCCTCGTGGCGGACGAACGCCGCCGGCTGGAACAGCTGGCGGGGCTCTCGGCGCAGGAGGCGAAGGCCGAACTCATCCGCCGGATGGAGGAGGAGGCGCAGGCCGAAGCGGCGAGCCGGATGCGCGAGGTCCGCGAATCGGCGAAGCGGAACGCGGACCGGGAGGCGCGCAAGATCGTCGCGCTCGCGGTGCAGCGCATCGCGGCCGAGCACACGGCGGAGATCACGGCCAGCGCCGTGGCGTTGCCGAAGGACGAGATGAAGGGACGGATCATCGGCCGCGAGGGCCGCAACATCCGCGCGTTCGAACTCGCGACGGGCGTGGACGTGATCATCGACGACACGCCCGATACGGTCGTGGTCTCGTGTTTCGACCCGGTGCGGCGCGAGGTGGCGCGGCTCGCGCTCGAGAAGCTCGTCGCCGACGGCCGGATCCACCCGGGGCGCATCGAGGAGGTCGTCGAGAAGGCGCGCAAGGAGGTGGACGCCGGCATCATCGAGACGGGCGAGCGCGCGGCCTACGACGTCAACGTGCACGGCCTGCACCCGGAGCTCATCAAGCTGGTCGGCCGCATGAAATGGCGCACGAGCTACGGCCAGAACATCCTGCAACATTCGAAGGAAGTGGCGTGGCTCGCCGGCATCATGGCGGAGGAACTGGGCCTGGATGCCACCATGGCCCGGCGCGGGGCGCTGCTGCACGACGTGGGCAAGGTGCTCACGCACGAGCACGAGGGCACGCATGTGCAGCTCGGCGTGGAGGTCGCAACCAAGTACGGCGAGAACCCGCTGGTGGTGAACTGCATCGCCGCACACCACGACGACGTGCCGCACGAGAGCGAAGTCAGTGTGCTGGTGCAGGCGGCGGACGCGATCTCGGGGTCGCGGCCCGGGGCGCGGCGCGAGGCCTTTGAGACGTACGTGAAGCGCCTGGAAGGTCTCGAGAAGATCGCATCGAGTTACCGGGGCGTGGACCGCGTGTTCGCCATCCAGGCCGGCCGCGAAATCCGCGTGCTGGTGAACCCCGACGACATCGACGATGCGCGCATGCAGTCCCTCACCGAGGAGATTGCCCGGCGCGTGGAGTCCGAGCTCCAGTACCCGGGCCAGATCAAGGTCGTCGCCATCCGTGAAAAGAGGGCCATGGACATTGCCCGCTGAGATCATCGACGGCGTCGCCGTCTCGAAGAAGGTCCGGCTGCGGGTGGCCGAGCGCTGCGCGGCGCTTGCCGCGCGCGGCGTGGTGCCCGGCCTCACGGTCGTCCTGGTGGGCGACGACGCAGCGAGCGCGGTGTACGTGCGCGCCAAGGAGAAGGCCAGCATCGAGGCCGGCATGAAGAGCGAGACGATCCGCATGCCGGCCACCACCACCCAGGCCGAGCTGCTCGCCGTCGTGGACCGCCTCAACGCCGACCCTGCGGTGCACGGCATCCTCGTGCAGATGCCGGTCCCGAAGCAGATCGAGCCGCAGGCGGTGATCCGCCGCATCAGCCCGGCCAAGGACGTGGACGGGTTCCACCCGGTGAACGTCGGAAAGGTGCTGATCGGCGAGAAGGACGGGTTCGCGCCGTGCACGCCGGCGGGGGTGCAGGTGCTGCTGCAGGAAGCCGGCGTGGAGACAGCGGGGCGCCACGTGGTGATCGTCGGGCGCAGCAACATCGTGGGCAAGCCGATGGCGTCGCTGCTGATCCAGCCCGGCCCGGGCGGCGACGCGACCGTCACGGTCTGCCACTCGAAGACGCCGGACCTCGCGTGGCACACGAAGCGCGCCGACATCGTCATCGCGGCCGTGGGCCGGCCGCAGACCGTCACGGGCGAGATGCTCAAAACCGGCGCGGTGGTAATCGACGTGGGCGTGAACCGCGTGACCGACCCGACCACGAAGTCGGGGACGCGCCTGCTGGGCGACGTGGACTTCGAGTCGGCGAGCCACGTGGCGTCGAAGATCACGCCGGTGCCCGGCGGCGTCGGCCCGATGACGATCGCGATGCTGCTCCAGAACACGGTGCGCGCGGCCGAGCAGTCGGGCTGATGCAGGGGCGCGGCGGGGGCGGCGGGTGGACGCGCGCGTCGGGGCCGCGCGGAACGGTCGCGAGCGTCGCGCCGGGCGAGTCCGCCGGTCGCGCGATGCCGGTGTCCACGCTCACCGCCATGGCGCGGGACGTCCTCGAAGGCGGGTTCCCGGCGCTCTGGGTGGCCGGCGAGGTCAGCAACTTCCAGCGGCATCGCAACGGACATTGGTACTTCACGCTCAAGGACGCGGCCGCGGCGATCGATTGCGTGGTCTGGGGCAGCGACCAGGCGCGCCTGCCCGCGCCGCCCGACGACGGGATGCAGGTGGCGGCCTTCGGGCGGCTGACGATGTGGGCCAAGCGCGCGCGCGTGCAGTTCGTGGTGCACGCGATGGAGGCCGAAGGCGAAGGGCTCTGGCGCAAGGCGTTCGAGAAGGTGCGTGCCGCCCTCGATGCCGACGGACTGCTCGACCCGGCGCGCAAGCGGCCGATTCCGCGGTTCCCGCGTGTGGTGGGCGTGGTGACGAGCGCCGACGGCGCGGCGATGCACGACATCGTATCGGTCATCGCGCGGCGCCATCCCGGCATTGACGTCGTCATCATCCCGGCGGCGGTGCAGGGGGAGACGGCGCCGGCATCGCTCGTGCGCGCGCTGCGGCGGGCCGCGCGGTGGGGTGGCGCCGACGTGCTGGTCATCGCGCGAGGCGGCGGTTCGCGCGAGGACCTGTGGGCGTTCAACGACGAGAAGGTGGCGCGCGCAATCGCGGCGTGTCCGGTGCCGACCGTGAGCGCCGTGGGCCACGTGGTGGACGTGACGATCGCCGACTACGTGGCCGACGCCCGGGCGGCGACGCCCAGCGCGGCCGCCGAACTCGTGGCGCCCGTGCGCGATGACCTCCGGCGCGACCTGGCGGCGCTCGCGGGCGGGATGTCGGCGTCCCTGACCCGCCGCGTGCGCGACGGCCGCCGCGACCTGCTGCGCACGGCGCGGGCGGTGCGGGGGCTCGCGACGCACACGGCCGAGCGCGGCC
>CAZKYG010000267.1:0-11902 GCA_964556915.1 uncultured Gemmatimonas sp.
GCAGCGCATCGCCGGCGCGCATCCGCGCCAGGTGAGTGGCTTCCGCCTTGAGGCTGTCGGCCGCACGCCGGGCAGCGGTCGCCAGCCGCCGGGCCTGGCCCGTGCCGCTCGGGGTGGCGCGCGTGGCGAGCAGGGCGCGAGCCGCCTGGCTGGTCTGGCGGTGCCGCACGGCGTCCGCCGGCGGGGCGTGCCGCTGGAAGGTCGTCGGCTTGGCGGACTGCCGCTTCAGGAAGCTGCTGCCGGCCGCGACCGGTGCGCGCAGGCCGCTGCCGTAATAGTAGTCGCCGATGTACGTGTAGAAGTCCTGCGCCGGCGCGAACGCATCCGCGGCGCCGCCGCCCTCGGTGAAGTTGCCGATCACCTCGAGCGTGCCGTTGGTGAGCAGGTCGGTTTCGCTGCCGCCGCCGAAGGTGGCGTTGCCGACGACATACAGGTAGTCGTAGCCGTCGGTCAGGTCGATCGTGCCGCCGTTCGCCGTGGCGAAGTCGCCGAGCACTTCGAAGTGACTGCCGTTGAGCGTGAGCCGCGCCGAAGGGCCGGACACGGTGACGTTGCCCGTCACCTGCGCGTATTCCGCGTCCGTCATGTTCGCCACGGCGTTCGCGGTTCGCGCGGCCGGACGCCCCGGTGCGTGAGCTGTCGCGGCCACCGCGGTGGCGAAACGGCTGGCGCGCGCGGCGGCGCTCGACGAGGCCCGGATGCTGGCCCGCGTGTTGACGCCGAGGTTGGCGCGCAGCGCGCAGTCGCAATACGGCACCGTCACGAGCTGCACCGTGCCGCTGATGACGACGTTGGAGGAGATGAACCCGGCGTTGATCGAAACGTTGCTGCCGTAGAAGTCGGTGTTGTCCACCTGCCACGAGCCGTCCGGCGCCGTGGGTGTGTCGTCGCTGAAGTTGCCGCCGATCTTCGCCGTGACGGCGCCGACGACCTTGTAGTTCGAGACGTCGATCCAGACGTCGCCGTGGAACACGGGAGCGCCGACGAGCTGCTTGACGTCGATGCCGGCGAAGACCGTGTTGTTGAAGCCGAGGCCCGCCGTGGGCGAATAGGTGATGGTCTGCGTGGACTCGTGGTTGCCCGTGAAGTCGATCTCGTGCGTGCCGGAGGCGGAGAATGCCGTGCCGCTGGCTGAGAAGCTGCCTTCGACCTCGAGGGTGCCGGCGGTGATGAAGCCGCTTTCCGCACCGCCCGCGAACGTGGCGTCACCCTGGACGTAGACGTAGCTGGCGCCGTTGGCCTGTACGAGCAGGCCGCCCGCGCTGGTGGCCAGGGCGCCCGTGATGTCGATCTCCTGCGCGCCGGCGTCGAACCTGCCGTTCGCGGTGATCGTCAGCGAACCCGTCACGCTGACGGGCGCAATGGCCGTGTACGTGCCGCCACTGACGGTCACGTTGCCGCCGAACGAGCCGCCGATCTGGCCGGACGCGCCGTTCACGACGACGGCGCCCGTGCCCCCGATGCCACCCGTGGCGTCCACCGAGCCGCCAACGGTGAGCGTTGACGTGTTTGTGAGCGTCGCGCCCGACGCCACCGTGAGGTTCGCGATGGTCACCGGCGACGAGATCGTCGGCGCGTTCGGCGTGCCCGAGGGAACCGTGATCGGGTCGCCCGCGCCCGGTACGCCGGCCGGCGACCAGTTGGACGCCGTGGCCCACGCGCCGTCGGTCGCGCCGGTCCACGTGCGCGGCGTACCGCTGGCCGTGGTGGTGGTCCCCTTCACGATGAGCGGCAGCGACACGCCGGTCGCGGCAACGCTGAGCTGCTTCGGGCCCGCGGCGCCGATCGCGGTCCAGAGCGTCTGCGCGGTGCCGGAGCCGTTCGTGGTGGCGCTCGACGGGTTCGCGGTGCCGCCACCGACCGGGGTGAACGAGACGGACACGCCGGGGACGGCGTTTTCAAATGCGTCAACGACGCGCACGACCACGGGACTCGGGAACGCGACGCCGCCCGGGCCGAGTTGGCCGTCGCCGCTCACGATCTCCACGGATGCCGCGGCAGCCGGCGTGATGACCAGGTCGCCGCCCGTTGCGCTGGTCACGCCAGTCGCGGACGCCGTGAGCGTGTACGAGCCGGCCGCCGTGAGCTTGAGGAGGTTGAACGTTGCGACGCCGTTCTCCGCATTGACCGACGTCGTGCCGTCGAGGGCTTCTGCCGGAGTTGTGCCGGCGGTGGGCGCCGTACCGGCGCGGCGGGTGTTCACCGTCGCCGGGGACGCCGCCCGGACGGACGCGGCGGGCGCGAGCGAGGCCGCGTCACGCCGCGCAGGAGCCGATGCGGCGGCGAGCGCCGCCGCGGTCGGCCCGTTCGAGGACATCGTGATCCTGTCGTGGAAGCTTGTGACGACGTTGCCGAGCGCGTCTTCGACCGTGACCGTGAACGGATCGATGTAGGTCCCGGCTACGGCCGTGGAGGGATAGTCGTGGAACACCAGCTTCGCGGGCGCGCCGGCTGTGACCGTGAGGCTCGGCGTCGCGATGGTCGGCAGCGTCGGCGTGCTGAGCGAGAGCGTGTACGTCCCGGGCAGATTGATCCTGAGATCGGTGAACGTCGCCACGCCATTGGTGGCGTGCACCGTGGTCGTCCCGGTGAGCGATGCGCCCGTGGGTGCGCCCGATCCGAGCGCCGCCGTCACGTCGCCGGTGAAACCGGTGGCGACGTCATTGTCGGCGTCCACGGCGTTGACCGTCAGGCCGAATGCCGAACCCGCCGCGACCGCCGCGGGCGGTGCCGTGGCCACCACCATCTTCACCGGGTCGAGGGCCTTCGCGGTGGCGTGGAACACGACACTACCGGTGACGCCGTCGGCCGTGACCGTCATCGTCTGAGGCCCCGCGCCGGGTCCCAGCTTCCACGTCGTCTGCGCCGTGCCGTCTTCCGCCGACGTGACCGCCGTCGCGGCGCCGGGCGTGCCGCCATCGTGGGCCGCGAACGTCACGGTGACGCCGCCCGCCGGTCCGCCGTCGGACGCCGTGACCTTCACGATCACCGGCTTGGCGAGCGTGCCGTTTACGTTGGCCGTCTGGTTCTCTCCGTTGTCGCCGCTGGCGGCCGCGATGGTCGCCGGCGGCGACACGATGGTCAGGGTCGCGGCGTCGGTCGGGCCCGTGAGGAGGGCGGCGGTCACCTGAACCACGGCGCGCGTGGCACCTGCGGTGCCCTGGCCCGTGGCGGCGTTGATCGTCGCACCCGTGCCCTGCACGGAGAAGACGATGGGGGTGTTGGGCACGACGTTGCCGCTCGCATCCAGCGCGTCGGCGGTGAAGCTGAAGGGCGCGCCGGTCTTGACGCTCAGCGCACCGGGCGTGATCCGCACGCGCTTTGCATCGGCGCCCGGGCCGGTATAGGCGATCGGAATCGTGACCGGCGACGGCGGCGGCGGTCCGTCCGCGGTCTTCGGTACGGCGGTCACCGTGGCCGGTCCGCCGTGGAAGACCGTCACGCCGTCCGCGTTCACGTAATCGAGGTTGAGCGTCAGCGGCACCCCGGACGTGGGCGAGTTCGCGGGCAGGAGCACGTCCAGCGTGACCGTCAGGTCGGTCTTGTCCGCCGGGAAGTCGATGAACTTGTCGAGCGCGACCGAGCCGTCCGGGTTGGTGAGGAAGACATGCACCTTCGTGAACGCGACGCCGCTTCCGCCGGCCGCTTCGAACACCGGCAACCCGGACGGGAATTCCGTGATGAAGGCCAGCGCCTGCGATCGCACGACGTCGCCATTGCCGCCGGGGGCCGTCGGCTCGCGGCCACAGCTGAGGACCGAGAGCGCGAGTGCGCTCCCGGCAAGGAGGATGCGGCGGAGCGCGGTCGGGTGATCGGAGAGTCGTCGCATGGCGGCTGCTTCAGGGCTCTCACGGCGCGTACCAGCCGGTCGCGCGTGGGTGAGCGTGTCGCCCCCATGGGGGTCCAAGGGTGCGGGGACTCTAACGTATGACTGGCCCGGCACCTGCGACAAGGGACAGCGTCAGTCCGCCACGGTGATGCATGTCACAATTGTCCCCGTGGGGGATGTCGCCGGGCGGCGCGCTGCTGGCCGGGGGTCGCCGGGTGTCAGGGGCGGCGGGGAGCCGGTGCCGCGGGCACAAGGCGGGCCGCCAGCCCGCCGTTGGCGGAGCAGGGATCGGCCGGGAGCGTGCCCGTCACGTACGTCCCGTCCTTGCAGCGCGCGATTGCCCCCGGCGGAGGCTGCAATTCGGCTCGCAGCGGGGCGACCGGAGCAACGGCACGGAACGCCGGCGACGCCGTCGGGGCAGGCGGCACCCCGCGGGTCGGCATGGCCACCTTGAGCCCGCCGTGCGTGCCGCAATCGGTCGAGCGCCCGGGCAGGCGGACCCACGTGCCATCGACGCAGAGGGCGACGGCGCTGTCGGGCGGCGCCGGCAGGACGACCGTTCGGACCGGTGGCGACGGCGCGGGCGACGATGTGGGCGCGGCGGACGCCACGGAGCCGCCCTGCGCCTCCGCACGCGTGGCCGCGCCCATGAGCGTCGCGAAGATCAGGCCGGTACGTGCGAGTCGCGTCATGGGACGGTCACCGTCGGGGTCACGTAGGTCGAGTAATTCGTGCTCGCGATCTGGGCGGATCCGCTGCCGCTGCCGGTCGTTAGCGCCTTGAGCCAGACCTGCACGTATTGCTGGTCGGCGGGAATGACCGCGGTCGTGATGGGCGAACTCCCCACGCCGCCGCTGACGAACTGGATCTTGCCGGACGGCGTGAGCGAGAGCGTTGTCGCCGACGCGGCGTAGTGGACGTTCGTGTTGGCGTCGCGCGCGTAGATCGTCACGAGCACCGAGTCTCCCTGGTTGAGTGAACCGGGCCAGCCCGAGATCGGGTCCAGGCGACCTGTCGCCACCGTCACGGCGCCCTTCACCGGATTGTGGCCACTGGCCGAGTAGGTGATGGTGTCGGTGCCCGCGGCCGCGCCGGCGACCTTCATGCCCGCATAGTAGGCCGATGCCCCGATCGTGACGCTCGACGGCGTGGACGTCGCGCCGCTGTAGTGCGACATGTTCACCGTGAGGGCCGACGCCTGGTAGTCGGGCGTGTAGACGGTCTGGTTGTCATACTGGCCGATCCCGAGCGTGGCGTTGCTGAAGCTGAGCGACAGGGTCGGCACATTGACGGCCACGTTGAATGTGCCGGTCGAGTACTTGTACGACGCCACGCGGGCGTCCGAGGCGGACAGTTGCGTGGTGCCGGCCGACCCCGGGATGAACCGCCCGGCCTGCGTGTAGGCATTGCCCGCGACGATCGTGACGGTGGCCGAGTCCGTGGTGCCGACGATCGTGCTCGACGATGTGAGCGTCACGACGACATCCTCGTTCGTGTAGTGCGAGGTGCCGTTGGCGTCCGTGGCATAGACGGTGATGGTCTGGCGCGGCGAGGTCGTGTTGACCGACGACGACGTGGAGACCACGAATTTCGGCTGGGTGACCTGCACGTTGGTCGTCGCGCCGCCGTACCCGGTGGCGGTGGCCGTGATCTGGATCGTCCCCACGACGTCCTGCGCCGTGATCGGGAAGTACGCGTAGTACGAACCAACCGGGATCGTGACGGTCGCGGGCACCTGGGCAACGGTCGGATCGCTGCTCACGAGCGAGACGACGAGGGCCGACCCGGTGATGCTGTTCGGCACCTGGACGTACGCGCTGTTCGACCCGCCGTTCTGCCGCATGCCGAGGACGGTCGTGGAGTTGCCGATCGAGAGCGAGGGGCCGGTGACCGTGACGGTGTTGGTCGTGACCGGCTGGTACCCCGAGTTCAGCGAATCGGTGTACGTCATGGATGCCGTGCCGGGCCCGGTGTAGGCGACCTGCGGCTGGCCATAGTACCCGCCCGGCGGAATGCGGAATCCCGCGGCCGTCGGCTGGATCACCGCGCCGTTGCTCGAGGTCGCCTTCACGATCACGGTGTCGAGCACGTAGTGCGAATTCCCGGTGCTGTCGGTGGCATAAACCGTCACCGTGCTCGGCGGGTTGGTCGTCGTCACGTTGGACGGAAGGCCGCTCGAGGTGAACTTCGGCGTCGTGACCGTGACGTACGCCGTGTCGGGCAGGTAACCGGGTGCGCTCGCGATCAGCGTGTCGGTGCCCGTGTTGAGGCCGGCGACGTTGAAGTACGTGTAGTACGTGCCGCTGGGGATGGTAATTGACGCCAGCGACAGCGAGTCGACGGACGGTTGCGCCTGCGTCACGGTCACGGCGAGGTTCGACGTGCGGTTGTTGGGCACCTGCACGTAGTAGTTCTGGTCGAACTGGCGCTTGCCCAGGCGCGACGCGAACCAGCTGAAACTGAGCTTGGGCGTCTGCACCGTGTATGTCGCGCTGTCGGGGCCGTAGCCGCTCGCCGACGCGATGATCTTTGCCGTGCCGACCCCCACCGGCGTGACGACGGCGTGGTTGGTGTAGTAGCTGCCGGCCTGGATCGTGTCGGCGCCCGTCACGGTGAGGACGGCCGGGTTCGTGGACGTGTAGCTGACCACGACCGGCGACGTGAGGTAGTGCGAGTTCCTCGTCGAGTCGGCCGCGTACACGGTGAAGCCGCTTGCGGGCGCGAAGTTGTTCAGCGTGCCGCCGGCGCTCAGCGCGAGCAGCGGCGACGAGACCACGTACGTTGCCGTGTCGGGCGAGTATCCCGGCGCGGTCGCATACATGGTGATCGCGCCTGGCGACTTGCCGCGCACGGTGAAGTACGCGTAGTAGGTGCCGACGGGAATCGTGATGGTGGTCGGGGCGCCGAGCACCGTCGAGTCGGTGTTCGCGAGCGTGACGACGAGCGGCGAGCCCGTCACGTTGTTCGGCGTGGACACGTACAGGTTCTGGTCCTGCTGGCCGGCGCCGACGCGGCCGCTGGTCCAGCTGAAGCTCAACTTGGGACCGACCACGGTGTACAGGCCGGTGGAATCCGGATTGTGTCCGCTCGCCGTCGCGATGATGCGGGCCGTGCCGCCGGAGCCGCCGGGCACGACCAGGCCGCTGCTCGTGTAGTACTGGCCCGCGGCGATCGTGACCGTGGGCGTGAGCACCTTCAGCACGGTCGTGTCCGTCGAGCTGAGCGACACCACGAGGGCGTTGGAGCGGTAGTGGCTCGTCGAGGTCGAGTCCTCCGCGTACACCGTGACGCCGAACTGCGGCGACGTGGTGTTGTACGTCCCCGAACAGCAGATGCCGACCTTGGGGGTCGTCACGGTGACGCTTGCGGTGACGGGCGTCCAGCCCGTCGCGGACGAGGTCACGGTCGCCGTACCCGCCGCGAGGGCGGTGGCCGTGAAGTAGTTGTAGTAACTGCCGGCGCCGATGGTCATGCCCGACGGCACGCGGACCTTCGTGCTGTCGCTGCTGGTGATCGTAACGGCGAGCGGCGCGTTGAAGTACGTCGACGCCTGGGCGTACATGTTGGGCTCGTACTGGCCGACCCCGAGGCGCACCGAGGTGGTTCCCGACAGCGTCGCGGGATACGTGTACACGGTCGATGCCGTGCCGTTCACGCCCGTGGCCGCCGGCGTGACGGTGGTGCCGCCCGTATTGGCGCCGGTTGCCAGGAGCACGACGTTCGCCGCGAGCTGCCCGGCCGGAATGAACGCCGGGTCGGGCGACGCATTGACCTTGCCTGCGGTGCCGTAGTTGAAGGTGACGTACGTGCCGCCCGCCGGCGCCGGGTCGGAGAGCAGGACCTGCGTGGACACCTGGTCCGTGACGTTCAGCGAGTAGCTCGTGTTCGTGAGGCGTACGGTTGCCTGCACGGCAAGCACGGCCGTGTCCCCGGCATAGCCGCCGCCGCCCCCGCCGTCGGTCGCGTAGACCTGCGTCGTGCCCGCGTTATGGCCGTTGAGCGTCGCGTTGCCGGACGTCTGGCCCGCGGGAATCGACACCGACGACGTCGCAAAGAACGCGAACGTGTCGCGCACCGCGAGGTTCACCGTCACCGCGTTCGTGAACGGCTTGCTCAGGTACACCGGCACGGACACGGAACCCGACCGGCCGACGGTCAGTGTATCGCGGCCGAACGAGATCGTGGCGGGCACCGCACCGCCCAGGCCCACGGTGACGACCGCGGTGTTCGAGGTGATCGCGCCGCTGGTGGCCGTGATCGACGCGCTGCCGTTTGCCACGCCCGTGACGACCCCGCTCGTCGCGCCGACCGTAGCGACGGACGGCTGCGCCGATGCATACGAGAACGAGCCGCCCGGGATGAAGAAGTTGTTGGCGTCGCGGCCGCGGGCGACGAGCGCCACGGAGCCGGTCGGCGCGATGGTCGCCGTGGCGGGCGAGAGGTCGATGCTGGTCAGCACCTGCTGCACGGTGAGCTGCGCCGAGCCGGAGATGCCCTGCGCCGTGGCGGTGATGGACGTGACGCCGTTGGCGGCGGCGGTGGCGCGCACGGTGGCGGTGTTGATCGAGTCGAGCGACGCGACGGCGCCGTTCGACGACGTCCAGCTGAACGTGATCCCGGTCATGGGATTGTCGAGCGTGTCGCGGGCGGTGGCGACGTAGCTGCGCGTCCGGCCGAGCGCGGCGAGCGTGAACGTGTCGGCCTTCGTCGTCGGGAATCCCGCGGAGTCGCGGCTCACGACCACGCGCGTGATCGGCGTGAGCACGTTGATCTGCGCGACGCCGGTGACGGCCCCGGAGGTGGCGCGCACCTGCGTGGAACCGAGCCCGGTTCCCGTCGCCACGCCGGCGGCGCTCACCGAGGCAACGGCGCCGGACAGGGTGGACCACGTGAACGCGGGCTGCGACGCGAGGGCGACGCCGAGACCGTCGACGGCGCTGGCCGTGAACTGGTACGATGCGCCGAGGTACACGTTGCGCGGGTTCGGCGTGACGTTGATCGTGGCGAGCTTCTGGAACACGACGACCTGCGCGGAGTCCCTGGTGCCACCGGCTTCCGTCGCGACGACCCACGTCGATCCATTCGCGACGGCCGTGACGGAGCCGCTGGCGCTCACCGTGGCGACGCCGGGCGCGCGGCTCACCCAGGTGAAGGTCCCGGCCACGGGGTTTGCCGCGGCGTCTCGCGCCTGCGCACCGAGGGCGAAGGTCGCGCCGATCGCGGTGAGGGTGTCGAGGTGCGGCGACACCACGGTGCTCGCGACGGCCGGCGTGCCGATGTTGAACGCGGCCGACGTGGCCGACGTGAGTCCGCTGCTCGACGCCGTGAGCGTGTAGCCCGCGCCGGCGTTGTTGATCGACAGGTTTGCGAAGGTTGCCACGCCGGACACGGCGGTCGCGGACACCGTGCCGCCGAGCGTGCCCGCGGCCGGGTTTGTTCCGATGGCGATCGTCACCGTGCCGGCGAACGACGTGGCGACGAGGCCGTTCGCGTCCTTCGCCGTCACCACGACGGGCGGCGCGATGGTCGCCGCCGCCGCAGCGGCGGACGGTTGCGTCGTGAACGCGAGCGCCGTGGCGGGGCCGGCAACGACGGTGGTGGTCGCGGTGGCGGCCACGGGCAGCGGATTGGGCGCCAGGCCGGTGCCGCTCACGTTGAGCGTCATCGGGCCCGACACTCCGCCGAGCGTCCAGGTGGTTTGCGCGTGCCCGAACGCATCCGTTGCGGCCGAGGCCGGTGCGACGCTGCCGCTCCCGGCGGCGGGCGCGAAGTTCACCGTCACCCCGCTCACGGCGTTGCCGAACGCATCCGTCACGCTCACCACGACGGGATTGGCGAGCGCGGCGTTGCCCGGCGCCGACTGGCCCCCACCGCTGACGAGCGACAGGTTCGCCGCCGCCGCGGGCGCGATGACGAGTGCCGGGCTGGTCGCGGTGAGCCCGGATGCCGTCGCCGTCAGCGTGTACGACCCGGCAGCCGAAATTCTGAGGAAGCTGAACGTCGCGACACCCGCGACGGCGTTGACGGTGGTCGTGCCCGTGAGGGCGGCGGGCGGTCCGCTGGCGGCAATCGTGACCGGACCGGTGAAGTCGGTGACGACGTTGCCCAGCGCGTCACGCATGCTCACCGTGAACGGATCGATCGCCACGCCCGCGGAGATCGCCGGGCCGGCGGGAAAGTTCTGGAACGTGAGTCGCGCCCCGGTGCCCGCGGAGATGGCGAAGCTCGCGGTGGAGACCGGGGTGAGGCCCAGCGTACTCACGGCGAGCGTGTACGTGCCGGGCACATTGAGCGTGAGTCCGCTGAACGTGGCGACGCCGGCCACGGCGTTCGCCGTCGTCGTTCCGCCGAGCGTGGCGCCCGTCGGCGCGCCCGCGCCGAGGGCGAGCGTCACGGGGCCGCTGTATGCGCTGGACACCGCGCCGGTCGCGTCGACGACGCTGGCCACGAGGCCGAACCCGGCGCCGGCGGCCGTGACCGCCGGCGGCTGCGTCGTGACGACGATGCGCGCCGGATCGTTGGCCCGCGCGGTCGCATGGAACGTGACGGGGCTGCCCGTGAGGCCGTCGGCCGTCGCGCTCAGCGTTTGCACCTGCGCCGCCGGGCCGAGCGTCCACGTCGTCTGGGCCGTGCCGTCGTCGCCGGTGCGGACGCTGGCCGCGCCGACCGTACCGCCGTCATGAGGCACGAATGTCACGAGCACGCCGGCAGCCGGTCCGCCGTCGGCTGCGGAGACCTTCACGACCACCGGCTTCGCCAGCGCCGCGTTCACGTTCCCCGTCTGGTTGTCGCCGTTGTCGCCGCCCGCTGCGGCGATCGCCGCCGGCGGCGAGACGATCGTGAGGGTCGCGGCGTCGGTCGGGCCGGTGAGGAGAGCGGCGGTCACCTGCACCACGCCGCGCACGGCGCCGGCCGTGCCCTGGCCCGTGGAGGCGTTGATGGTCGCGCCCGCGCCCTGAACGGAGAACACGATCGGCGTGTTCGGCACGACGGCGCCGCTCGCGTCGAGCGCGTCGGCGGTGAAGCCGAACGTCGCCCCGGTGTTTACGGTGAGCGCGCCGGGCGTGATCCGCACCCGGGTGGCATTGGCGCCGGGGCCGGTGTACGCGATCGGGATCGTGACGGGGGACGGTGGCGGGGTGGCGCCGTCGGTGGCCTTCGGCACGGCGGTGACCGTCGCGGGCCCGCCGTGGAAGACGGTCACGCCGTCGGCGTTCACGTAGTCGAGGTTGAGCGTCAGGGGCACGCCGGCGCTGGACGCGTTCGCCGGCAGCAGCACGTCGAGCGTGACCGTGAGCTGGCTCTGGCCCGCCGGGAAGTCGACGAACTTGTCGAGCGCGACCGAGCCATCCGGGTTGGTGAGGACGACATGCACCTTCGTGAAGGCGACGCCGCTCCCGCCCGCGGCCTCGAACGCCGGCAACGCCGAGGGAAACTCCGTGAGGAATGCCAGCGGCTGCGAGCGCACCACGCCGGCGCCGGGCCCCGTGGGCTCACGGCCGCAACTGAGCGTTGCGATCGCCGCGGCGCCGAGGCACAACGCAAGGCGGCGCAGCGGAAGGCGATGGAGGGACGATGTCGGCACGGTGGGGTGTCAGTCGCCGCCGCATCCGCGCAACGCCGCGGATACGCGCGAGGGGAAACATTATGGACGCGCGTTCCATAGCGCCAAGGGGATTCGCCGCAACGATCACGTGACGCAGGTCACATGGCGCCGCGCGCGGCACCCGGGCGCTGCCGGCGGGTCGCCCACCACCCCGGCCGCTAGATTCCCGGTGCCCGCCGGGCGCACCTCATGGCCTTTTCCCGCACGATTCGAGCCGCAGGCACCGTGATGCTCGCTGTCGCGGTCGCGGCGGTGTGCGCCCGCCTCGGGGTGTGGCAGCTCGACCGGCTCTTCGAGCGTCGCGCGTACAACGCGCTGTTGCTCGCCCGGCTCTCCGAGGCGCCGGTGCCCGTCGTGGCGCTCCCTGCCGACACGGGCGCCGGCCACTACCGGCGCGCCACGGCGTCGGGGACGTTCGACTATACCCGCGAGTTCGCCTGGGCCGCGCGCATCCGGCACGAGTCGCC
>CAZKYG010000268.1:0-2703 GCA_964556915.1 uncultured Gemmatimonas sp.
GCCACCGGCCCAGACAGTGGCGGTGGCTGCGATGATGAAAAGCCGCCGTCGCATGGCGTCCTCGCTGATATGCCGGCGTCATTTATGTTATAGTATATCATTACAGTCAAGCGACTACGCCACCAACAACGCACCCGCGGTACCGCTGTTCAGACGTTGAAATCCAAGCTCTGCGGGATGTGGCCGGTGGCGGCGAAGAAGCGGCGCAGGTCGGCGCCCGGCAGCCGCGTGACCATGGTGTTGACCAGCGGATGGGCCCAGACGATGTCAGCGTCCAGCACGGCGCGGTCGACGGCCAGCTGGACGCGCTTGTCGCGGTCGTTGATCAGCGCCAGCGGCGTCACCGACCCGGGCCGCACGCCGAGATGGCGCATCAGCCGCTCGGCGCTGCCGAACGAGACACGGCCGGCGCCGATACGCTCGCCCAGCTGCTTCAGGTCGATGGCCTGGTGCGCCTCGGCCGTCACCAGCCACATCTCCTCGCGCTTGTTGCGCAGGAACAGGTTCTTGATGTGCGTGCGGGTCTGCAGGACCGGCAGCCGCTCACGCACCGCCGTCGACTGCTCGACGGTGAACACGGCCTCGTGCCTCACGGTTTCGTGGGCAATGCCCAGCGCCGATAGCCGCGCCAGCAGCACAGCCGGCGTCGTGGGCAGGTCGTTGCCGTCGGGATCGGCAGCGGTCGGATCGGCGGGAACGGTACTCATCGCGGCAACGGGTACACGGACGCGCTTCCTAACGGCAGCCTGACCCGGATTCAACCCGGATCGGCAACCGTCTTGCCAAGTCCGGGGAAAGCGGTTATTTCCGCGCCCTTCACGCTGGCCACCGGCCCGGCGTGCGATGTGGAGCGCGGGCGTAGCTCAGGGGTAGAGCACAACCTTGCCAAGGTTGGGGTCGAGGGTTCGAATCCCTTCGCCCGCTCCAAAATTTCCGAACCTCGTGACTTGGCGCAGCCGCCGCCTCCCGCCGGGGGACGCGTGATGACGCGCATGCACTATCTCCTCTGCCGGTTGCATGCGATCCTGCAAATATTTCCCGCAGGATTCCCAAGGCCTCGGCGCTGAGGTAACGCGGCGCGTGCCCAGATGCCGCCGCCCGTGTTCCGTTGCAACCGGCCGGGTCACGGGATCACTGATGGACCAACCGGACCAGCAATCGTCAGAACCGGCAAAGCCGACCGGGACCTCCAGCCGAGGGCGATGGGCATGGGTGCCGTCGGTCGCAGCTGCCATTGGCGCCGTTGCGGCTCTGGCTGTCGGTGCCCTGATGGTGATGATCCCGCCCGTCGACTCGGCCGAGCAGGCACGGCGCCGGGCGGAATTCGAAGCGCAGCGCCAGGCCGGGCGGTCGACGACCCTTCCTGAGCGCGACCCGTCACACGTGCCGACGACGCTCGAAGACAGGCTCAAGGCCGAGCAGGAAAGGGCACGGAAGGCCATCGAGGAAATGGAGGCGGCCGAAGCCGCCGCACGACGCGTGACCGAAGAAGCTGAACGCCAGCGCATGGCGGCAGTCGAGGCCACGCGCCGGGCGCAGGATGAGGCGAGCCGGCGCGAGGCTGCCGAACGCAACGCGGTGGCCGAAACCGAGGCGCGGAAGAAGGCCGAGGCCAAGGCCGCCGCGGAAGCCCAGGCGCGCCAGGCGGCGGAAGAAAAGACAACGGCTGAAGCCCAGGCGCGTCAGGCGGCTGAAGCGAAGGCCGAGGCGGAGGCCCAGGCCCGCAGGGCGGCCGAGGCGCGCGCTGCGGCCGAAGCCGAAGCGCGCCGGACCGCAGATGCGAAAGTAGCCGAGCTGACGCGTGGCAGGGATGAAGCAGCGGCGGCCCGCCTCGCCGCGGAGGAAAAAGCCAGGACGGAGGCGGCCGCACGCGAAAAAGCCGAAGCTGATGCCCGGGCGGCGGCGGAACGTGCCGACGAGGCTCGCCTCAAGGCAGAGGAGCAGGCGCGTCGCGCGGGGAGCAGCCAACCACTCGACGCCGAGGCAAGACAGCAGGCTCAGGCCGCCGAAAGCGCGCTGAAGCTGTCCGAGCAAGACCGCAAGCAGGTCCAGGTGGCGCTGAGTGCGGTGGGACACGACGTACGTAGCCGCAGCGGCACGTTCGGCCCGATGACCCGCGCCGCCATCACGGCGTGGCAGAAGCAGCAGGGTCTGCCTGAGACCGGATTCCTGACGGCGGTGCAACTCGCCAACCTCAGGCAGCAGGCAGCGGTGGCGCTCGCGAAGTACGACGAAGATCAGAAGAAGCTCGAGACCAGCGAATCGGTTGAGGCGGCGTTGCACCTGTCCGACGACGACCGCAAGCGCGTGCAGGTCGCCCTCGGCGCCCTGGGTCATGATATCGGCAGCCGGCCCACCGGCTATTTCGGCCGGCGCACGCGGGCGATGATCACGGCATGGCAGAAAGCACAAGGCCTGCCGGAGACCGGCTATCTCACCGCATCGCAACTCGCCGACCTGAGGCTCCAGGCGGCACCGGCGCTCGCCAAATACGACGCGGAGCAAAAGAGGCTCGAGACCGCCGAGGCGGCGGAGACCGGACTGGCGTCCGATGACGACCGCAAGCGCGTGCAAGCCGCTCTCAATGCCCTCGGATACGACATCGGCACCAGCCCGACCGGCTATTTCGGCCCGCGCACGCGGGCGATGATCGGCGCCTGGCAGAAGGCCCAGGGCATACCGGACACGGGCTATCTCACGGCC
>CAZKYG010000269.1:0-15434 GCA_964556915.1 uncultured Gemmatimonas sp.
GCACGCCAACGACCACGGCGCCCGCCGCGCGTCGCGCGCGTGTCGCCGCCCGCGCGGCCATCGGTCGCGCGCGCATCATCCCCGGACGTGCTCGAAGATCAGCCACGTTTCAATGTGCCCCACCTCGGGGCGCGCGATGAAGTGGTCCAGCGCCAGGTCGCGGAGGTGCGCCGTGTCGCGCGCCATCACGTGCACCAGGAAGTCGTTCTCTCCCGCGAGGTGATGTACCGCCTTCACCTCGTCGAGCGCCAGCACCGCGGCACGAAAGGCGTCGTACTGGTCGCGGGAGTGCCGCTGCAGGCGCACGGCGATCATCGCCTCGAGCGTGTAGCCCAGCGCGGCGGGATCGATGTCGGCGTGGAACCCGCGAATCGCTCCGCCGTCCGTGAGCTTGCGGACGCGTTCGTGGCAGCTCGACGCCGCGAGGCCGACGCGCTCGGCGAGGTCCTTGTTGGAGAGCCGACCATCCTTCTGCAAAGCGGCCAGAATTGCCGCATCTGTTCGGTCAATGTCCGCCAATTGCATCGCTGCTCCGAAGATGATTCGTTGGAATATTGTTCATCCGAACAATAGATTGCAATACGGCAGATATTCCGAGGGGTGTTCGATGTCAAAAGGCTTCGATACTGCGGCGGTCCACGCCGCCCGCGACGACTTCCGGAAACTCGGCGTGCACGCGCCGCCGCTCGACCTCTCCACCACCTATCCAATAGAAGACCTCGACGAGGCCACCGCCGACCTCGACGCGATGCTCGCCGGTGACCGGCCGCGCAGCGAGAAGATCTACTCGCGGCTCGAGAACCCCACGGTGAGCCGCTTCGAGCGTGCGTTCGCCGAGCTCGAGAATGCGGCCGACGCCGTGGCGTTCGGGTCCGGGATGGCGGCCATTGCGGCCGTTCTCGTGGCCGCCCGCCAGCGCGGCCCGCATGTGGTGGCGGTGCGCCCGATCTACGGCAGCACCGACCACCTGCTCACGAGCGGGCTCCTCGGCCTCGATGTCACGTGGGCGACGCCGGACACCGTCGGCGACGCGATCCGGGCGGACACGTCGCTCGTGATGATCGAGACGCCGGGCAACCCGACGCTCGCGCTCGTGGACATCGCCGATGTGGTACGGCAGGCGGGAACCGTGCCGGTGGTGGTGGACTCGACCTTCGCGACCCCCGTGCTGCAGCGGCCGCTCGAGCTCGGCGCGGCGATGTCGCTGCACAGCGCCACCAAGTACATCGGCGGGCACGGCGACGTGATCGCGGGCGTGGTGGCTGCGAGCGACGCGCACGCGCGCGACCTGCGCGTGGTGCGGCTGCTCACGGGCGGCCTGCTGCATCCGCTGGCCGGCTACCTGTTGCACCGCGGGCTGCAGACGCTGCCCGTGCGCGTGCGCGCGGCGCAGGCCTCGGCGCAGGTGATCGCCGAGCGACTGCTCGCGCACGAGGACGTGGAGTCGGTGCGCTATCCCTCGCTTCCGGGCGGCGACCCACTCGGGTTGCTCGGCCGCCAGATGAGCGGGCCAGGCACGATGCTCGCGTTCACCGTGCGCGGCGGGCACGACGCGGCCGCGGCCGTGATGCGCGCGGTGGAGCTCGCGACGCCGGCCGTGTCGCTGGGGTCATGCGACACGCTGATCCAGCACCCGGCCGGCCTCACCCACCGCGTGGTGGAGCCGGCCGCGCTCGCCGAGTCGGGCGTGACGCCGGGCATGCTGCGGTTCTCCGTGGGCCTCGAGAACGTCGAGGACATCTGGCGCGACCTGGCCAACGCGCTGCGCGTAGCGGCCACGGTCACCGAGCTCGAGGCGGCGACGGCGCGGTAGCGGACGGCAGGTCAGCCGCGGCGCGCGCCACTCGCCGGGCGGGCCGCGCGCGCAGTACGTTCAGGCCCGAACTCGACCGGAGCCTGCCCGTGCGACGTCCGTCCTTCCCCCTCCCGATCGCCGCCGCGCTGCTGCTCTGCGCATCCACCGCGCCGGCCCAGCAGTACGACGTCGTGCTGGCGAACGCGACGATCATCGACGGCACCGGCGGCGCGCGCTACGCGGGCTCGGTCGGCATCACGGGTGGGAAGATCGCGCGCGTGGCGCGCGAGCAGATCCCCGCATCGCAGGCGAAGCGCGTGATCGACGTGAAGGGCCACGTGGTGGCGCCGGGGTTCATCGACATGCACGCGCACCTGGAGCCCCTCCTCCAGATGCCCGACGCGCAGAGTGCCGCGCGGCAGGGCGTGACGCTCGCGCTTGGCGGCCCCGATGGCGGCGGGCCGTGGCCGTTCAAGGCATACCTCGACTCCGCCGACAAGGCCGGGCTCGGCATCAACGTCGCGTACCTCGTGGGTCACAACACGATCCGCCGCGAGGTGATGGGCACGGTGAACCGCGCGCCCGCGCCGGCAGAGCTGGAGAAGATGAAGGGCATGGTGGCGCAGGCGATGAAGGAGGGCGCGTTCGGCCTGAGCACGGGACTGCTGTACATCCCCGGCACGTACTCGAAGACGGACGAAGTCGTCGCGCTCGCGAAGGTGGCGGCGCAGTACGGCGGCATCTACACGTCCCACCTGCGCAACGAGGGGCTGGGGCTCATCTCCGGCGTGGCCGAGGCGCTCGAGATCGGGCGGCAGGCGAAGATTCCCGTCGTGCTGACGCACCACAAGGTGATCGGCCAGCAGATGTGGGGGAAAAGCGTCGAGACGCTGCACATGGTGGACTCGGCGCGCCTCGCCGGCACCGACGTGATGATGGACCAGTATCCGTACACGGCGAGCTCGACCGGCTTCGGCGTGCTCGTGCCCGCGTGGGCGCAGGCGGGCGGGCCGGCGGAGTTCAAGAAGCGGCTCAACGACCCGGAGCTGCGGAACGCGATCGAGAAGGGCATCCTCGACCTGCTGCTGAACGACCGCGGCGGCGGCGACATCTCGCGTGTGCAGTTCGCGAACGTGCCATGGGACCACACGCTCGACGGCAAGACCCTCGCGGACCTGGTGAAGCGCGGCGGCAAGGCGCCGACGCCCGAGAACGCCGTGCCCGTGGTGATCGACGTCATGCTGAAGGGCGGGGCGTCGAACGTGTTCCACGTGATCGACGAGGCTGACGTGCGCCGCATCATGGCGCACCCGATGACGATGATCGGCAGCGACGGCCGGCTCACGAAGCCGGGGCAGGGCGTGCCGCACCCGCGCAATTACGGCACGTTCCCGCGCGTGCTGGGTGAGTACGTGCGCGTGCAGCACGTGCTCACGCTCGAGACGGCGGTGCACAAGATGACGGGGATGCCCGCCAAACGGCTCGGCCTCTCCGATCGCGGGTGCATTCGCGAGGGGTGCGCGGCGGACATCACCGTATTCGACCCGGCCACGATCGCGGACAAGGGCACCTACACCAACCCGCACCAGTATCCGGTGGGAATCGACTGGGTGTTCGTCGCGGGTCAGGCGGTGGTGGCGAACGGCGCGTTCACCGCGGCGCGGCCGGGGCGGGTGATTTTACATCCGTCGCGGTGACGCTTGCCACGGCCGCGGCGAGCATCTCCACGCGGATGTCGGTCGCCTTGCGCGTGGTGTGCTCGGCCGTGCGGTTGAACACCGTGCGCGCCTTGACGAACTGTCCCGTCTTGAGGAGCGAGACCACGGCGCCGTCGCGGTAGGCGTCCTCGTCGATCCAGCGGATGCCGTTGTCGAACGCGAAGAGCAGCTGGTCCACCTGGTTGGCCGCCTCGAGCCAGTTGTAGCTCGCGACGCCGTGCATGAACCGGATGGCGGCGAGCGCCTCGTTGGGCGCGCCGTAGCGCTGCGCGAACTGCAGGACGCTGGCATAGAACGGCTCGTCCACCCATCCCATGGTGCCGCCGTGGAGGTCCTTCTCCACGGCGCCGAACAGGCTCATGAACTCGAGCCAGTCCGAGGGGGCGTGGCCGGCGGCCATGCGGTCCTTGAGCGTCTGGTAGCGGGCGGTGGCGCTGCGCAGGCGGGTGCGGTCGCCGCTCGCGACCCAGGCGGCCTTGTTGTCGCGGAGCGCGGCCGACACGGCACGCGCACGGACGCGCTCGATGTCGAGCGGTGCCTGCGGCTCGACGGCGGGCTCCTCGCGCCGGCTCGTGAGCAGCGCGCCGAGGTCGAACCGGTCGTCGCCGAGGCCGGCGAAGCCGCTCGCGAAGCGCTTCTCGAAGCGCGTCTCCTCCGTGTTCAGGTCGAGCAGCGGGTAGTAGTCCGAGTTGGCGCCGGTGGCGTCGCCGATGAGCGGCGCGAGGGCGTCGCGCGAGACGAGGTGCGTGCCCTCGATGGCCTCGGGGGTGATGTGATAGAAATGCCGCAGGTCCTTCGTGATCGCCGGCAGCCGGTACACGGACCAGTCGGGCGCGGGAAGCTTCGGCCGGTTCGACGCGACGATGAGCACGTCCACGTCGGCCGTGAGGTAGATGTCGTACGACGGGAAGTTGCGGTGCACGGCCTTGATCACCGACAGCACGAGCGCGTCGTCGATCTCGTAGAGGTGCAGCCACTGGCCGAATACGCCGTCGGGCGTGAGGTAGGTGCGCACGCGGCGGTAGAACTCGTCGGTGAACAGGCCGCTCACGCCGCTCACCCACGGGTTGGACGGTTCCGAGAGGATCAGGTCGAACTTGCGGTTGGCCGAGGCGAAGAAGCTCTTGGCGTCGTCGTGCACGTAGTGCGAGCGCGGATCGTCGAACACACGCCGGTTGACGGGATAGAACATGTGCGAGCCGTTGATCATTTCCGGCTCGATGTCGATCGTGGTCAGGTCCTCGAGCTCGGGGCTGCCGAGGAGGAAGTGGCTCGACATGCCCGAGCCGTTGCCGATGACGGCGGCGTGCTTCGCGTGCGGCACGTGGGCGAGCGTGGTGAGCGGCAGGAGCACCTGCGTGGACTCGTCGCCGTCGATGCGTTCGCCGGCGTCGCGGGCGGTGTCGCCGGCGAACCAGATCGGCGAGAGCGAGGCGTCGGGCTTGCCGTTGGTGGCGATCGAGTAGCTGTCGTCGCCGCCCTTGCGGACGCTGACGGTGGCGGTGCGGCCGTCGCGGTAGAAGACGATACCCTCGGAGCGCTCGCCCGGCTCGGGCACGGTGCCGTAGCGGAACACGCCGCTCACGAGGATGCCGCGGTCGAAGTTCGCGTTGATGGCGCCGCCGGCCGCGACCAGGACCGTCGCGCCGATGAGCCCCACGGCAAAGCGGCGCGTCTCGGCGCGCGCGCGGCCGGCGAGGAACATCAACCAGACGCCGAGCGCCATGTCGATCACGCCGCCCGAGATGAGCAGCGCCTTGAGGCCGAGGAGCGGCATGAGGACCAGCGCGGCGAGGCCGGCGCCAACGATCGAGCCGAGCGTGTTCACGCTGTACACCGCGCCGATGGCACGCTCGCCGGCGCCGGCGCCGAGCAGGATGCGCGTGATGAGCGGGAGCGTGATGCCCGCGCAGAACGTCGCGGGCAGCATCACGGCGATCGCGATGCCGTACTTGGCCACCGTGAAGAGCGCATAGCCCTCGGGGTTCTGGTCGAGCCCGGTGACCAGGAACGCCATCCAGTTGAAGCTGCGCAGGTAGGCCGTGAGGGTGAACACCGCGAGCCCGCCCATGGCCCACTGTGCCACGGCGAGGGCGCGCATCGGGTCGCGGAAGGTGTCGGCGCGGTTGCGCACCCAGAACGCGCCGCACGCGAGCCCGAGGATGAACGCGGACAGCATGAGCTCGAACGAATGCGTGGCGCTGCCCAGCACCAGCGAGAGCATGCGCACCCACGCGATCTCGTAGATGAAGCTCGAGAGCGCCGTGCCGGCGGCGACGGCGAGCAGCACGCGCCAGAGCATCGGCAGGTCGTCCGCCGGCGGTGGCGCGAGTGCGGGCGGCGGGCCGGCCGGCACGGCGGTGTCGCCGGCGGCGCTCTCCGCCACGCCGGGGTCGCGCTCGGCGGCATCCACGAGGCGCACGGCCGCGTACACGGCAAGGCCGACGATGATGTTGATGGCGGCGGCCGTGAGGACGGTGCCCGGCAGGCCGACGGCGCGGATGAGGTAGAAGCCGGCCACGAGAACGCCCGCGGCGGCGCCGATGGAGTTGGCGAAATACAGGATGCCGAGCACGCGGCCACTGTGCGCGCGCCCGTCCGGGGACACGCGGCGCAGGAAGCCCGCCGTCATGAGCGGGAACGTCATGCCGAGCAGCACCGCCTGCGGCAGGATGAGCAGCGCCGCCAGCGACCACTTCACCACCATGAGCGTCGCGCCGCCCGCGAGGGCGGGGAAGATGGACGCGTAGGCGAAGCCCGTGACGGCCTGGAAGATGTCGTGGAAGAACAGGCCGAGCAGGCCGACGCCCACTTCGATGGCGGCGTAGCCGATCAGCGGGTCGCGGATGCGGGCCGATCGGCGGGCCGCGAGCGCCGCGCCCGCGGACATGCCGCCGAGGTAGATGACGAGGACGATGACCTGGGCGTACGCCGCGTGCCCGACGAACAGGCCGAGGTAGCGGCTCCAGATCGACTCGTACATGAGTCCGGCGGCGCCGGACAGGACGAAGACGATCGCGAGAAGGGCGGGCATCGCGCTCAAAAGTAGTGCCGGCGGCGCGCGTGCGCGCCGCCGGAACGCGTGCCCGGCCCTACGCTATCGCGTGATCCACCAGGTGGCCTTGACCAGGAAGATGTTGTCCGGGTGGGCGGCGAGCAGTCCGTCGCTGTCGCGCGAGAAGTCGAAGTCGCCGACGCCCACCTGGCCGCTGCGGGAGTGCGTCCACGCGAGGTACACGGTCGAGCCCGGCAGGTACTCCCACCGGAACACGGCGTTGCCGCGCAGCGAGCGGAAGTTGAAGTCGGGGTTCGCGATCACGAACGGCTGCGCCGGACCCGTCGCGCCGTCGGGGTCCACCGTATAGCTGACGTCGCCCCCCGCGGACGTCTGCTTCACGATCGTGCCCTTGTCCCTGCCATACACGCTCCACTGGTTCTGGCGCGGCGCATTGAACTCCTTGAACTCGTCGTACAGCCCGCTGGCGATGAACGGCTGGGCGTAGAGTTGCAGCGTCATCGTCGGCGAGAACGTGACGTTGACGCGCGTGTCGAGGCCGAGCGACTTCTGGCGCAGGGCGGAGAGGACGTACCGCTTGCCGTAGAACGCCGTGTTCACGGGGTCGTTCAGCGTCTGCACGTACTGCAGCAGCGACCGCGAATCGCTCCACGACGGGTTGAACGAGACGAGCACGTTCGACGACGGGCGGATGTCCGCGCCGGCGTAGAGGTTCGAGCCCCAGCCGCCGCGCGTGTTCGTCGCGTACGAGCCGCCGAAGTTGCCCACGATCCGGTGGCGCGAGTCGGTGTTGACGCTGACCGACACGTAGCCCGTCCCCGGCTTGCGCACCATGGGGCCGCCGCGCAGGAGCCGGTCGTCCGAGAGTTCGGGTTTCCAGATGTAGAACGCATTCAGGAACCAGAACTGCGGCGTCTGCGTCTGGAAGTAGACCGGCACCTGGAGGTCGGTGAGGTCGCCGTCCCAGTTGCGCTGTGCCTGCGTGCCCACGTCGATCCAGAGGCTGCGGTACCAGCGGCCGGGCTTCGTGATGTTGCGGACGATGTTCGCGTTGCCGTAGATGTAGTCCGCGGTGGTGAGGAACGAGTAGTCGTTCGTCTCGAAGCCCGGGGTGCGGATGTTCGTCATCGCCTCCCAGAGCCAGCCGCCGGCGTCCTTGGCGACGCGCATGTACGCGCCGCCGCCGCGCAGGCTCGTGAGCGTCGAGTCGAACGCGTTCGTGAAGAAGCCGTTCGCCATGGTGCCGCGGTCGGGGCGCTGGAAGTAGCGGGCGCTCGACTGCTGCTTTGCCGCGATCAGCCGCGGGTCGCCGTCCACGTTGGAGAGCGCGTACTGGCCCATGAGCGAGTAGTCGCGCTTGTGCCAGGTGTACACGAAGTCGCCGCCGACGAGCTCGGCGTGGTCCGCGAGGCGTGGCGCGAAGGCGTCGGACATGCGGCGCACGACGCTCGTCGCGATCCCGCCGACGACGAGGTTGCCGCCGTCCAGGTCCTTCTTCATGCGGCCCACGAAATAGTTGGTGAGCGGCTCGACTTCCTGGTTGAGGCGCGTGCCGTCCGTCGCCTGCACCTTCGCGTCGGCCTGGCCCGTGACGGCCTCGAGCATGCCGACCGTCCAGCCGCTCGCGGTACGGCCCGTGATCTTGCCAGCGCCCAGGATCGTGGCGGCGTCGGGCACATCGGCGAACGGACCCGCGTTGTAGGCCAGGTCGGACCCCGTGGGCGCCCGGCCGACGCGGCGCGAGTAGAACGCATCGAGGGACGACACGTTGCTGCAGAAGTAGCAGCTGAAGTTCCCGAACGAGAAGATGCCGGCGCCCTCAATGAAGAAGGGGCGCTTCTCGGGGAAGAAGGTCTCGAATGCCGAGAGGTTCACGACCGCGGGGTCCACCTCGACCTGGCCGAAGTCGGGGTTGAACGTCGCGTTGAGCGTGAGGTTCGACGTGAGGAGGTACTTGAGGTCGAGGCCCGCCCGGCCGGTCTGCACATGGCCGGTGTTGAACGGGTCGCCGGCGTCGTGCTGCAGGTAACTGCCCTTGCCGACGGCGTAGGGCAGGAGCTCGAGCCGCTTGTACCCCGCGCTGCCGAGGTGGAGGCCTTCGAGGTGGCCGAAGCGGCTCGGGCCGCCGCTCTCGGACTTCTTCCAGAACGACCACTGGTCGGTTTCCTGGCGGCGCTGGATGTACCGCCGGATCTGGAGTCCCCACGTGTCGTTCGCCGCGTCGTACCGGAGCTGGCTCAGGGGAATGCGGATTTCGGCCGTCCAGCCGTCGTCGGTGATCTCGGTGGCGGCCTCCCACACCGGGTCCCACCCCTGGTCGCAGCACGAGTTGCCGATGCCGATGTAGTCGCTCTTCGATCCCGAGGGATTGAGGTCGAAGAAGGCGCGGCTCAGGTGGTCGTGGTAGCCGTCAATGACGATCTCGAAGTAGTCCGAATTGAAGTTGTCGTCCCTGCGGACGAGGTTCGTCTTCACGCCTGCGCGGCCCTGGCTGTCGTGCATGCGGGCCGACACGTACAGCGCGTCGTTGTCGAAGAGGAACCGGACCTCGGTGCGCTCGGTGGCCGGCTTGCCCTCGTCGGGATCCGTCTGCGTGAACTCGGTCACGGGCGTGGCCGACTGCCAGGCCGCGTCGTCGAGCCTGCCGTCGATGACGACCGGTGTCGTGCGCAGCGCCGCCCGCGCCGCGGGCACCGGCACGGTGTGCACGCTCGCCGGCCGCGCGGACGCCGCCGGGTCCTGCGGCGCGGCCTGGGCGATGGCGATGAGCGGCGTGAGGATTGCAAGCGCGGCAATCCCCGACCGCGCGAACGAGTGGACTCCGGGGGAGGGCATCGCAGCGTGGGTTCGGGTGACGGTGGGGGATTTCCGTCGCACGAGTTTGATGCATGGTGCGCGGTTTTCGTTTGCCGGCGCAGCGTCCGCGCCGCCAGTGGCGCGCCGGCAGGGATGAGCGGCGGGACGGTGCAGCCGACCCGTGCCGCGACGCGATCAGTCCGGATGCGGCATGCGCGGCCCGACCAGCCGCTCGTGGTTGACGATGGCGCGTTCGAGGCGCGCCACCTCCGCGCGGGGGAGCGCGACGATCTCGGCGGCGAGCGCGGCGATGCGCCGGCGGCGGCCGTCCTCGAGCAGGCGGACGCCCCTGGGGGTGACGGTCACCACGGTGACGCGGCGATCGCTCTCGCGCGCCGCGCGCGTGGCGAGGCCGGCGGCCTCGAGATCGGCCACGATGCGCGTGATGGTCGGCGGCCGGACCTGCTCGGCGCGCGCGAGTTCACCCAGGGTGAGGCTGCCGCGAAAGACGAGCACGCTGAGCGCGGAGAGCTGCGGGGCGGGGAGGCCGGCGCCCGCGTCCTCGCGCCGGACGCGGCGCAGGAGGTGGATGGCGGCGGAGTGGAGACGGTCGGCGACGTCGATGGCGGCGGCGCGGGACGGGCGCGGGCGGGGTCGTCTTGCGGCCATGGCGGGTGGCGATATATTTAGCTTTCCTAACTAACTAAAGTACCGGCCGCGGGCGGCGCCCGCAAGCCGCCATCCCAGCGGAGGACCCCATGGGCCGCTCGTCAATCGACGGGATCGTGCAGGTCGCCATCACGGTGCGCGACGTGCCGCGCGCCGTCGCCTTCTACCGCGACGCGCTCGGGCTGCCGCAGCTCCCGATTCCCGCCCCGCCGACGCTCGCGTTCCTGCGCGCGGGCGACGTGCGGATCATGCTGTCGCAGCCCGAGGGAGACTTCCGGCCGGGCGGCGGCACGGTCCTCTATTACAAGGTTGCGGACATCCAGGCGGCGGTGGCTGAGATGACCTCCCGAGGCGTGACCTTCCCGGGCGGGGCGCACCTGATCGCGAAGCTGCCCGACCGTGATGTGTGGCTCGCCGAGTTCCGCGATCCCGACGGGAACACACTGGCCCTGATGAGCGAAGTCACGTCCTGACAATGGGTTGACGCTCCGACAGGAATCCCCGCATCCTGGCCGATGGCGGCAATCGCCGCCGTTGAAACCGGCTCACCAGTTCGCCCGTTGTGTGCAAGCAATTGCTTGCTTAGTATGCAAGCAATTACTTGCACACGACGGCCCCACATGACGGCACCCACTCGAGAACAGATCCTCAGCGCCGCAGCCCGCCTCTACGGCGAACACGGCTTTCGCGGCACCACGACCCGCGCGGTGGCCGAGGCCGCCGGCGTGAATGAAGTCACGCTCTTCCGGATCTTCGGCAGCAAGGAGAACCTCATCGTCGAGGCGATGCGGGCCCACGGTGTGCCGGTGGACGTGGGCACGCTGCCCGCCGAGCCGGACGACCCGGAGCGCGAGCTCACGGCCTGGGCGACGCAGTCGCGACAGGTGCTGCTCTCGATGCGGTCGATGATCATCCAGGCGATGAGCGACGCGGAGCAGCATCCCGAGATGCCGAAGTGCGTGGCCAAGGGCGGCGAGGCGGCCTATGAGGCGATCCGCGCGTACTTCGGCCGCCTGCGCGACGCCGGCTTCATTCCTGCCGACACGGACGTGCACGGCGCGGGTTCGCTGCTCATCGGCGCACTGTTCCACGACGTGATGTCGCGTGGCGTCATGCCGCAGGCCTTTCCGCCGGCTGCCGACGCGCCGGCCACCTACGCGCGGCTCACGCTGCGCGCCCTCGGGTTCGACGCGCATGTCCGGAAGGCGCGGCGTCGCGCGTCGTAGTCGCGATCTCCCGGTTCACTCACGAGAAGCAACCTCCATGGCCATTTCCTCCCGGCGCCGCTGTGGCGCCCTCGTCATCATCATCGCCGCGTGCGCCAGCGCGCTCGCGGCGCCCGCCGGGGCGCAGGGCACCGCGCCCCTCACGATCTCGCTCGACGACGCCTTGCGCCTCGGCGCCGGCGTGTCGCACGTGGTGCGCACCGCCGAGGCGGGCGTGCAACGCGCGCGCGGCCAGCAGGCGCAGGCGCTGTCGCAGTACTTCCCGCAGGTCACGGCGACGGCGGGCTACCAGCGCACCCTGCAGAGCCAGTTCAACGAGATCCAGAAGAAGGACAAGTCCTCCGGCAGTTCGGCGGGCGGGTCGAGCGATTCGTCGAGCAACAGCTTCGGGTCCATCGGCAAGATCTTCGCGTCGCCGGTCACCGAGACGATCGGCCTGAACTTCTCGCAGAACCTGTTCACGGCGGGCCGGGTGGGCGCGGCGCGCGCGGCGGCGGACGCGGCGCGCACGGTGGCCGACATCGGGCTCGACGCGGCAAAGGCGCAGGCCGCGCTCGACATCGCGCAGGCGTACTTCGATGCCGTGGCCGCGGGCCAGCTCGTGGAGATCGCCGACAGCACGCTGGCGCAGGCGGAACGCTCGCTGCAGAACACGACGCTGGCGAACGAGGTGGGCTCGGCGTCGGAATTCGACCTCCTGCGTGCCCGTGTGGCGCGCGACAACGCGCGGCCGTCGCTCATCCAGGCGCGCGGCAACCGTGACGTGGCGCTGCTGCGCCTCCGCCAGCTGCTGGGCGTTCCGCTCTCGCAGCCGATCGCGCTCTCCACGCCAATCCACGACGAGGGCACGCCGGCGCCGCCGGCGTCGGCCGCGCAGCCGACCGTGATGCTCGACCGGCCGATCGCGATCCCGGGCACCACGCGCGCCGTGTTGCCGGACACGAGCGCGGCGAACCGTTCGTCGGTGCGGCAGGCCGAGGCGGCGGTCGAGGCGCAGCAGGCGGCGTTGCGCGCGGCCAGCTGGCAGCGGCTGCCGTCGCTGCAGGTGTCGTCCACGTACCAGCGATTCGCCTACCCCGCCGACGGCACGTTCGCGCCGAACTCGTTCGGGCTGTTCTACCCGAACTGGACGGTGACGGCCGGCTTCTCGTTTCCGCTGTTCACGGGCGGTCGCATTGGCGGCGACCGCCTCGTGGCGGAAGCGAACCTTGGCGAGGCGCGCGAGAACCTGGCGCAGGCCCGCGAGTACGCCGCACTCGATGCCCGCACCGCGGTCACGCAACTCGAGCAGGCGCAGGCCGCCTACTCGGCGAGCGTGGGCACGGACGAGCAGGCCGGCAAGGCGTACAGCATCGCCGAGGTGCGGCAGCGCGAGGGCATCTCCACCGAGGTGGAGCTGCAGCAGGCGCGCACGCAGTACGAGCAGGCGCGCCTCAACCGCGTGCTGGCCGCGCGCGACCTCGAGGTGGCTCGGCTGCGCGTGGCCCTGCTGAAGGACCTTCCGCTCGCGGCCGCCACGACGACGACGGGCAGGCGGTAGGCCGCCCGGCGCAGCACATCGACCATCAACGACGCACGCACCACCAGACTCGCCATCCACCACGGACACTCGGGTCTCCTGACCCCGGACTTCACACCAGTGACAACCACCCCTCGAATTCTCGCTCCCACCGTCTTCGTCGCCTCCGCGCTGCTCGCCGCGTGCGGCAGCAAGGGCGCGCAGGCCGACGTGCCGGCCGTGACCACCGTCAACGTGAGTCCGGAGAACGTGGCCGTCGTGCAGCAGACGACCATCACGGCCGGGCCGGCGATTTCCGGCGCGCTCGTCGCCGACCGCACGGCGTCCATCCGCGCGGAGGTCGCGGGGTCGGTCGTGGCGGTGCTGAAGGATCCCGGCGCGCACGTCACGGCGGGCACGCCGCTCGTGCGCATCGACGACGCCGCGATCCGCGACGCGTGGCTGTCCGCCAAGAGCGGCGTGACGCAGGCCCAGCTCGCGTACGACCTCGCGAAGCGCGACCAGGACCGCGCCGACAAGCTGCTGGCCGCGGGTGCGATCGCGACGAACGCGGCGGAGCAGGCGCGGCGCGGCGCCGTGGCCGCGCAGGCGATGCTCGACGACGCCAAGGCGCGGCTGGCGAGCGCGCAGAAGAACCTCGACAACACGGTGGTGACCGCGCCGTACGACGGCATCGTGAGCGAGCGCCAGGTGAACCCGGGCGACGTGGTGGCGCCGGGCGCGCCGCTCGTGACGGTGGTGGACCCGTCCACGATGCGGCTCGAGGGCTCGGTGCCCGCCGAGCAGCTTGGCGCGGTTCGCCTCGGCGCGCCGGTGACGTTCACGGTCACGGGCTATCCGGGCCGCACGTTCACGGGCACGATCAGCAACATCTACCCGAGCGCCGATCCCGGCACGCGGCAGGTGCGGCTCTACGCGCGCATCCCGAACGCGGGCAACGGCCTCGTGGCCGGCCTCTTCGCCGACGGGCGCATCGCCGCCACGTCGCACGCGGGGCTCGTGGTGCCGCTGACGGCGGTGGACCAGCGCGGGCTCAAGCCCGCGGTCACGCGCGTGAAGGGCGGCAGGACGGAAGGCGTCGAGGTGGCGCTCGGCACGCGCGACGATGCGACCGAGCACGTCGAGCTCACGAGCGGGGTGGCCGCCGGCGACACGCTGCTCGTGGGAGCGGCCGCGGGCATCACGCCGGGCACGCCGGTGCGCATCTCCGCCGGCACCGACGCCCCCGGAGCGAAGACGGCCGTGGCCGCCCCCGCGCCGGCCACGAAGGCCGCGACTCCCGCCAAGAAGCCGTAGGACGCATCCATGTTCATTTCCGATTTCGCGATCAAGAAGCCGATCGTCACGATCGTCTCGATGGTGGCGCTGGTGGTGTTCGGCCTCTTCTCGCTCGCGCAGCTCCAGACGGACGAATTTCCGGACGTCGTCCAGCCGATCGTGAACGTCGCGATCCCGTACCCCGGCGCCTCGCCCGACGTCGTCGAGCGCGAGGTGCTCGACCGCGTGGAAGAGGCGGTGGCCGGCATTTCCGGCGTGGACCGCATGCAGGGCACCGCGCAGGACGGGTTCGCGAACCTGACGGTGTACTTCGTGTTCGAGAAGGACGTGCAGCAGGCGTCGCAGGACATCCGCGACAAGATCTCGGCCATCCGCGACCAGCTGCCGGCGGAGATGAAGGAGCCGATCCTCTCGCGGTTCGACCCGCAGGACCAGGCGATCGTCCAGCTTTCGCTGAACTCCAACGCGCTCGACGCGCCCAGCCTCACCCGGCTGGCCGACCCCGGCATGACCAAGGAGTTGCGCGCGATCCCCGGCGTGGCCGAGGCCGTGGTGGTGGGGGGCGTGGAGCGCGAGCTCACCGTGGAGATCCGCCCCGACGCGATGCGCGCGGCGCGGATCAGCGTGGGCCAGCTCGTGGGCGCGCTGCAGTCGCAGAACCTCGCGGTGCCGGTGGGCAAGCTCACGGGTGCGCTCGACGAGCGGTCGATCCGCCTGCGCGGCAAGCTCGAGACGCCGGCCGACTTCCTCCAGCTCGTGGTGGCCGAGCGCAACGGGCATCCGATCCGGCTCGGTGAAGTGGCGACGGCGCGCGACGGCACGATCGAGCCGGTGTCGGCGGCGATCTACGGCGACTCGACCGGCGCGCGCGAGTCGATTGGCATCCTCATCAAGAAGTCGAAGGGGTACAGCACGTCGCAGGTGTCGCGCGACGTGCTCGACCAGGTGCACGCGATCCAGGCGACGCTGCCACGGGGCACGACGCTGAGCGTGATCCAGAACGCCGGCGAGCGGGTGGAGGCGTCGGTGAAGAACGTGAACGAGGCGCTGCTCGAGGGCGCGGCGCTCACGGTGCTCGTGGTGTTCCTGTTCCTCAACTCGTGGCGTTCCACGGTGATCACGGGCCTGGCGCTGCCGGTGTCGGTGATCTCGGCGTTCATCGCCGTGTGGGCGTTCGGGTTCACGCTCAACACGATGTCGCTGCTCGGCCTCTCGCTGGCGATCTGCATCCTGATCGACGACGCGATCGTGGTGCGCGAGAACATCGTGCGCCACTTGGAGATGGGGAAGAACCACTTCAAGGCGTCGCACGACGGCACGAACGAGATCGGCCTCGCCGTGGCGGCGACGACGTTCTCGATCGTCGCGGTGTTCGTGCCGATCGCGTTCATGGGTGACGTGCCGGGGCAGTGGTTCA
>CAZKYG010000270.1:0-2935 GCA_964556915.1 uncultured Gemmatimonas sp.
GCGGGCGGCGCGGTGGACGAGGTGATGATGCGGATCGTCGACGCGCTGTTCGGGTTCCCGACGCTGGTGTTCGTCATCGTCGTGATGTCGGTGGCGCAGACCCGGTCGCTGACCGCGCTGTTCGCGCTGATCGGCGGGATCTCGTGGCTGACGATGGCGCGCATCGTGCGCGGCCAGGTCCTCGGCATCGTTCGCCGCGACTACGTCGAGGCGGCGCGCGCCCTCGGCGCGGGCCCGGCGCGGATCCTCGCCCGCCACGTGCTGCCGAACGCGAGCGGCACGATCGTCGTGTACGCGACCGTCGTCCTGCCGCAGGTCATGCTGCTCGAGGCGTTCCTCAGCTTCCTCGGCCTCGGCGTCCAGGCGCCGCTGGCGTCGTGGGGCACGCTCGTGACCGAGGGCAGCTCGCAGATCGTCGTCTACCCGTGGCTGCTCGTGTTCCCGGGGCTCGCGATGGGCATCGCGATCCTCGCGCTCAACTTCCTCGGCGACGGGCTGAGGGATGCCCTCGATCCTACTTACACTCGAGGACGCCTGCGCACGACTTCTGGTTAGCGACGCACACGGCGTGCTCCTCGACCTTCGCGAGGTTCTCGTTGTCGAGCTCGAGCACGGCGCACGCGGCGACGCACTCCTTCTCGTCGAACGGGATCTGGCTGTTCGTCGCGCTGATGCACTCGCTCTCGCGCTCGCACACGTGGCGGCAGCGCGTGCTGCGCGGCTGCGTACAGGCAGCGGCCAGCAGCAGTCCGAGCAGCCCGTACCTCACGCGCGGACTATATCAGGAGGCCCTCAGTCGAGGTCTTCGGCGCTCTTCACGATCTCGGCGATGTAGTCCTTGCGCAGGCGGATCAGCGACGTCATCGGCTTGAACGTGATGCCGGTGATCTGGTGGCCGTCGCCCTTGCCGACGACGCCCTCGACCTCCTCCTTGCCCATGTCGATCACGCACGTCCGGCCGGCCTTGCGCGCCTTCGCGCAGTCATCGGTGACGAGCTGCTTGGCGTCGCGGTCCTTGGCCGGCTCGGCCTTCGAATCGGCGGCGGCGACACTCGAGATCAGGAGGAGAGAGGCGACCATCCACTTGCGCATACCTGACAGACACGACCCGCCCCGGCCGGTTGCACGCCTCCGCTATTCCTCTCGCCGTTCTGCGAGCTTGCGGCGCTCCGCCCGCCATCTCGCGAAGTGTCGTTCCACCAGCTCCCGGCGCCCACGCGCCCGCGTCAGCCGGTCGCGCGCGGCATCGACCTCCGCGACCTTCCCGGCGTGCGCCGCCGCGAGCCGGTCCCGCTCGTCCTGCGCGCGCTCGACCGCCAGCCGCAGCCGCGCGACGTAGCGGTCCGCCAGGGCGAGTCGCCCCGCGTCGGTCAGGCCCGCGCGCGCGGCCGCCGCCGCCTCGACCTGCGCCACCGCCTCCGCGATCTTACGATCGGCCAGCGCGAGCGCCGCCGCCGCCCGCGCCGCATCCCCGACCGCGTCCGTGAGCTCGCCCTGGACCGTTCGCTCGTCGCGCGCGCGTCCGTCGCGGACCGGGGCGAGCGGGTAGTCCATTCGACGATGTTACACTCGCCTCCGCATGGTCGACGCCGGGGCCGCCCCCATCGATCGCTACGTGGTGCTCGAGCACCTGAGCGAGGGCGGCATGGGCGCGATCTACGTCGGCAAGAAGCTCGGCGCCGGCGGCTTCGAGATGGAGGTCGTGCTCAAGCAGCTCCTGCCGGAGTTCACGCAGCAGGAGGAGTTCATCGACCTGTTCCTGCGCGAGGCGAAGCTGTCCGCGACGCTCGATCACGCGAACATCGTCCACACGATCGACCTCGTCACCGCCGGCAACGAGTACTTCATCGTCATGGAGTACCTCCCGGGCGGGGACCTCCGGACGCTCCTCAAGCGCGCGAAACGACGAGGGAAACGCTTCTCGCCCGCGGCGGCCATCTACATCTGCCGCGAGGTCCTGTCGGCGCTGTCGTACGCGCACGCGAAGCGCGACTTCGGCGGCCAGCCGCTCAAGCTCATCCACCGCGACGTGTCGCCGTCGAACATCCTCGTCTCCAACTCGGGCGAGGTGAAGCTGACCGACTTCGGGATCGCGAAGGCCGCGACCCACACGTCGCTGTTCTACAAGGTCAAAGGGAAGATCGGGTACATGTCGCCCGAGCAGGCGCGCAGCGAGGCCCTCGACCATCGCTCGGACCTCTACTCGCTCGCGGTCTGCATGTACGAGGTGCTGACCGGCGAGCGGCTGTTCATCCACGCCGGGCTCACGACCTCCGCCGACGAGATCTACTCGCAGCCGGTCCCGCAGGTGTCGCGCAAGGTGCCGGGCCTGACGCCCGAGCTCGACGCCATCATGAACAAGGCGCTCGCGATCTCCGCCGACGAGCGCTACCAGACCGCCGGCGAGTTCCAGGAGGCGCTCGCGCGCTGCGCCCACCGCAACGGCCTGTTGATGAGCGCGCCCGAGCTCGCGAACGAGCTGCTCGCCGCGTGCGGTCCGCGCGAGCAGTGGCGCGACGAGGGCGAGGACGAGGAGCTGCCGTACGTCCAGCGCGCCGGCACCGAGATCATCGGCCCCGATGCCGACGACGACGACGAGGAAGCGCACGAGGCCGCGCTGCAATCGATGGCGCGGCTCAGCGCGAGCATGTCGCGGCCCAAGACCGAGATCGGCAAGCTCCAGGGTGTCGAGCTGACCTCGATCATCAACATGATGGACATCGAGGGCGCGCCGCCGCCGGGCTCCAAGCCGCTCGTCGACTTCGCGGCGGCCTCGCCGCTCCCCGGGCCGCTGCCGCAGAGCGCGCCGCACGAGCTCGCGCCTCAGCTCGCGCCCCCGCTCGAGCCGCAGCTGGTGACCAAGCCGCTGCCGATGCCCGTGCAGGCGCCGGCTCCGGGGAAGAATGACCCGACCACCCTCATCCCGCGCGCGAAG
>CAZKYG010000271.1:0-4548 GCA_964556915.1 uncultured Gemmatimonas sp.
CCGCCCTCGGCGTCGGCGCCCCAGCGGAGGACGCGGGCGGGGGCGGCCGTGCCCTGTGCCCGGGCCGACGCCGGGGCGAGCGCCGCGACCGTGGCGCACACGACCGCAACCGTGGCGACCCGCACGAGCGTGGCCGGCGCGCTCAAACCTTCGCGGCCATGTCCTGGAGGACCTTCCCCGCGCGGCGTGCCGCCTCCGCGATCCGTTCCGGGCTCGTGATGAACGAGACGCGAAAGAACCCTTCGCCCCCGTCGCCGAGGCCGGCGCCCGGGAGGGTCACCACGCCTTCCTCCATGAGCGCGTCGGAAAATGCGTTGCTCGAGACGCCGGCGGGCAGCGGAATCCAGAGGTACATCGTCGCCCTGGGTGTCGTCGTCGCGAAACCGGCGTCGGCGAACGCGCGCACCGCGGCATCGCGGCGGGCGCGGAAGACATCGAGGTTGGCCGGGAGCCATGCGGCCCGCGTCTCCAGCGCGGCGATCGCGGCGCGCTGGATGGGCATGAACTGCCCGGTGTCGGTGAACGACTTCACCTTCGCCAGCGGCGCGACCAGCTTCGCGTCGCCGCAGGCCCAGGCGCAGCGCCACCCCGTCATGTTGAACGTCTTGGAGAACGAATGGAACTCGATCGCCACCTCGCGCGCGCCGGGCACGTCGAAGATGCTCGGCGCCACGTACCCGTCGAACGTCATTTCCGAGTACGCGTTGTCGTACACCAGGAGGATGTTCCGCTCGCGGCACTGCCGCACGACGCGCTCGAGATACGCCATCGGCGCGGTCGCGGACGTCGGGTTGTTCGGATAGTTGAGGTAGAGGACCTTCGTACGCCGGAGGACGTCGCCGGGCACGTCATCCAGCTCGACGAGGAAGTTCGTGCGCGGCGTGATCGCGTACATGTACGGGTCGCCGCCCGCCAGCGTCGTGCCGCCGCGATACGCGTTGTAGCCCGGGTCCGGGATGATCGTGGCGTCGCCCGGGCCAACGTACGCGAGCCCGAGGTGCGAGAGCCCCTCCTTGGAGCCGATGAGCGGCACGATTTCCGTCAGCGGGTCGAATGCGTGGCCGAACCGCGTCTGCAGGAATGCGGCGACCGACTCCCGGAACGGCGGATAGCCGAGCGCGAATCCGTACCGGCTCATCGCCGGCTCGCGTGCGGCGGCAGCGAGCGCCTCGATCGCCGCGGGCGGCGGCGCGAGGTCGGCGTCGCCGGCGCCAAGGTCGATCACGTCCACCCCGCGCGCGATGAGCTCGCGCTTCTTCTGCGGGATGTGGGCGAGCGGATACGGCGGGAGGTGGGAGAGTCGTGCGGCGGTCGTTGGCATCAGTGAGGTGGCCGGGATCTGCGGCGGTCGCCGGTGACGCGTGCCCCGGCGCCATCGGCGGCGAAGTTGCCGTTCAGCTGGTGGGCGGCGAAAAGCTGTCCCCGCCCTCGATCCACGAGAACTGGTACTTGTCGTCCTCGTAGGCCACGAACTCGCGCGCGACCTTGAGCGGGCGGAACGAGTCCATCATCACGGCGAGTTCGTTCGTCGCCTTGGCGCCGATGGAGGCTTCCGCGCGTCCCGGGTGCGGCCCGTGCGGAATGCCGTCCGGATGCAGCGTGATGGAGCCGTACTCGATGCCCTTGCGGCTCATGAACTCGCTCGACGCGTAGAAGAGCACCTCGTCGGAGTCCACGTTGGAGTGGTTGTACGGCGCGGGCACGGCCTCCGGATGGAAGTCGTACGGGCGCGGGCAGAACGAGCAGATCACGAACCCGTCGCCCTGGAACGTCTGGTGCACCGGGGGCGGCTGGTGCACGCGCCCGACGATCGGCTCGAAGTCGTGGATGTTGAAGGCCCACGGGTAGAACATGCCGTCCCAGCCGACGACGTCGAGCGGATGGTGGTCGAGCACGAACTCCTGCAACCCGTTGTACTGCTTCACGACGATCGGGAAGTCGCCCTTCTCGTCGTGCGTCCTGAGCGTGCGCGGGATGCGGAAGTCGCGCTCGGAGTACGGCGCGCCCTCGACGATCTGCCCGAACTTGTTCAGGTAGCGGCTGGGCGGGCGCACGTAGCCGCGGCTCTCGAACACGAGCAGCCGCGCCTGCGTCGTGAAGCGGTAGCGGTGCAGGATGCCGCGATGGATCACCACGTAGTCGCCTTGCCGGAACGGCAGGTCGCCGAACTGCGTCTCGAGGGTGCCCTCGCCCTCGATCACGTACACGACCTCGTCGCCCTGGGCATTGCGGAAGAAATGCTCGTCCTGCGTCGCGGGAACCGTGAACAGTACCGCGACATCGTCGTTGTACATGACGAGCTTGCGGTCGAGCGTCGGGCTCCCGGCCGGGGCGATCGGCGCGGTGCGGAAGTGCCGGTGCTTGAGCATCCGGTGCGGTTCGCCCTCGTACTTGAGGTCGCGCACGCGGCGCACCGACTTCACCGTCGTCGGGGGATGGATGTGGTACAGGAGCGACGCGGGCCCGGTGAAGCCCTCGTTGCCCATCAGCTGCTCGCTGTAGAGCCCGCCGTCGGGCTTGCGGAAGACGATGTGCCGCTTGCGCGGAATCGTGCCGAGGGTGTGGTAGATGGGCACCTAGAGGTTCCCTCGCAGTTCCTGCTCGCGCTCGATCGCCTCGAACAGCGCCTTGAAGTTGCCCTTGCCGAAACTCTTGGCGCCCTTGCGCTGGATGATCTCGTAAAAGAGCGTGGGGCGGTCCTGCACCGGCTTCGAGAAGAGCTGCAGCAGGTAGCCCTCGTCGTCGCGGTCCACGAGGATGCCGAGCTCGCGCAGGGTATCGATCGGCTCGTCGATCCTGCCGACCCGTGCCTCGAGGTCGTCATAGTACGTGGACGGCGTCTTCAGGAACTCCACGCCGCGCGACATCAGCGCCCGCACGGTCGTCACGATGTCGCTCGTCGCGATCGCGATGTGCTGCACCCCCGGGCCGCGGTAGAACTCGAGGTACTCGTCGATCTGCGACTTCTTCTTGCCCGCGGCCGGCTCGTTGATCGGGAACTTGATGCGCCCGTTCCCGTTCGACATCACCTTCGACATCAGGGCCGAGTACTCGGTGGAGATGTCCTTGTCGTCGAACGAGAGCAGGTTGTAGAAACCGAGCACCTTCGAGTAGAACCCGACCCACTCGTTCATCCTGCCGAGCTCGACGTTGCCCACGCAGTGGTCCACGTACTTGAGGCCGGTGGGCTCGGGATTGTACGGCGAGCTGGCGGCGCGGAACCCGGGCATGAACAGGCCCTGGTAGTGCTTCCGCTCGACGATCGAGTGGATCGTGTCGCCGTAGGTGGCGATCGCGGCGATCACCACCTCGCCGTCCTTGTCCTTGAGCACCTCGGGGGCGCGCACGGATCGCGCGCCGCGCTCGATGGCCTTCGCGTACGCGTCGCGCGCGTCGTCCACCCAGAAGGCGATGTCGCGCACGCCGTCGCCGTGCAGCGCGAGATGCTCCGTGATCGGCGACTCCGGGCGGAGCGGCGACGTGAGGACGAAGCGGAGCTTGTCCTGCACGAGCAGGTAGCTCGCGCGGTCGCGCACGCCGGTCTCCGGGCCGCAGTAGCCGGCGAGGCGGAAGCCGAACGCCGCGCGGTAGTAGGTCGCGGATTGCTTGGCGTTGCCGACCCAGAACTCGATGTAGTCGGTGCCGTTGATCGGGAAGGTGTCGTGTGCCGCGTCGGTGGACGGGCTCGTCATCGTGGCCATGGCGGCCTCCTGGTTCGCGTGATTGGACGTCGCGTCGGCGTCGCGTGGCATCGTCCACGCCGCCGGCCAGGGTCGATCAGGCGCCGCGCGCGCCGGTACGGGCGCTGGTCCACCAGCGTCCCCAGGCGCTCACTCGTCTCCAGCAGGTGACTTCGCTCACCGTGTGCTCCCGTGCGGGCCTGCCGGAAATATACGCGCCCGGAGGCGGGGAATCGCCCGCCTCAGGCCAGCGCCCGCAGGCGGTCGCGGTCCACGTTGCCGCCGGAGATCACGCACACCACGGTGCTGCCCGGCACCAGCGCGGGACGCGGCATCCCGCCGAGGAGGGCGGCAATGCCGGCGGCGGCCGCCGGCTCGGCGACCACCTTGGCCCGCTCGAGCAGGAGGAACATCGCGTCCACGATCGCCGCGTCCGGGACGGTGCAGATCTCGACGCCGAGCTCGCGCACGTGCGGATACGTCACCTCGCCCGCGTACGGCGCGGCCAGCCCGTCGGCCACCGTCGTCGGGCGCGCGGCGAGGCGCACCGCATGGCCGGCGTCGAGGCTCTGCCGCATGGACGACGCGTCGTCGGGCTCGACGCCGATGACCCGCGCGGCCGGCCGCCGCGCGCGGACCACCACGGCGAGGCCCGCGACCAGCCCGCCCCCGCCCACGCCGCAGACGATTGCGTCGGCCTCCGGCAGCTCGTCGAACACCTCGTCGGCCACGCTCCCGGCGCCGGCGATGATGCGCGGATCGTCGAACGGGTGGACCAGCGTGAGGTCGCGCGCGCGCCGCAGCTCCTCCACGGTCGCGAGCATGTCCGCGGACTGGACGACCTCGCCACCGTAGGCGCGCGTGGCCT
>CAZKYG010000272.1:0-2685 GCA_964556915.1 uncultured Gemmatimonas sp.
CGATCACCGCGAACACCTCGGGGACCGTCGGCTCGCCCATCGCTTCAGGCGTGGAAGCTGCCG
Organism: uncultured Gemmatimonas sp.; assembly: GCA_964556915.1. GTDB lineage: Bacteria > Gemmatimonadota > Gemmatimonadetes > Gemmatimonadales > Gemmatimonadaceae > Fen-1231. The sequence continues at coordinate 64 of CAZKYG010000272.1, forward strand.
TCGGCGGGACCGCCGCGCCACCACCGCCGGTGCGCTTGTTGGTCTCGGCGAGGACCATGTCCGGCGTGATCTTCTTGAGGAAGCCGAGCTTCTGCGACGCCATCACGTCGCCGGAGATCTTCAGCTTGCCCGTCGAGAACAGCTTCATCGGGTCGGCCTGGCCGGTCGCCATCGCCATGAAGTCGGCGTCGGACAGCTCGAGCGTGCAGGTCGCCTTGCCGTGGACGCCCTCGGTCACCGCGCCCGGCGGCGTCGAGAGATCGATCGTCCAGGTCGTGTCGGGGCCCTTGAGGTTGAACTGGAAGGTGGTCTTCACCTTCTCGGCGGTCGCGGGGTTGCCCTTCACGAAGCCGTCCATCGCGCGGAAGATGTCGCCGCTGTTCGGGACCGCGGCGGCCTTCGCTCCGGCCGCCGGCTTCGCGCTGCGATCCTTGGGCTTGGGCAGCTCGGTCCACAGCTCGACGGCCGCGTTCGAGATGCACACCTCGCCGCGCTCCTTCACCTTCGTGCGGAAGATGATCTTGGTCGGCGACTCCTTCCACATCTCGGTGACGAGGGTCTCGCCGGGGAGCACGGTCGACGCGAACCGCGCCTTGATGCTCTTCACGTAGTCGACGTTGCCGTCGGGCGCGTAGGCCTGCGCGACGTGGCGCGTGGCGAAGCCGAACGAGCACAGGCCGTGGAGGATCGGCTTGGCGAAGCCGAACGCCTTGGCGAAGCCGGGGTCGGCGTGGAGCGGGTTCCAGTCGCCGGAGAGGCGATAGAGCAGGGCCTGGTTGTCCGAGGTCTTGTCCTCGATGACCTTGTCGGGCGCGCGGTCGGGCGCGACGTTGACGTCGGCCGACGGGCCGCGATCGCCGCCCCAGCCGCCCGCGCCGCGCACGAACGTCGTGAGCTCGTTCTTGATCAGCTCGTCGCCGTGCTCGTCGTAGGTGATGAACTCGGTGACGACGAGCGCGTTTTTACCCTTGTCGTAGATGTTTTTTACCGTCGCCTTGGTCGTCAGCTTGCCGGTCTTCGGCAGCGGGCGCTTCAGCTCGGTGTACTGCTCGCCGTGGAGCACGCGGTCGAGGCCGAAGTTGAGGCCCGGCGCGGTCACGCCGTTCTTGCCCTGCGTGAACACCATCGAGATCGCCGGGACGACGCCGAACGACGGGAGCACCTTCATGCCCTTGCCGGACAGCTCGTACACGAGCGACAGGTCATTCTCGTCGAGCGGGTTCTTCGCCGCGCCGACGCCGAGCGCGTAGAGCGACACGTCGCGCTCGTCGTACTTGCTCTCGAACTCGGGGTACTTGTAGCCGAGGGCAGCGTCGACGTCGATGAACTGGTTGCCGCCCTTCGACGGGCCGGCCTCGACGTTCTCCATGATCGGCTGCATCGACGAGGCGATGTTCTCGGGGTGCGTCGACTTCGCGAAGTCGCCGATCTGCTTCCACGCCGAGTCGACGTCCTCGGCGGAGATGCCGCGGCCGAGGCGGAACGTCTTGCCGGCGGTGCGCTCGAAGCGGAGCTTGCTGAAGAAGCCGCCGCCGACCTCGTAGAGGCCGCCGGTGTCGTCGGTGCCCTCGTGCGCGAGCTTGAGCACGAGCGGCGACACGTACTCGGGCTTGAGCGCGTCGAGCAGCTCCTTGGGGAGCACGGTCTCGGTCATGCGCGAGCCGGCGATCGGCGCGATCGTGTTCGCGGTGATGTTCTTCTTCTTGCCCTCGAGCGCGAGCGTCTGCGCGAAGCCGTGGATGCCGAGCTTCGCCATCGCGTAGTTCGCCTGGCCGAAGTTGCCGTAGATGCCGGCGGCCGACGCGGTGAACACGATGCGGCCGTAGCCGGCGTCGCGCATGTACGGCCACGCGGCGTGGGTGCAGCGGAACGCGCCGAGGACGTGGACCTTGTAGACGAGGTCCCAGTCGGCCTGCGTCATCTTCGCGAACGAGACATCGCGGAGGATGCCGGCGTTGTTGATGATGATGTCGATCTTGCCGAACGCGTCGACGGCGGTCTTGATGATCTTGTCGCCGTCCTCGACGGAGTCGTAGTTCGCGACGGCGGTGCCGCCCGCGGCCTTGATCTCGTCGACGACCTTGTCGGCCGCACCACCGGACTTGCCTTCGCCGGTGAAGCTGCCGCCGAGATCATTCACCACCACCTTCGCGCCGCGCGACGCGAGGAGGAGGGCGTGGGCGCGGCCGAGACCACCACCGGCGCCGGTTACGAGTGCGACTCTGCCGTCAAATCGGAGCTCTTTCGTCATCGCTTCACCTTCGGTTTTTTCGTTGCTGCCTGGGTCAGCACGGAGGGGAACAGGGCTTTCCAGTCATCGATGAGATCGTCGAGGCGGCCCTCGTCCTTGTGCAGGACGGAGGACATCGCGGCGCCGATCATCAGTTGAAGCGTGAGATCGATCGCGCGATCGAGGCCGGGATGCTCGGCGACGTCCTTCGGGAACAGCGTGCGCGACTGCGCGACGATGCGGTCGCGGAGCGAGCGCTCGGCGGTCGCCAGCACGGGCCGCAGCTCGGCGTCGGTGCGCGCGGCGGTGCGCAGCTCCATCGCGACCTGGAACATCGTCCCCGAGAAGCACTGCCAGAGCAGTTGCAGCACGGCGTCGGTGCGGGCGCGGCC
>CAZKYG010000273.1:0-16190 GCA_964556915.1 uncultured Gemmatimonas sp.
CGCGTTCGACGACTCGCTCGCGCCCGCCGGCAAGCACGTAATGTCGGCGCACGTGCAGTACGCGCCGTACGCGCTGCGCGACGGCACGTGGGACGACGCCGCGCGCAACGCGCTCGGCGACAAGGTGATCGCCACGCTCGAGCGGCACGTGCCCGGGCTCGCGAAGCTCGTGCGCACGCGGCAGGTGCTCACCCCCGCCGACCTCGAGCGCGAATACGGACTTCCCGAGGGCGACGCGTACCACGGCGAGATGGCGCTCGACCAGGCCATGTTCATGCGGCCCGTGCCGGCGTGCAGCCACTATGGGTCACCCGTGCGCGGGCTGTATGTATGCGGTCCAGGCGCGCACCCCGGCGGCGGGACGGCCGGCGCCGCCGGGGCGAACGCGGCCCGGGCGCTGCTGGCCAGTTGATATCGCGGCCAAGCCATGTTACAATTGACATGCAGGATTGCGCCGGGTGGCGCGTTCCGGACTGACTTGGGCCTCGCTCAGAGCGGTGGCCCATTTTTTTTGCCAGTCGAAGCCGATCGTGGCGGCCTTGTCCACGAAACACGTAGTCGGGACGTACGGCATGGCCGAACTCCGACCACACAACACAGGAAGGAGCAGCACATGCGTACCACCGGCACCGTCAAGTGGTTCAACGACCAGAAGGGCTTTGGCTTCATCACGCCGTCGGACGGCTCGAAGGATTGCTTCGTGCACCACTCGGCCATCCAGGCGCAGGGCTTCAAGTCCCTGAGCGAAGGGCAGAAGGTCGAGTTCGACGTCGTGCAGGGCCAGAAGGGCCCCGCCGCCGAGCGCGTCGTCGCCCTCGTTGACTGACCCGGAAGCGCCCACCCGAACGGGTGGGCGCCGCCGGGCGGCGAGCATCGCCGTCCCCATCCCTCCGATGCGCCAGACGCCCCTGACCTTCGAGCACGACGGCCGCACCTACACGTGCACGGTCGAAGCGCAACGCGCGACGCCCGACCAGCCGCGGTGGTGGGTCGCCATTTCCGGTGACCCGCAGCGCTACGCGCCGATCGAGGCGTCTCCCGCCGACACCGAGAAATCGGTGCGCAAGCGGATCATCGAGTTCTACGAGCGCCATCTCTGGGTGCTTGCGCAGCCGCCGGAGGCGCGCTCGCATTTCGGGCGGCCGGGCCGCCCGCGCAAGGCCGTCGCCGAAGGCGCCACCGAGCTGTAGCGCGGCCCGCGGGCCCCGGCGATCCCGCGGGGTCAGGCGGTCAGCACGAACCGGCACGACGGCGCCTCGCCGTGCACGCACTGCTGCTGCGCGCGAACACCGCAACGTTCCTCGAGCAGCGCCTCGACGATTGTGCACGTGGCCGGCTCCGCCGACACCGCCGACGCCAGCGGGCAACCGTGCCCGACAAGGCGCACGGCGCCGCGCCCGGCCTCGACGTCCACCGCACCGCCGAGCGCGCGCAGCAAGTCCGCGCATGCCGCTGCGCGACCGGCGAGCGTGGGGGCCGGCCCCTGCCCTGCGCCCGCGGCCATCCGCGCGCCCGCGTCGGCAAGCGTGGCGCGCAGCGCGCGGGTCTCGAGGCGTGCGCCAAGGGCGGCGACGAGCGCCGCGAGTGCCGCGGGGTACGCACGCGACAACGCGTCCTGCCCGGTCGCGGTGAGCGCATACGTGGCCGCCGGCTGGCCGGCGCGGCCGCTCCGGATGGCCCCCGCACGGCGCACGAGGCCGTCGCGCTCGAGCGCGGCGAGGTGCAGGCGCACGGCGTTGTCCGTGACGCCGAGCACGTCCGCGATGCCGGTCACGGTCGTCGCGCCGCGCCGGACGGCATCGAGCACCGCCTCGCGCGGCGGCCGGGGATGCGAGTGCGCCATGGGGGAAAGTTAGTCACGCTCCAATAAGTCAACAAGAAACTTGACTTATCTGGGTCGGCCCGCCACCTTGGACGTCCGCCCCGGGCGTCCGCGCCCGCTACCGGGCGGCATCACCCACCAGGAGCACATCATGCGTCAACTGCAGCGGCTGGTCGCCATCGCGCTCGTTCCCGCCACCCTGTTCGCACAGGCCGCGAAAGCCCCCGCCATCAGCGAGGCCGCCATCGTCGGCATCTTCGACGCGGCCAATGGCTGGGACATCGCCACCGGCACGCTCGCCTCCACGAAGGCGTCGCGTGGCGAGGTCCGCGATTTCGGGACGATGCTCGCGCAGGTGCACACGAGCGTCCAGCAGCAGGCCCGCGTGCTGGCCGGGAAGCTCGGCGTGACCCCGACCCCCGTGGCCAGGGACTTCCCGCTCGCCCGGGACTACGCGGCAACCATGAAGAAGCTTGGTGGCCTGTCGGGCGTGGCCTTCGACCGCGCGTTCCTCGAGCACGAGGTGGCGTACCACAAGGCCGTGATCGACGCGGTCACGAAGCAGTTCCTGCCGGCGATCACGACGCCCGACCTGAAGGCATTCGTCGAGAAGGTGGCGCCGGCGTTCGACGCGCACATGCGCGCCGCGCAGACACTCCTCGACAAGCTGCCGAAGTAGCCGGGCGGCGGCGGGGCGGCGCTGGGTCCGCCCCGCACCTTGACCCCTCAGCCCGGAGCGATCGCGGCGTCAGTATGTCGTCGAACGCGCCGGCCGCGGGTGTACGGCTGAAATTTGAGGTAACCGACATACCGACAGGACTGACGCCACCCCCCTCACGGGCCGCAGATTATCGGTTGAGCCCGAACCCGGGAGCAACGGCCCGTGACCACGTTCCACCCCACGACCCACACGTACCACGCGGGCGCGCGCACGATGCCCCGCGAGTACTACACGGCGGACGCCATCCTCCGCGAGGAACGGGAGCGCGTGTTCGCCACGTCGTGGATCTGCGTGGGCCGCGACGCCGACATCCCGACCCCCGGCGACTACGTCCTCGCCGACGTGGCCGGCGAGAGCCTGATCGTGGTGCGCGACAAGACCGGCACGGTGCGCGCGCACTATAATGTTTGCCGCCACCGCGGCACGCGCATCTGCACCGACGCCACCGGGAAGTTCGGCGAGACGATCCAGTGCCCGTACCACGCGTGGACATACCGCCTCGACGGCCGCCTCACGGGCGCACCCCACATGCATGAGGTGCCGGGGTTCGCCATGGAGGACTTTCCGCTCCACCAGGCCGCGCTCGGCCGCTGGGAAGGGTTCCTCTTCGTGAACCTCGCCGCCGATCCGGCGCCGTTCGGCGAAACGTTCGCGCCGCTCGAGGGCCGCTTCGCGCGTTACAACCTGCCGCACCTGCGCACCGTGCGACGCATCGATTACGACGTGCGCGCGAACTGGAAGCTCGTCATGCAGAACTACTCCGAGTGCCTCCATTGCCCCACGATCCACCCGGAGCTCTCGACGAAGCTGCCCTACACGAGCGGCGCCAACGACCTCACCGAGGGCCCGTTCCTCGGCGGCTACATGGAGATCAAGGCGCCGCACGAGAGCGCAACGATGAGCGGCCGCGCGTGCGCCATCCCGCTCGGCGAGATGCGCGGCGACGAAGCCTCGCGAGCGTACTACTACACGCTCTTCCCCGCGATGATGCTCAGCCTGCACCCGGACTACGCGGTGTTCTACACGGTGCATCCCGTGGCGGCCGACCGTACCTCGGTGCGCTGCGAGTGGATGGTGCACCCCGACGCGCCCGCGAAGCCGGGCTACAACATCGCCGACGCGGAGGAGTTCTGGGACCGCACCAACCGCCAGGACTGGGACATCTGCGAACGCAGCCAGGCCGGCGTGAGCTCGCGCGTGTACGCGCCGGGCCCGTATTCCCCGCGCGAAAGCATGCCCGCGGCGTGGGACCGTGAGTACCTCAACGTCATGCAACGGAGTGCCGGCTGATGGTGGACGTCACGATCGAAGGGGCGAACGCCGTGTTCGAGGTGGAGGGCTGGGACAAGCTGTGGGCGCTGCGCAGCCGGCTTACGATCCCCCTGTCGCACATCGCGGCCGTCAAACAGGACGATGACGCGGCGAAGGGCTGGTGGCACGGCGTGAAGGTCGGCGGCGCCGACCTTCCTGGCGTGATCACGGCGGGTTCGTTCTTCCGCCAGGGTCGCCTCGTGTTCTACGACGTCCACAAGCCCGACCACACGATCGTCGTGGACCTCGCGCACGAATCGTACGACAAGCTCGTCCTGCAGGTTCGCGATCCGGCGGCAGCCGTGAAGCTGCTCGCCGGCGCCATCTCAAACCGGGCCTGACCATGCGTGTCGTCGTCTTATCTGCGGCCCTTTCTGCGCTCTCTGCGTCATCTGGGGCGCTGGTGCAGGCACAATCTCCCGGCACCATCGCGACTCCGGCCGCCATCTCGACGATCAGGGAAGCCGACCTCAAGCGCGACCTCTTCGCCATGGCGAGCGATGACATGCGCGGTCGCGAGGCCGGCACGCTCGACGAGATGCGCGCGTCCATGTGGGTGGCCGACCAGCTCCGCGCGATCGGCCTCAAGCCCAGGGGCGAGGACGGCACGTACTTCCAGTGGTTCAACATGCGCCGCACGCGCGTCTCCACGATCTCGAGTACCCTGCGCATCGGCGGCAAGGCGTTCGCGATCTGGAAGGATTTCGCGCCGACCTCCAACACCGCCGCCGACGTCACCGGCGAGACGATCTTCCTCGGTGACGACACCGACTCCACCGTGGACGTCCGCGGACGCGTCGCCGTCGCAATCCTGCACCCGACGTCCGAAGGCACGCGCACGACGACCAACACGCCCGAATACCGCGCCGTGCGCCAGGGCCTCACGCGCCAGGGGGCGGCGCTCACACGGCGCGGCGCGAGCGCCGTGATCCTGGTGGCCGATGAACTCGGCGACCGCATGTTCGACGCCGTGGCCGACCTGCAGTCGCGCGGCGCGTACACGGTGATCGGCGGAGCCAATCGCTTCGCGCCCGCGGCCGGGCGCGGGGGTGGTGGCCGTGGACCGGCGTCCCGCCCCGTGCCCGTGCTTCTCGTCCATCGGTCCGCGCTCGCGCAGCTCGAGCACGATGGCCAGGGCGTGGAGATCAGCATCCGCGACGAGAGCTTCGACGCGCCGAGCGTGAACATCATCGGCGTGGTACCGGGTACCGATCCGAAGCTGCGCGACGAGTACGTCGTGTTCAGCTCGCACCAGGACCACGACGGCGTGCGGTTCGACGTGAACGGCGACTCGATCTGGAACGGCGCCGACGACAACGCGTCCACGAGCGTCGCACTGCTCGCCATCGCGCGCGCCTGGGTGAAGCAGCCGTCGAAGCGCTCGGCGCTGTTCATCTACCACGGCGCCGAGGAGCGCGGCCTGCTCGGGTCGCTCTGGCACGCGGCGCATCCCGTCGTGCCGCTCGACAAGATGGCCGCGGTGCTCAACGGCGACATGATCGGCCGCAACAATCCCGACACGGCGTCCATCCTCGGCGTGCAGCCCCCGCACCGGAACTCGAGCGCGCTCGTCGAGATGGCGATCGAGGCCAACCGCCGCACCGGGAAGTTTGTCATCGACTCCACGTGGGACCGACCGAACCACCCCGAAGGCTGGTACTACCGCAGCGACCACGTGCCGTACGCCCGGCTCAACGTGCCGGCGCTCATGTATTCGACCAACCTGCACGACGACTACCACACGCCGCGCGACAACCCGGACAAAATCGACTACGCCAAGCTCACGCGCATGACGCAGTGGATGTACCTGACGGGATGGTTCGTCGGCAACGCGAAGGACAAGCCCGGCATCGATCCGGGATTCAAGCTGGAGCGATAAACGTGCCCGCCCATCTGGCCGACCCCGACCACAACCCTTCGTTCACCCGCGGCATCTTCCTCGGTGAGCTGCGCGAGGGCCTGCTCCACCCCTTCCCCGCGCCAGACAGGGAGACGAAGGAGAGCCTCGCCGCGATCCTCGATTCCTTCCGCGAGTTCGCGAAGGAGAAGATCGACTCCGCGAAGCACGACCACGACGGGCGCTTCACTGACGAGGTGCGCGCCGGCATGGCCGAGCTCGGCCTGATGGGGCTCAACATCGACGAGGCGTACGGCGGGTTCGGCGCCAACGCGATCGTCGCCAACCGCGTGTTCGGCGAGATCGGCGCCACCGACCCCGCACTCGCCGTGTACTTCGGCGCGCACCAGTCCATCGGCTGCAAGGGCATCACGCTCTTCGGCACCGAGGACCAGAAGCAGCGTTGGCTCACGCAGTGCGCCACCGGCTCGCGCGTCGCGGCATTCTGCCTCACCGAGCCCGGCTCCGGCTCCGACGCGCAGGCGATGCTCACGCGCGCCGTGCCCAGCGCCGACGGCACGCACTACGTGCTCAACGGCACCAAGCTGTGGATCTCGAACGCGGGCTTCGCGGGCGTGTTCACGGTGTTCGCCAAGGTGCCGATGACGATCGACGGCAAGGCGAAGGAGCGCGTCACCGCATTCATCGTGGACGCGCACGCGCCAGGCGTCACGCTCGGGAACCCCGAGGAGAAGATGGGCATCAAGGCGAGCGACACGCGGTCCGTGTCGTTCGAGAACGTGAAGGTCCCGGTCGAGGACCGCCTCGGCGAGGAGGGCCACGGCTTCAAGATCGCCCTCGAGGTGCTCAACTCCGGCCGGCTCGGGCTCGCCGCCGCGTCCACCCGCGGCGCGCAGCACATCCTCGAGATCGCGCTCGCGTACGCGAAGCAGCGCGAGCAGTTCGGCCGCCCGATCGGCTCGTTCGAGATGATCCAGCGGAAGTTCGCGTCGCTGGCCGTGGACGTGTACGCGTCGGACGCGGCGTGGATGGTCACCGCCGGGATGGTGGACCGCGGTGGCGTCGACTTCTCCCTCGAGACGGCCGCCTGCAAGGTGTTCGCGTCGGAACTCGTCTTCCGCGCGGCCAATGAGGCGCTGCAGGTGGCCGGCGGCGTCGGGTATTCGAAGGAGGCCCCGTACGAGCAGGCCGTGCGCGACGCGCGCATCAACCTGATCTTCGAGGGCACCAACGAAATCCAGCGCGCGCTCATCGCGCTCTCGGGCCTCCAGCAGCCGGGCGAGGAGCTCAAGGCGCTCGGCGAGGCCATCAAGGACCCGCTGCACTCCATCGGCGCGATCGGCAGCTACGTGCGCGGCCGGGCAAGGAAGCAGTTCAACAAGCCTGAGTTCGCCATGGTCCACCCGGCGCTCGCCGCCGAGGCCGCGATGGTGGCCGAGAACATCCACGACCTCGCGCTCGGTGTAGAGCGCGCGCTGTTCCGGCACGGCAAGTCGGTCATCGACCGGCAGTTCGACCAGGAGCGCATGGCGAACGCGGCGATCGACATCTACCTCTCGGCGTCCACGCTCGTGCGCGCGTCGTGGGCGATCGAGCGCGCCGGCGGGCCCGACAAGGCTGAGGCCGACGTGGATCACGCCAAGCTGTTCGTTCCCGCCGCCGCGCGGCGTGCCCGCCGCGCGATCCGCGCGATCGACCGCAACCAGGACGCGCGCGTGAAGGGGATCGCCGAGCGCGCCCTGGCGAGCGGCAAGCTCACCGTGACCGTCCCCACCGACGAGTAGGCGAGCCGCGCATGCATGCGCGCTTCCACTCCATCATTGCCCTCACCGTCGCGTCGGTCGCGACCGTCGCGGCTTCGCGGGGCGCCGGGCAGGGCGCGCGGCCTGCGGCGCCCGTGCCACGACTCAGCTGCCAGTACGCTGATCGCGCGCGCGATGCGCTTGGCCGCGCCGAACTGCCCGGCCACTTCACCGTCGCCATCACGCGCGACACGGGGGCGGTCGAAACCGAGTGTGTCGCGGCGGTGTTCGACTCGGGCGGAAGCGTGGTGTACCGCGAGGGCGCATTCGCGGCCGCCGTGGATTCGGCGACGGGCTGGGACGTCGACGGCGACGGCACGCCGGAACTGGTGCTCCGCCGCGACACCGGCGGCGGGAATCATTGCTGTCCGGTGTTCACCGTGATCACGCTTGGCCGGCCCGCACGGCGGCTGCTGGAGTACAACTGGGCGGGCGCCGCGTGGTTCGAGCGCAACGACCGCGGCGCGGTCACATTGTGGTCGTGGGAGGGCGGGTTCTTCGGCCCCGACGGGACGATGGCAGGCCGTATCTTCGCCCAACGCGTTTATAGGGTCAGCGCCGGCACGCTTGCCGACGCGACGCCCGACCACTGCGAGCGGATCATCGCGGAGAGCCGGTTTCCCTCCGACCCCGCGGACTCGGCGCGCCTGCGCGTGTTGGCAACGTCACGCCGCGCGCTCGACAGCCTCGCGTACCTTGCCGCGGACATCCAGGGCCGCATGCTGCAGTTCATCTTCTGTCGCCGCTTCAATGAGGCGCTCGCCGTGGCGAACACGTGGTGGCCCGCAACGGACCGGCGACGGATGATCCCCGAGTTCAGCGAGATGGTCACGCGCGCGTACCCGGAATACGCAGCGGCCCTGCACGGTTGGCGCTGACGCGCCGACGGATCAACCCAGGCTGACGTCGGGGCGAAGCTTCTTGTACGCTGCCATCGCGTTCTTGAGCCCGAGCAGTGCCGACGCCTCGAGTTCGTACTCCAGCGCGAGCGCGCCGAGCTTCTCCGACGAGTGCTTCTTGAGCTCGGCAGACGCCGCGTCGCATTCCATGTGCCTGCGGCAGTAGTCCCGCGCGGCGTGCCACATGGTGTTCGCCGCGTGCCAGTAGGCGTCGTCGTGCGCGCCCTTCCCGCCCGCTGCCGCGACTTCATAGAGCTCCGCGCGCGCCTTGAGGTGCTTGTGGCTCACCTCGCGGAGCGCGGTGGCCTCCTGCATCTCCGTGTGGTGCGCCCCGCGCTCGTTGAGCTTCGCCACACGCTCGTGCTGGCGCGCCGCCTCTGCGGCTGAGCGGTAGAGCGCGTCGGCGGCGGCCTCGATGGGAACGGGAATTCCCTGGCTGTCGCGCGCGGACGGAGTCTTGGCCGGCGTCATGCGTGTCCCGGATGGGGGAGCCGAAGAATTGCCCAGCTTCAGCCGCGTGACAAGCCCATCCCATCGATGCCGCGCGCCGAACGTCTGTCGTCTATCGTCCATCTTCTATCGTCTATCTGATCTGTCCGATGCGCCAGTGCAACGGCCAGCGCACCGTGCGCCGCAACGCGTCGCCACCCCACAGGGCCTTCACCTGCTGCTCGAACTCGAGCACCGGCGCCTCGCCGCGCGCGGCCACGAACTTCTGTAGTCCGGACCACGTGCGGATGTAGCCCAGGTAGTGGCCGAGCGACCACTCCTCCACCATCTGCAGCGGCGGCGCGGCCATCTCGTCGATCGGCAGGGCGATGGACTGGTAGCCGTTCTCCACGTGACGCCGCTCCGCGGGCCAGTACGCGCCGAGCGTGACCGCGTAGAAATGGTCGAACACCTCGTCGATCGCCGGCGCGACGCGGCAGTTCGAGTAGCACCACGCGGCGAAGACGCCGTCCGGCACGAGCACGCGCCGCACCTCGCGCATGAGCTCGTCCACGTCCACCCAATGCAGCGCCTGGGCGATCGTCACGAGGTCCACGCTGCGGCCGGGCAGGCCCGAGTCGTACTTCGTCACGCGGTAGCGCACGCGCGGATGCGGCGGCGCCTGGGCGATCATCTCCGGGCTCGGATCGGTGGCGAGCACCGACACGAACCGCTCGGCGAGGCCGATGGCGGCCTGCCCGTTGCCGGTGGCGCAGTCCCACGCCGACTTCGTCGCCGGACAGGTGACGGCGAGGTAGTGGAAGAGCGCCGCCGGGTATGCCGGACGGGCTTCCCGGTACTGCACCGAGGTGGCGCTGAAATGATCGGCGAAGCCGGCGCGCTCTGCCGCAATCCCCTGGCTGCGACGCCGGCCCTCGGTCATGGCGTTCGCGGCTCGTCGGCGACGAACGCGAGCCGGTCGCCGAGCGGACTGACGGCGAGTCGCGAAATGCCGCGGACGCCGGCGCCGGCAAATTCGGCGACCTGCACCCACGCGCCATCGGACCACTGGTACACGACCGATCCCGCCGCGGTGAGCAACGCGCCGCCGGGCGTCCACGCGACATAGTCGGCGTGCGGCGGCATGCGCCCGAGGCGACGCACGGTCCGTGCATGGAGGTCGTACTCGGCGAGCCACTGGCCGCTGTCGCGCACCACCTGCACGAAGCTCACGGCGTCGTGGCGAGGCACTTTCGCGAGGGCGCGCCCGATGCCGCTCGCGACGACCGTGGCGTCGCCGGTGCGCGTGTCGGCGATCTGCAGCGTCGCGGGCGCGTTCACGCCCAGCCGCGCGCCGAGCACGTAGAGCGCGAGGGTGTGGTCGTCGAGCCACGCGTGGTAGCCCACCGGCTCGACGCGCTCAAGCACGCGCGCCGGCGTGCCGGCGCCGTCGAGTGGAAACCTCCACAGCCGCTGCGTGGAGTCGGCCTCGACGCGGATCACGCTGAACCATTTCCCGTCGGGCATCACGGTCGGCGAGTACACACCGATCGGCGCGGTCGTGAGCCGACGCGGCGCACCGCCGGGCAGCGTGAGCATCCAGCTGTCGGCCTCGCCGTCGGCGCCGATGGAGGTGTAGAGGAGCGCGTGGCCGTCGGGCATGAACGACGGCTGGTTGTCGTAGCCGGCGCGGTGCGTCACGTTGACGGGCGTGCCGAGCGTGATGCGGCGCCCCTCCTGGCGGAGCGTGGCGACCCAGACGTCGGTCCCGGCCTGTGCCGCCGCGCGCCGCGGCGCCAGCGGGCCCGCGCCGAGCATCGCGAGCACGATCGCGGTCGCGGCGGGCAAGCGCTTCTCGATGGCGTCGAGCCGCTTGATCACCTCGTCGTGGAAGCGGTCGATGGCGTTGGGCTCGCGCGTGGTGAAGCTGAGCGCGCCGCTCACCTCGAGCGTGGCCATCTCGACGTCCGCGAGGTGCTGGATGCCCTGCTTGCGCGCCGCCGCCACGAGCTCCTCGGGCGTGATGAAGTTCCGCGCGAGCGCGCGCTTGATCATGCGCCCATCGTGCACGAGCACCTCCGGCCGGCCCTCGATGAACCGGCGGAGCCGCGGGCGGCCGTACGAGATGCGGACGAGCACGTCGTTGATGATGAACAGCACCGCGGCGCCGAGGAGGCCGCCGACGAGCGAGTTGTCGTTGCCGATGATGGCGTTCTGCACCGTGTTGGACAGGAGGAGCAGGACGATGAAGTCGAGCGGGTTGAGCTGGCCAAGCTCGCGCTTGCCGAACAGCCGCAGCCCGGCCACGAGAAACGTGTAGACCACGATCGTGCGCGCGATTTTTTCCACTGCGGGCACGCCGAACGTCATGAGGTCGCTCCACATGCTCATCGCCCGTCCTCCAGGGGCGCCCCCGCCCCGTTCATGTGCGACGCGCCGCGCACCGTGCCCCGGCATTCGCCGAACCCGATGCGCCGCGCGCCGGCGCGCTCGCACCAGCCGCGCAGGATCACCTCGTCGCCGTCCTGCAGGAAGGTGCGTGTTTCGCCGCCCGGCAGCGAGACCGGCTCGGCGCCGCGACGCGTGATCTCCAGCAGGCACGCGCGCGAATCGTCGGTCGGGCCCGAGACGGTTCCCGTGCCGAGCAGGTCGCCCGGCCGGAGGTTGCAGCCGGTGCTCGCGTGGTGCGCGATCATCTGCGCGGGCGTCCAGTAGAGCGTGCGCGCATCCGACACCGACAGCCGGTGCGGCGCGATGCCCTCGGCGCGCATCCGGGCCGAGCTCAGCAGCGCCTCCACGACGATCCCGAACGCGCCGTGCGCGCGATCGCCGGCGTCGTCGAGGTACGGGAGCGGCGCGGGGTCGCCGGCCGCGCGCGCGGACGCCGCCGCGCGGAATGGCTCGAGCGCATCCGTGGTCACGATCCACGGAGACCCGGTCGTCACGAAGCTCTTGGAGAGAAACGGCCCCAGAGGCTGGTACTCCCAGCTCTGCAGGTCGCGCGCGGACCAGTCGTTGAGCAGCCCGACGCCGAACAGCCGGTCGGCCGCGCGCGCGATGGGCACGGTCTCGCCCAGCGCGTTCTCGCCGCACACCCACAGGGCGAGCTCGACTTCGTAGTCCAGGCTCCTCGACGGTCCCACGACGGGCGGTGCGTCGGTCGCGCCGGCGGCGCGCGTCGGGCCCGACGGCCGGTGCACCGGCGCGCCGCTCGCCACGATCGACGACGCGCGCCCATGGTACCCGATCGGGATCCACTTGTAGTTCGGCAGCAGCGGGTTGTCGGGCCGGAACAGCGCACCGACCCGCGTCGCGTGGAATACCGACGCGTAGAAGTCGGTGTAGTCGCCCACCTCCGCCGGCACGAGCAGGGAGACGTCGGTCATCGGCACGAGGACGCGATCCGCGAGCGCTCGCGTGGCGCCCGCAAGGTCGCCGTCGGCGCGCAGCATCCGGCTCGCCACACGGCGCACGGCGCGGGCGTCGGCGCGGCCGAGGGCCATGAGGCCGTTCATCGACCACCCCTGCAGCGCGTCGCGTACGGACGGGTCGAGCGAATCGAAGCACCCCGCGCGCGCGGCCTCGACGCAGTCGAGGACCTGGTCGCCGATCGCGATGCCGACGCGCGGCCGCTCCTCGAACTCGCGCCGGAACGTGCCGAACGGGAGGTTCTGCACGGGGAAGTCGCCGTCGGCGGCGTTGGCCGCGGCAACCCACGACTCGAGGCCGGGGTCGTGCGTCTCGTCGATGCGCGTGCGTTCGATCATGGAATCGGGGTCGAGGCGTTCGTGGAGTCAGAGCAGACGAGCGGCCGCCAGGTCCTGCACCGGCTCGTCGAAGGAGCACGACCCGAACGAGCGGATCGTCGCGCGCCGTGCCGCCGCGACCAGCTCCGCGGGCACGGCGCGGCCCGACGGCAGGACCGCACCGCGTTCGTCGAGCGCGAATCCCGCGGACCCCGGCGCGCCGAGCACGGACGCCAGCTCGCCGTCGCCCGCGCCGCCCGCGACCGCGACGCCCGCCAGCAGCACGCCCGCAAACCCGAACATCGTGCCGCGCGCCGCGTCGCTCGCGTACGTGAGCGGATATTCGGCGCGCCACGCATGGTGGAGTCCGGCCGTCGCCTTGAACGGCACGCCCGCCTCCCGGCACGCGCGCATGAACCGCGCCACCTGGGCCGGCGTCGGAAACGCGTCAGGCGTGACGCCGCCGGTACGGATCTTCGCGCCGACGCCGTGCCGCGCGCACGCGGCGATGACCGTCGCGGGGTCGTCCACCGCGTCGACCTCGGCGTACACCTCGTATGTCGGCACGAGCGCGGCGAGCGATGCGACGTCCGCCACGGTCGCGCGCGGCGACTCGACCATGTCGATGCGCAGCCTCGAACCGTGCCGCGCGTTGAACGCGGCGAGGGCGCCCGCATCCGATGCGCGCGCGATGGCGCTCACCGGCCAGGCGCCGTCGCCGGGCGCGGGAAGCGTCGCGGACGCCGAGGCGAGTTCCTCGAGGCGGGCCACCGGCACGACGAACCGGCCGAGCATCCATGCGTGCGGGCCCCTACGGTAGGCGGCGTAGTTGCGGACAGCCTCCGGCATGCCGAGGCCCGCGGGCGGGAACAGCCCCGCATAGTCGATGGCGCCAGCCATCAGCGCGCGAACCGTGGCGCCGGCGGTCACGCGGGGCCGGTCCGCAACGCGGCGCCGCCGTCGCTCACCGCGCGCCAGCTCATGGCCCAGCGCGCCGTGGATCCCGGCTCGATCCAGCGCGCCGTGTCCCAGGCATCTCCGAGCGCGTCGGCGAGCGCCTCGGGTGCGCCGAGGCACGGGCCGATCGTGATGGTCGAGTAGGTGCGCGGGCGGCGCAGCCGGACGAGTGGACGCTTCCGCTCGGTGGGCGCGAGCACGCCGCGATTGATCCAGATGCCGGCATGCGAGAGCTCGCGGCCGTGCACGCGCATTTCCAGGCGTGTCCGGCCCTCGCTGATCGCGATGGTGGTCTCGGCGCGCGGCAGCTCGACGAACATGGTGCAGGCGCATTTCCCGCCGAGGAGCGCGGGGCGCGAGACGTCAACGGTGGCGTCGCCGGCCCGCACCCGCGGCCAGGCGTGCAGCGCGTCGCCGCCGGCGAGCGGGACGCCGTCGGCCATCCAGACGCGCGTCCGGGCGCCGGGCGGGAGGTGGATCGTCGTCGCTTCGCCGAGCGGGAACACGGGGTGCGCCGCCCACAGGAAGGGCATGCGATGGTCGCCGGCATTCGTGGCCGAATAGCCGAAGTCCACGGTGCCGTCCGGCCGGACGGTGATCACGCGTTCGAACGTGAAGCCGAGCGGCGCGATGGACCAGCGGCAGCTTGCGGCGTTGCCGTCCTCGTCGGTGCGCACGGCCGTCTCGCAGCGCTGGTTCCAGAGCGCGCCGCGTTCCTCGATGCGCGCGCCGCCGGCGCCCGCCACCCAGTCCGGCATCCGGCACCGCGCGACGGTGGGAAAACACTCGTCGAACCCGCCGGAGCCGACGGACTCCCCGAGCGACGCGTCCTCGTCGGCGATGGTGAACGCGGCATCGGGATTGTGCCACAGCCACTGGCGCCCACCGAGCCGCACGTCGCGCACGCGGCCGCCGAGGGCGGGCAGGACCGTGACGCCGGCGCCGCCGGCCTCGAGCGTCGCGAACCCGGGTTCCAGCGGCGCCACGCGCGGCGCGCCCGCCGGCGTCACGACAGGCCCACGGCGGCGCTCAGCCGACGGCGGCGGGGTCGATGCCGCGCGTGAGGAAGATGCGCGACACGGCCTCACCGATCTTGTTGTTCGGCGTGCTCGCCCCGGCGGTGAGGCCCACACGGATCGGGCCGTCGGCCGGGAGCCACCGCTCGGCCCGCGCTTCGTCGTGGCCGCCCACCGGCAGGTGCCGGATCGCACGGGTGTCCGGTTCGATGCAGGCCGCATCCGCGATGTGGTAGGTGGGTACGTGCGCCGCGCAGATGGCCGCCAGCGACATCGTGTTGCTCGAGTTGTACCCGCCGATCACCACCATCACGTCGAGCGGCTCGGCGAGGAGCGCGTTGACGGCGTCCTGCCGGTCCTGTGTGGCGCTGCAGATCGTGTCGAACGTGCGGAAATGCTCCGCGCGATGGTCCGCGCCGTAGCGGCGCTCCATGGCGGCGCCCACCTCCTCGCCGATCGCGAGCGACTCGCGGGCGAGCATGGTGGTCTGGTTGGCCACGCCCACGCGCGCGAGGTGCACGTCGGGGTCGAAGTGCGCACTCGCCTGCAGGCGGTACTTCGCGAGAAACGCGTCGCGCGAGAGTCCCCGACCCTCGATGTAGTCGCACACGTCGCGCGCCTGTTCCATGTTGCGCACCACGAGGTAGGTGCCGCCCGCGTGCTTGAGGACCTGCGACGCCGTCGCCCGGGTCTCCTCGTGGTAGTACTTGCCGTGGATCAGCGCCGTGAAGCCGTCCTTCGCGTACGTGTCCACGCGTTTCCACACGTTGAGGACGGAGCCGCACGTCGTGTCCACGACGATGCAGCCGATCGTGTGGCGGAGCGTGTGCACGTCGTCGATCGTGACGCCGAACGCCGGCAGGATCACCACATCCTCGGCCCGCACCGGGGCGAAGTCGAAGCCCGCGGCGTGCGACTGCAGGAAGACGATCCCCATGTCGCGCAGCTTGTCGTTCACATGCGGGTTGTGGATGATCTCGCCCGCGAGGAAAAGCCGCCGGTCGGGGTACATCTTGCGCGTCTGGTATGCGTAGTCCACCGCACGCTCGACGCCATAGCAGAATCCGAACTCACGCGCGAGCCGCACGGTGACGCCGCCGGCCTCGAGGGTGTACTCGCGCGCGCGGAGCAGGTCCACGAGGCGGCCGGTGTAGTCGGCGGCGAGCGTCTCCTGGACATCGGCGCCAAGGCCGAAGCCTTTTCGGAAATACCTGGACGCGTCGGTCGTCATGACCGGGGGAAGTTAAGCTCCCACGCCGCCCTCCGTCGGCGATGGGAACGGCCTCCCCTCACCCCTCCCCCCTCACCCCTCCCCTCCCCCCTCACCCCTCACCCACCCCTCACCCCTCACCCCCGCCCCTCACCCTATCTTATCCGCCAGTGTCCGACCACTTTGACCTGCTTGTCATCGGCGCCGGCCCGGCCGGCGAAAAAGGGGCGGCCCAGGCCGCCTACTTTGGCAAGCGCGTCTGCGTGGTCGAGCGCGCGCCCAAGCCCGGCGGCGCGGCGGTGAACACCGGAACCATCCCGTCCAAGACACTGCGTGAGACGGCGCTGTACTTCTCGGGCCTGCGCCAGCGCGGGCTGTACGGCGTGGAGTACCATGTGCAGCCGGACATCACGGTCTCG
>CAZKYG010000274.1:0-2826 GCA_964556915.1 uncultured Gemmatimonas sp.
GATGGCGGCGGCGCACGGCGTCCGCGAACGCGCTGTCGAGCGGCACGAACCGCAGCGTGCCGGCGCGGTCGCGGCGCCGGACAAACGCGACCACGCCATCGCAGAATCCGCATCCGGCGTCGTACAGCAGCACCGGGGTCATCGCCCGCGGAGAGCGCGCGCGGCCAGCACGCCGGCAACGAATCCGCCGAAGTGCGCCTGCCAGCTGATCCCGGCCTGGCCGGGCATGACGCCGAACACGAGACCGCCCCAGAGGGCCGTCACGCCAACGCTGAGCGCGATGCTCCAGAAGTTGCGCGTGAACACGCCGGTCAGCATGAGGTAGCCGAGGTAGCCGAAGATCACGCCGCTGGCGCCGATGTGCACGGACCCGCTCGCCCCGAGCAGCCAGGCCATGAGCCCGGACCCGAGCATCGCCGCGAGCGTGACCCGCAGGAAGCGGCGCCGCCCGCTCAGCATCACGAGCCAGCCGAGCAGCGCGAACGGAACCGTGTTGGCCGCGAGGTGCGCGACATTCGCGTGGATGAACGGCGCGAACACGATGCCCCGCAGGCCGGTGATGGTGCGCGGCACGACGCCGTAGCGGAACAGCGCGCCGCCGAGCACCGCGTTCACGCCGAGCGACGCCCACATGACGCCGACCGCGCCCGAGAGCGTCGTCAGTTGCGCCTTGAACGCGACGACGGCGCGGCGCCCGTCGACGCGCGTCAGCATGAAATGGCGGTCCGGTGCACGCCGATGGCCGATGGACTCAAGATGTGACGGTGATGCCCCGCGGCGTGACGATCTCGTCGTGGATGGGTGTCACAATCTACGCATTTCGCGGTTGGGATCCGGGCGCGGTCGCCTGAAGTTCATTGCGCGGGCCGGAACACAGGCCCCACGCGATCCCGACTGGCGGGGTCGCCACACAACGGCAAGACACCTTCACTCGGAGTCGCATCATGAAGAACACGTCCCGCTTCCTCGCCGCCGCCGCCGTCGCGCTCGTCGCGTCCGCCGCGCAGGCCCAGACGGCCACCCAGACGGTCACGTTCCAGGTGGACGCCATCAACCAGCTGTCGGTGAGCGGCACGCCGTCGCTGTCGATCACGACGGCCACCGCCGGCAGCGCGCCGACCACGGTGACCTCGACGGGCAACACCTGGGCGGTCACGACGAACCAGAGCACGGCGAAAGTCACGGCGAGCATCGCCTCGGCGATGCCGACGGGCCTGACCCTCTCGGCGCAGATGTCCGCTCCGTCCGGCGCGACGAGCACCGGCCTCAAGTCGCTCAGCACGACCGCGGTCGACATGGTCACCGGCATCACGAAGCTCAACGCGTCCGGCCTGTCGCTCTCGTACCAGCTCGATGCGACCGCCGCCGCCGGCGTCGTGGCGTCGTCCACGCGCGTGGTGACCTTCACGATCACCGGCGGAGTCTGACATGACCGCCGGCCGCCTCATGCCGCGCGCCCTGCGCACCATGATCGCCGCCGTGCTGGTCGTCGGGGCACGGGAAGCCCGGGCGCAGTACCTCAGCGTCTCGGGCTCCCCATCCCCGATGGTGGTCAACGCAGCAATCGCAGGCGCGACACCCCAGCCCGACACGGATGCGAGCACGTCGTACACGGTGTTCGCCTTCGGACGCGGCACGCAGAAGATCACCGCGCAACTGAACTCGCCGATGCCGGGCGGCGTCACGCTCCAGGTGTCGGTGCAGGCCCCCGGCGGGGCCAGCAGCCCGGGATACGTCACCCTCACCACCGCCGCGCACGACGTCGTCACCGGCATCGGCACCGCCTTCACGACGCGCAGCATCACCTACCAGCTCTCCGCCACACTCGCCGCCGGCGTCGTGCCGCGGCAGACGCGCACCGTGACGCTCACGCTCACGGCCGCACCATAAGGAAGAGGACCGCATGACCATGATCCGCAGCCTTGTTCGCGCCGCACGCGCCGCCGCCCTGGCGGCCGGCGTCGTCGCCGCGCCCGCCGCGCGCGCCCAGATCGCCGTGATGAGCAGCACCGTCGAGGAGCACGTCGCCTCGCCCGGCAGTCGCTACACGGGCGACATCGTGATCGCCAACCCGACGCGCGAGCCGCAGGCCGTTCGCATCTACCAGACGGACTACCGGTTTCTCGCCGACGGCACGTCGAACTTCGACGATCCCGGCTCGCAGCCGCGTTCCAACGCGTCGTGGATCGTCCCGCAGGCGACGCGCATCACGGTTCCCGCAGGCACGCGCATCACCGTGCCGTACTCGGTGACCGTGCCGGCCGCGGACTCGCTGCGCGGCACGTACTGGAGCGCCGTGATGGTCGAAGGTGTGTCGCCGGTCCCCACCGCCGCCGACGCCCGGAAGCTCGCGCTCGGTTCGGTGATGCGCTACGCGATCCAGGTCGCGACGCACATCGACGCCACCGGCCAGCGCAACGTGCGGTTCGACGCGCCGAGCGCGGGACTGACGCCCGCCGGCTCCGCGATGCTCGACCTCGACGTCGTGAACACCGGCGAGCGCGGCGTGCGCCCGGCCCTCTCGGTCGAGGTCTACGACGCCGAGGGCCACCTCCGCGCCCGCGCGAAACAGCAGCGCGGCCTCCTGTACCCCGGCACGTCGCTGCACCAGCGCTTCGAGCTGGGCTCGCTTCCCTCGGGCACCTACAAGGCCGTCGTGTACGCCGACACCGGGGCCGAGCCGGTGCTCGCCACCCAGTACACGATCAGCTGGTAGCGCGCCGCCGTGCGGTTCGGACCGGCCATCCTGCTCCCGCGCCTCATGGCGGCGGTCACGGGCCTCGCGCTCGGGTCCGCCGCCGCGGCGCATGCGCAGGACGCGGGCAT
>CAZKYG010000275.1:0-7293 GCA_964556915.1 uncultured Gemmatimonas sp.
CGAGCGCCGCCGCCTCGGCGTCGTCGAGGCCCGAGCGCTCGTAGCGCGCGCGCGGTGGCGCCGGTTCCGCGGGGGCGGCCACGGCGACGGCGGCCGCGGGGGACGCGGTCGTCGCCACCGCCGGGTGGGGCAGGGGCCACTCTGCCGTCGCGTACCGGAACACCTCGGGCTGCCGCAGTCCCATGTAGCCCGTGGCGTACACGAGCAGCGCGATGGCGAGCGACACGTGTGCGTCACGGACCGGCAGCGCGGTGTCGCCGACGCGCACGACCGTGGCCAGCACCCAGATCGCGGCGGCGCCGCCCGCGAGCCAGAGGAGCCATGTCAGGTTCGCCCGCGCCGTGTTGGAGTAGCTATCGAGCACGCGGCGGCGGTGGTCGCGCAGGTAGCGCACCGTCGCAGCGGAGTAGGCGATGCCGGACAGGTACTTGAGCGGGTCGAGCCACGCGAGCGGCGGCCGCCGTGCGCCCGTGAGGATCTGGTCGAGCATGGCCAGCTTCGCGGCGGCGCTGAGCGCGAATGTCGGCACCGCAAGCGCGAGGGCGACGGCCACGGGAACGAAGTGGAGCCATTCGCGCGCCGTGAAGCGCCACGCGCGGTCGCTCGCGGCGCGCGCGTAGAGGTAAACCAGCGGGCCGAACGTCCACGGGGTGAACGTCGCGATGCCCGTCAGGTGAGGAAACGCGCGGTACAGCCCCGTGGCGTAGTACACGCCCTGCGCCAGGTAGATCGTGAACGTCGCCATCAGCACGGCCAGGAGGCGGTTCGCCGTGCGGTTCCGCTTCTGCGCCACGAGCGCGCCGATCAGCAGCGCGCCCTGCATCGCCCCCAGCGCCGAGGCCAGCTGGATCCAGTCGAGGGTGAGGCCGCCCATTCGCGGGAAATTACAACGCCGCCCGGCCGGAGCCGGACGGCGCTGCACCCGCGGACGGGCGGGCCTACGTGCCGAACCCGATCTTCAGCGACGTCGACCGCACCTTCGCCGCGTTGTACTCCACGCCGATCTTCATCCACGACAGCTGCACCGTGGCGCCCATCGTGCCGAACGAGCCCGCCGCCGTCTGGTCGGCGAGGTCCACCACCGGCGACTTCTCGTGCGAGTGCGAGAGGTAGCTCGACCAGCCGGCATACGGCGACACCGATGCCCAGCCGTTGAACCGGATCGTGCGGCTCGCGAGCACGTCGAACCCCGCCACCGTCAGGTCCACGTCGTCGGGCCCGAACAGCGAGACGGCGCTGATCCTGGCAGCCACGCCCCACGCGCTCTCACGCGGATCCATGAAGGCATGCTGCACCTCGGCGCCGTAGAAGCCGTAGTTGGCGCCGGGGCTCTGCGTGAAGTACACGCCCACATCCGTGCGGTCGGTGAGTCCGTAGCGCCCCACGAGGCCCGGGAACTTGAGCCCGTCGCCCTCGAAGAGCCAATGCGTCGAGTCCGGATGGACGAAGGTGTCGTTCCAGGCCGGGGCGGCGTCGTCGATGCTGGTCTTGTACTGCATCATCGACAGGTCGAACCGGCCCCTGCCCATCGGGCGTGCATCCGCGATGGGCCGGAAGTAGGCGACGATTCCCGCCTCCTCGGTGAACTGCTTCCACGCCGCCGGGGTGAGCGACGGGTCGAGCTGGATGGAGCACTCCTTCCAGCGATTGCTCACGTGCAGGTGCCCGTGGTGGTCCTGCGCGCGGAGGGCGGTGTGCGGAATCGCCACGGCAAGCAGCGCGGTGGCGGCGGTGCGAATACGGCGAATCATCGGGAAATCCTCGATCGGGGAGGTACTCAGCCGGCTCGGCGCCGGCGGTGAACGCCCCCAACGTGAGGGTTCGCTGCCGGAAAGTCGTCCGGACCGATCGGTTCGGACACCCTCGTGGGCGATCTGCGCTCGGCGGTCCGGGGATCAGCCGGCAGGTGGTATGTCGCCGGCGCGTCGGTCCGGACAGTTTTCGCCCATGAAACCCTTCATGGCCTGCGCCGCGATGCTGGCGCTCATCGCCGTCCCGATCCATGCTCAGCGCACCGTTCACGGCGTGGTGTTCAACGACGCCAACGGCAACGGCGTGCTGGACGCCAACGAGCGGCCCGTCGCGGGGGTCGTCGTCTCCAACCAGCTGGACGTCGTCACGACGGACGCCGCCGGGCGATACCGCCTCCCCGCCGACGACAAGACCATCGTCTTCGTGTCGGTGCCCACCGACTGGCGGACGGTCGGCGCGTCGTGGCGCGCGGTGGGCGGCAGCGACTCGATCAGCTTCGGGCTTCACGCCGACCGGCAGCCGCGATCGTTCCGGTTCATCCACGCGTCCGACACGCACATCGACAGTGCGCACGTCGATCGCGTGCGGCGATTCGCGCAGCTCGACGACTCGATCGCGCCCGCGCTCACGCTGATCGCCGGCGACCTCATCTTCGATTCGATGAGCCAGCAGGAGCCGCGCGCGCGCCGGTTCTTCGAGCAGTTCCTCTCGGAGATGAAGCTGCGCGCGCCGTACTGGACCGTGCCCGGCAACCACGATCACTTCGGCATCATCCCGAGCCGGTCGCACGTGCCCGCCACGCACCCGCTGTACAACCGCGGCATGTACCGGCTGTACATGGGGCCGGAGTACTATTCGTTCAACTACGGTGGCGTGCACTTCATCGGGCTCGACACCGTGCAGCCCGACGACTCGGCGTATTACGGTGGCGTGGACAGCCTGCAGCTCGCGTGGCTGCATCGCGACGTCGCGACGCTCCCGGCGGCGGCGCCGGTTGTGGTGTTCTCCCACATTCCGCTGGCGTCGGGCCTGGAGGCGCTGACCGGCTACCTCGACCTGGCCCTCGTGGCCAGCGTCGCGCACCCGAAGTCCGGACCCACGTTCCGCCACGTGGGCGCGAACACGCTCGCCGTGCTCGACGCGTTCAAGGGGCGGGCGCTGCCGCTCGTCCTCGGCGGGCACATGCACGTGGCCGAGAAGCTGGCGTTCCAGACGGCGCGCGGCCCGCTCCGGGTCGAGATCAGTGCGGCGATCGTGGGGCCCAACGACTACGGGCCGGTGGTGATGCCGTCGGGCTTCTCGCTCTACACCGTCACCAATGGAACGATCGACGCCGGAACGTTCGTGCCGCTGACGATGCCCAAGCCGTAGCGACGCTCAACGGACGGCTGGCGGCCACCGACCGGCGGGCATCGGCGTGGTGCGGAGCCGGGCCGGGTCGATCACGACATGGCGAATGCGCCGGCGCTTCCACGTGTACGTGATGTGGACCAGCTCGTCAGCGGTCTGGATGACGGCCGGATACGAGAACTCCGCGCCCGGCTCGTCCTCGAGCACCACCGCGGCCTCCCACAACTTGCCGTCGCGGGACACCGCGACATTCAGCGGCGACCGTCCGTTCGACGTGTGGTTGTACACGATGAGCTGGCGGCCGTCGCGCAGGGTGACGGCGTCGAGGCCGGAGTTGGGGTTCGGCAGGGCGGTGAGCGCCAGCTCGGACCAATGCGCCCCACGGTCGGCGGACCAGGTTTCGAAGATGCGCCCGGACCGCGTGCGCCCCACGGCCTCGAGCCGACCGTCGGCGTGAACCAGGATGCTCGGCTGGATCGCGTCGATGCGTTGCTCGGCCGGCACGATCGTCCAGGTGCGGCCGCCATCCGTCGAGCGTTCGAAGTGCACGCGCCACGAGCTCGGGTTGGCGGTGGACTCGGTACTGCTGCCGCTGACGATCGTGTCGGCGGCGAGCATCACCGGCTTGTTCTTGATCGGGCCGAGCACGCCGGGCGGCAGGCGCTCGGCGGTGGACCACGACCGCCCGGCGTCGGTCGAGTACTGCGCCATGCCCCACCAGCGCGCCGGGCCGGGACCGGACTTGTAGAAGAGGCGGATCGCGCCGCGGGCGTCGGCGAAGAGCACGGGATTCCAGCACGCGGTGCGCGAACCGTCGGGCCCAACACAAACCGCGATCTCGGCCGGCTCCGTCCAGCGTCCGTCCACGAAGCGCGACGCCCATATGCCGACGTCATTCGCGCCCTCGTGACTGCCGCCGAACCACGCCGCGAGGAGCCCGCCGGGGACGGCGACGATCGTCGAGGCGTGGACGCTCGGGGCGCTCAGCGTATCGGACACGAACTCGCGCCGCAGGATGGCCGGACGCTCCGGCGCATGTTGCGCGGCGATCGCACCGCCAAGGAGGAGGGAACCGAGCGACGCGAAGCCGGCCGCCAGTCTCAACGCGTTCACGGTCGAGGCCATCGCTCGGAAGTCGCCCGCGTCGCGTACGGCGCGCGTGACGGAGAGCTGCAGCGCACGGCTCGTCAGGAGTTCCCTCGGAGGCGTCACGCTTCGTCGTAGGCCTTCTCGAGCGCCGCAACGTCGAGCTTGACCATCGTCATCATGGCGTTCATCACGGCCTTCACCTTCGTCGCATTCCTGTCGCGGATCAGCTCCATGAACCGTCGCGGGACAATCTGCCACGAGAGGCCGAACGGATCCTTGATCCAGCCGCACGCGGTGGGCGTCGCGCCGGCCTTGACCAGCTTGTCCCAGTACTCGTCGACCTCGGCCTGGTTCTCGCAGTCCACGTAGAGCGAGAAGCCTTCGGAAAAGGAGAAGTACGAGCCGCCGTTGTAGCCCATGAAGACCTGGCCGCCGACGACGAACTCGGCGGAGGTGACCGGGCCGTCCGTGCCCGTGCGTGCGACGTTCCGGATCTCGGAGCCGGGGAAGGTGGCCGTGTAGAAGGCGATCGCCGTCTCGAGCTGGTCGTTGAACATCAGGAACGGCGTGACCTTGGTCATCAGCGGTGCTCCTCGGCGTCGGGTGGGCACGATCGAGCGTCCATGATGGTGCCGCCGCGGCGAGGCGCAGGCAAGGCGCAATCCGGCGGGATCCGGGCGAGATCCGGGCGATGCCAGGCGTTCCGGCCGCCCCCGCGCTGGCCCCGCGGCCCCGTCTTCTATAGTATCTCTACCCAAGGCAGCGCCTCTCCCTCCCACTCCCCCGGGGGCAGCACCATGGATTTCCAGGGCTCCGTTTCCCGCCGCCGCTTCCTCGGCGGCGCCGCCGCCACCGCCGGCGCGCTCGCGCTCTCACCGAACGAGCTGGCCGCGTGGACGCAGTACAAGTCGCTGCCCATGCTCCAGCAGCGCGCCAAGCAGTCCGAGGCCGACTGGGACTCGTTCGCCAAGGTCAACTTCAACGAGAACCCGTACGGACCCTACGAGTCCGTCATGCAGGCCATGCAGCACGCCTTCAAGTTCGCCAATCGCTACGGCTACCCCGACGACGACATCGGCCAGGCCATCGCCGAGCTGCACGGCGCCAAGGGACAACACATTGTCATGGGCGCGGGATCCGGCGAGATCCTCGATGTCGTGGGCCTCAGCTACCTGACGGGCACCGACAAGCGCGTCATCGGCTCCGACCCGTCGTACGGCTCGGTGTACCAGCAGGCCACCACCATCAAGGCCGACGCCATCAAGATCCCGCTCCTCCCGGACTACCGGCAGGACATTCCGGCGATCATCGACGCCACCAAGAAGCACTACCGCGACGTAGGCTTCATCTACCTCTGCAACCCGAACAACCCCACGGGTCGCATCGTCACGAAAAAGGAGATCAAGCACCTCCTCGACGAGATCCCGGAAGACGTGCCGGTGCTCATCGACGAGGCGTACCACCACTTCGTGGAAGACAGCGAGTACGCGAGCTCGACGAGCTACGCGCTCGAGGGCCGGCCGGTCATCGTCACGCGCACGTTCTCCAAGATCGCGGCGCTCGCGGGCATGCGGCTGGGGTACGCGGTCACCACGCCGGAGATCGCCCAGCGCCTCCGCGCGCACCAGACGGGCACGATCAACGCGCTCGTGAAGTGGGCCGGCGCCGCCGCCCTCCGCGACACCGCCGAACAGGCGCGCGTGAAGAAGGTGACCCTCGAACTGCGCAAGAAGGCCATGGCCGACCTCGCGTCGATCGGCTACGAGACGATCCCCTCGGAAACGAACTTCTTCATGGTGCACCTCAAGCGGCCCGTGCAACCGGTCATCGACGAGTTCGCCAAGCGGAAGGTGCTCGTGGGCCGGCCGTTCCCGCCGATGATGGAGCACCTCCGCGTGTCCGTGGGCAACGCCGACGAAATGGCACGCTTCGCGTCGGCGTTCCGCGAGATCATGACCACGGGCGCCGCCACGGGTTCCAGGGGCGGCTGACCGGAACGAACGGCGCGCCCCGCGAGGGCGCGCCGCCGGTGCGGCGGGCGCGCGTGGCCGGCCCGCGCGCCCGTCGCCGTTAACCGCACGGCGAAGGAACGGTTTGCGCGCACCCTGTGTCTCAGTGCCATGCCGCCGCGACGCGCCCCGCGCCTCAACAACGAGGCCGGCGGCGCCGGCGGCGAACTGGTCCGGCAGCGGGACGCCCCGCGCGTCTCACGAACGGTCCAATTGCTCATCCTGGTCCTCCTCGCCGCGCCGACGCTCGTCTCCACGGCACAGCGCGTGGCCACCAACGTCGGCGTGGACTTCTACAACGTCTGGGGCGTGAGCGCCGCGCTGCACGCGGCCGGCCCCGCGCTCGGCGACCCGTGGCGCAATGGCGACGGATACCTCGCCAAGGTGCGCGAACTGGTCGCCGCCAGCGGCGATCCCAAGCTGCAACAGGTCGCCACCTACTGGCGCGTGCCGGACTACACCGGATCGCCGCTCCTCTATACGATCTTCGGCCCCATGGCGGGCCCCTATTCCGGCACGCTCTCGACGTATCAGGCGGTGCAGGTGATCGCGTTCGTTGCCGCGTGCGTGCTGCTCGCGCAGCTCTACGGCGTGGACTTCTTCAGCGCGTCGTTCATCGCCCTCATCTCGCTCATCGGCTACCAGCCGTTCGTTTCGGACCTGCGTGTGGCCAACCTGGGGAGCGTGCAGTTCGCCGTGCTCGCCGTGATGCTCGCGTGCGCCCGCGCGCTGCGCACCCGCCACGCCGACACCGGCGGCGCGCGCGCGGTGGCCCTGTGCGCCGTGGTGCTCGCCGCACTCGTGGGGCTCACGCTCGCCAAGCCCAACATCACGCTTGTCACGGCGTGCATCGCGGTCCACCTCGCGCTGCGCCACGGCCGACGCACGTTCGTGCCGGCCGCGCTGGTGGCCGTGGGCGTGGGCGCCGCGCTCGCGATCCTGCCGTGCCTCTACTTCGGCTCGTGGGGTGTGTGGCACGACTGGTACTCGTTCGTGTACGGCTCCAACGCCCTGATGCTCGTACGCAACGTGGACGACGGCAACTACTCCACCGTCGCCATCGCGGCGTCGGCCCTCGGCGCGGGCGTGTTCG
>CAZKYG010000276.1:0-5719 GCA_964556915.1 uncultured Gemmatimonas sp.
ACGGTGATCGGTTCCGGGTCGGGACTGGGTACTGGGTGCTCGGCAGGACGGACGGGTCCGCGGTGCCGGTGCCCGGTTCGGTCCTCGCCCAGGACCGGCACGCAGTCCCTGCACGTCCTCCGGAGCACCCAGACCCCTTTACCGTGAAAGCACGGTGATCGGTTCCGGGTCGGGACTGGGTACTGGGGTACTCGGAAGGACGGACGGGTGCGCGGTGCCGGTGCCCGGCGCGGTCCTCGCCCAGGACCGGCACGCAGTCCCTGCACGTCCTCCGGAGCACCCAGACCCCTTTTACCGTGAAAGCACGGTGATCGGTTCCGGGCCGGGACTGGGTACTGGGTGCTCGGCAGGACGGACGGGTGCGCGGTGCCGGTGCCCGGTTCGGTCCTCGCCCAGGACCGGCACGCAGCACCTGCGGGTCCTCCGGAGCACCCAGCCCCCTTTACCGCTAGTTCACGCCGAACCGTCCCGCCGCCGCGGCGTCGAGCCGCGCCCGCACGACCAGCTCGCCCGTCGCCTCGTCCATCTCCGTGCCCACGACCTCGCCGGCGCGATGGATGGCGGCCAGCCGCCGGCCGTCGGACGGTGGGATGCGGATCTCCACCACCGGCCGGTCCCGACGCATCGCGGCGAGCAGCGCCTCGCCGAGCGGCGCCATCCCCTGCTCCGCCTTCGCGCTCACGAACACCGAGTCGGGCAGCAGTTCCCGCATGCGCGCCTCGATCGCGTCGCGTTCGGCCGGCGGCAGGCGGTCAACCTTGTTGAACACGTGCAGCACCGCCTTCTCGTGCACCCCGAGGTCGGCGAGCACGTCATCCACCACCAGCCGCTGCTCTTCCCAGGTGGGGTTCGACGCGTCGATCACATGGAGCAGGAGGTCGGCTTCGCGCACTTCCTCGAGCGTGGCGCGGAAGCTGGCGACGAGATGGTGTGGCAGCTTGCGGATGAACCCGACGGTGTCCGTGAGCAGCACGTGCGTGTCACCGAGGGCGACCTCGCGCGTGAGCGGGTCCAGCGTGGCGAAGAGCCGGTCCTCGACGAACACGTCGCCGCCGGCCATGGCGCGCAGGATGCTGCTCTTGCCGGCGTTCGTGTAACCGACCAGTGCGGCGCGGAAGGTCGCCTTGCGACCCTTGCGCTGCTCGACGCGGCTCTTTTCGACTTCCGCGAGCCGTTGCTTGAGGAGCGCGATGCGGTGGCCCACGAGGCGCCGGTCGGTCTCGAGCTGGGTTTCGCCCGGGCCGCGCACGCCGATGCCGCCACGGAACTTCTCCAGGTGCGTCCATAGGTTGCGCAGCCGCGGCAGCGAATACTCGAGCTGCGCGAGCTCGACCTGCATTTTCGCCTCGCTGCTCCGCGCGCGGAGCGCGAAGATGTCGAGGATCAGTTCGGCGCGGTCGATCACGCGCTTCGCCACTTCGCCCTCGAGGTTCTTGCCCTGCGCGGGCGAGAGCTCGTCGTCGAAGATGACCACCGTCGCATCGGTCTCGGCGACGAGGGCCTTCAGCTCGCCGAGCTTGCCGCTGCCGATGTAGGTGGACGGGTCGGGCCGGTCAATGTGCTGCGTGAGCGTGCCGACCACGTGCGCGCCCGCCGTGTCGGCGAGGCGGCCGAGCTCATCGAGATGTTCGTGCGCGGCGTGGCGCGCGTTGCTGCGCTTGAGCGGCGCACCGACGAGCACGGCGCGCTCCTGCGGCGGGGCCAGGTCGATCAGTTCACGGGACACGCGTGCAATTTAGCGCACGGCTCCCGGCGTGCGGCCGGAGCCCGGAGCGCGCGCATTGCGCCGACGGCCCGACGCCGCGTGGTGCGGAGGCGTCGGGCCGCCGGCCAGACTGTCGAGCGGCGCTACTTGTCCAGCTTGAGGTTCACCACCGCGGTGGACCGGTTGCCCTGCGCATCCGACCGCCGGCTCACCAGCAGGCCGACGTACCCGCCCGACGTGGCGTGCTGGAGCGCCTCCTGCAGGTCCGCGCCGGTGCGAACCGTCGTCGCCGGCTTCGGGAAGATCACCTCGGTGATCACGTCGCCCGGGATGAGCTTGCCTTCCGCGGGGCCGCCCGGCGCGACCTTCGAGATGTACACGCCGTGCACGGCCGCCTTGATGTTGTCCGACTGACGCACGTCGGCCGTGATCGGCGTGACGGTGACGCCGATGGACTTCGCGGCGACCGTGGCGCCGGCCTCGTCGCCGTCGCTGCTGTCGTTGCCGTCGTCGGCGGCCACGCTCGCGCCGTCGGACGGCGCCTCACCCAGCTTGACCGTGTAGTCGTGGTGCGCGCCGTAGCGCACGACGTCGAACGTCATCTTGTCGCCCGGCGCCTTGGTGCGAATGAGGCGCTGCAGCTCGGCCACGCGGCTCACCGGCTTGCCGTCGGCGGAGACGATGATGTCGCCGCGCTGGATGCCGGCCTCCCTGGCGGGGCTGGCGTCGGCCGGGCTGAAGTCCTGCACCTTCACGCCGGCGATCTTGTCGAGCTTGGCCACGTCCTTGTCCTCGGGCGTCACCTCGGAGATCAACGCGCCGAGGATCGCGCGGCGCACGTGGCCGTGGGCGATGAGGTCGTCCATGACCGTTTTGGCGAGCGTGATCGGGATCGCGAACCCGTACCCGGCGTACGTGCCCGTCGGGCTCTCGATGGCGCTGTTGATGCCGATGACGTTGCCGCGCCCGTCCACGAGCGGTCCGCCCGAGTTGCCGGGGTTGATCGCGGCGTCGGTCTGGATGAAGTCCTGGATCGCGTACTGGTTGTCGTTGAGGCTGCGCAGCTCGTTGGTGCGGCCCTTGGCGCTCACGATGCCGGCCGTGACCGTGAAGTTGAGCTGCAGCGGGTTGCCCACGGCGAGCACCCAGTCACCCACGCGCGCCTGGTTGTCGTCGCCCAGGGCAAGCGGCTCCGGCAGGTTCGCGCCGGAGATCTTGAGGACGGCCACGTCGGTTTGCGGGTCGCGGCCCACGACCTTGGCCGTGAACTCGCGGCGGTCCGGCAGGCCGACGGTGACGCGGTCGGCGTCGTCCACGACATGGTTGTTCGTGAGGATGTAGCCATCCTTGCTCACGAGGAAGCCCGAGCCGGTGGCCACCGCCGGCCCGTCGTCGGGCCGCGCGTCTGGCGCGTTCGGGAAATCGAATTGGAAGAACCGCTGGAACTCCTGCGGCATGCCGGGCATCTGCTGCGGTTGCTGCTGGCGTCCGCGGGGCTGTGCGCGGCGCGCGGCGGGGCGCGCATCGTGTTCGGCGCGGATGGCCACCACGGCGGGCGTCACGCGGGCGGCGACATCGGCAAAGTCCGGGGGCCCGGAGGCGAGGCGGGCGGCGCTCGGGGCGGGCAGCTGTGCGTGCGCGGACATCGTCCAGTCCATCTTCGACGCAAACAGCACCCCGGCGATGAAGACCGCGGCGAACACTCCCGCGCGGCGCAGACGATCGAATCGGATCTTCATGTGAATGGCTCCTGTGGGAAGTACCGTCCAGTTGGGGGGCTACTGTTTCGTACCACTCCGCGCCGCGTGCGTTTCCTCCTGTCGCTGCAACGACTTAATCGGCCGTTTACCTCTTCCCGGGAGCGGCGCGGCGGCCTAACATCGGGCCATGTCACTGGCCATCGGCGCGCCCGGCACACCACGTCGCACGCTGGTCGTCGGGCTGGGCGCGCTGGTGACCGTCGCGCTCGCGGCGTACGTGGGCTACGAGATCCGGCTGCACCCGTCGCAGGTGGTGATCATCTGGCCGCCCGCCGGCATCATGCTTGGCGCACTGCTCGTGCTCGACCGCCAGGACTGGCGCGCCGCGCTCGTGGGCGGATTTCTCGCCAACGTGCTCGTGGACGGCACGCACGGGGCGCCGTTCGCGCTCGCCGTCACCGGCAGCCTCGCCAACACGGTGGAGGAGTACGTCGCGGCCCTCGTGGTCCGGCGGATCGCCGGGCCGCGCGTCCGCATGGTCTCGCTGCGCGAGGTGGGGGCCGTGCTGTTCGGCGCCGGGCTCGGCAGCAACGCCGTCACCGCGCTCCTGGGCGCGACGGTGCTGACGAGCTACTACGAGCCGTCGTTCCCGCACGCGTGGCTCACCTGGTGGGCGGGCGACGGCCTCGGGATGCTGACGCTGGCGCCCGCGGTGGTGTGCGGCGTGCACTGGTGGGAGACGCGCGAGGACGCCACGCGCCGCGGCCTCGTGGAGCACGCGGCATTCGTGGCGCTCGCCACCCTCGTGGCGCTCTTCGTGCTGCAGCGCCAGGACGGCGCGGTGGTGCCGGGCATCGAGAGCCGCGCGTTTCTCGTGGTGCCGGTGCTCATCGCCGCCGGCCTGCGGCTCGGCCCGACCGGGGCCGTGGTCTCCACGCTCGGCGTGGCGGCGGTGACGATCGGCTACGCCCTGGCGGGCGACCTGGTGGTGGGCACGACGGCGGCGTCGCGGCAGGTGGAACTGCTCGACGTGTTCACCTTCCTCGCATTGGCGGCGGTGTCGTCGCTGGTTCCCGCGGCCGTGGTGGCCGATCGCGCGCGCGCCATCGCCGACCTGCGCCGCAGCGAGGACCGGTTCCGGCAGATCGCCGACAACGCGAACGAGGCGTTCCTGATCGTGGACGCGGCCACCGGGCAGGCGGTGTACGCGAGCCCGAGCTGGGGCGCGATGTGGGGATGCGCACGCGGCGCCACGTACGACCCCGTGGCGGTCCGTGACGCCATCCACCCCGACGACCGGGCGCGCGTGGACGAGGCATGGCGCCTCACGGGCGCGGGCTCGGCGGCCGAAGTGCAGTTCCGCCTCGTGCGCCCGGACGGCGCGGATCGCTGGCTGCGCCGGCGGTCGTTTCCCGTGCGCGACGACGCCGGCGCCGTGGTGCGCGCGGTGTTCCTCGTGGAAGACGTGACGCAGCTGCGCGAGACGGAACGCCGGTACGTCCAGGCACAGAAGCTCGAGGCCGTGGGACGCCTGGCCAGCGGCGTGGCGCACGACTTCAACAACCTGCTCGCCGTGATCTCGGTGGAGTCACAGATCCTGCACGAAGCGGAACTGCGCGAACCGCTCGACGCCTCGGTCAGCTCCATCCTGCAGGCGACGCACAGCGCGGCCACGCTCACGCGCCAGCTGCTCTCGTTCACGCGGCAGCAGCAGCCCACGACGGTGGTGCCGATCGAGGTGAACGCGGCCGTGCGCGACCTGGCGCGGCTCTTCGGCCACGCCGTGGGCGACCGCGTGCGGATCGACGTGCGCCCGTCGGCGGAACCGGCATGGGTGCGCGCGGACCGCGGCCAGCTGGAGCAGGTGTTCGCCAACCTCGTGCTGAATGCGCGCGACGCGATGCCCGAGGGCGGCATCGCGCTCATCACGGTGGCCTGCGTGACGGTCCCGACGCCGGTGGACCGCGAATCCGGCCACGTGGACGCCATGCCAGCGCTCGGCTGGGTGGAGAGTTCCGTGCGCGTCCCGGGCACGGGCCTGAGCGCAGAGGTGATGGCGCGATCGTTCGAGCCGTTCTTCACGACCAAGGACGTCGGCCGGGGCACGGGCCTGGGCCTCGCGACCTGCCAGCACATCGTGTCGCAGGCGGGCGGGCGAATCGGCATCACGTCCAAGCTGGGGGTGGGGACGACGGTGCGGGTGCTGCTGCCCCGCGCCGCAGCAGCCTAGATCTGGCGGGGAACCGGGAGGGACGCGGGTCGGGGTGCTCGGGAGGTCTCGCACGTGCACGTTGCCGGTGCTGGGCGCGGGGCG